>CALXDZ010000077.1 GCA_944387205.1 uncultured Oscillospiraceae bacterium
CGGCGCAAACTCTATGAGACCTTCTTTAAGAGGCGAAAGGCGCTTCGCGCCGGAGAACCGGCACCAGGCCGGGCGCTTGCCCCCCCCCGCTTACTCCTCGTAACCGAAGTTTCGAATGGATGCCGGGTCATCCCGCCAGTTCGGCCCCAACGGGCCATTGCCCGCCGGGGACCCCGAATTTTCACGAAACCCGGCGGGCAAAGCCCGCCGGGTTCAAGGTTTTGCTCCGCAAAACGCTTGACGTCCAACAGGACGAAAGGCGCTTCGCGCCGGAGAACCGGCACCAGGCCGGGCGCTTGCCCCCCCCGCTTACTCCTCGTAACCGAAGTTTCGAATGGATGCCGGGTTGTCCCGCCAGTTCTCTTTGACCTTCACCCAGGTTTCCAGGTACACCTTGGTGCCCATGAACTTCTCGATATCCTGCCGGGCCAGGGTGCTGATCTTTTTGAGCATGGCACCCTGCTTGCCGATGATGATGCCCTTGTGGCTGGCCTTCTCACAGTAGATGGTCACATCCACATCGATGATCTCGTTGTCCCGCTCGGAGAACTTGGTGACCTCCACCGCGGTGCCGTGGGGGATCTCCTTGTCCAGGCACAGCAGCAGCTTCTCCCGCACCAGCTCCGCCACCACCTGCCGCTCAGGCTGGTCGGTGGTCATATCCTCGGGGAACAGCTGGGGGCCGGGAGCAGCAAACCGGTGCATCTCCGCCACCAGGTCGTCCAGGCCGTCCCCGGTGCGGGCAGAGATGGGCACGATGGCGGCGAAGTCGGGATAGGCCTGGCTGTAAGCGGCGATCACCGCCAGCAGGTCCTCCTTCTTGACCGTGTCGATCTTGTTGACGCACAAAATGGCGGGGATCTTCTCCTCCCGGATGCGGGCGATGAGAGTCTCCTCCGGAATTCCTACATGGGCGATGGGCTCCACCAGCAGCAGCGCGCAATCCACCTCCGCCAGGGAGGCGTTGACCACCTTGACCATATAGTCTCCCAGCCGGGTGCGGGCCTTGTGGAGGCCCGGGGTGTCCAGCAGCACATACTGGGTGTCGTCCCGGTTCACCACGCCGTAAATGCGGTTGCGGGTGGTCTGGGGCTTGTTGGAGACGATGGCGATCTTCTCGCCCACCAGGGCGTTGGTCAGGCTGGACTTGCCCACATTGGGCCGCCCGCAGACGGTGACCATAGCGGTTTTCGTAATGTTCATAACAGATGATCCTCAACTTTCTTGAGCTATTCTTCACGGCCCAATAGCCGCGCCAAAGGCGCGTACAAGCGTCCGCTCCGCTGACCTTGCCGCAGGGGCAATTCACTTGCCCCGAGGAAATGCAACCATGCGGGGTCCCCGCACGGCGGCAGCCGGGTGGGACGCAGGAGACTATTTCCCTCAGGCGCGGAAAATGCCGCTTTTCTAAAATATAATATTTCTTTGCAAAAAGCAAGGATTTTTTGTGTTTTTGCTCCAAAAGGTGTCCTTATTCTTCCTCTCCCCGATACAAAAAGCACTCCGGCTCGTGGTCATCCACCACGCCGGCGGCCTGGAGGTAGGAATAGATGGTGACGGAGCCCACAAAGGCCATGCCCCGGCGTTTGAGATCCCGGGACACCCGGTCGGACAGCTCTGTCCGGGCAGGATGCTGGCCGTCGGTGCGGCGGATCACCCGGCCGTTTGTAAAGGACCAGAGGTAGGCGTCAAAGCTGCCCCACTGGGCCTGGATCTCCAAAAACACCCGGGCGTTGACCACGGCGGCCCGGAGCTTTGCCCGGTTGCGGATGATCCCCGGATCGGCCATCAGGGCCTCAAGCTTTGCCTCATCATAGGCGGCCACCCGTGCCGGGTCAAATCCGTCCAGGGCGGTCCGGAAATTCTCCCGCTTGTGGAGCACCGTCCGCCAGGAAAGGCCCGCCTGAAAGGTCTCCAGCACCAGAAGCTCAAAGAGCCTGCGGTCCTCATGGACCGGCACGCCCCACTCCTTGTCATGATAGGCCACATAGATGGGATCGCTCTCGTCCACCCACCGGCACCGGCGCAGTGTCTTTTCTGTCATCGGCCCAGCTCCAGAAACTCCATGGCGGCCTCCTCATGCTGACGCATAAGAGCCTTCTGAGGGCCCTCGTCCATGTGGTCATAGCCCAGCAGGTGGAGCACCGAGTGGGCCACCAGATAGGCAAGCTCCCGGCGGCCCGAGTGTCCGTACTCCTTGGCCTGAGCCGCCACACGCTCCATGGAGATCACCATGTCCCCCAGAGGCACCAGGCCCGTGGCCGGGTCCACCAGGTCCTCGTCCGCCTCCGTCGGCGGCTGGCCGGGGACAAAATCAAAGGCCGGAAAACTCAAAACGTCCGTGGGCCGGTCCACCTGGCGCATTTCCCGGTTGATCTGGTGGATGTGCTCGTCGTCGGTGAGGCTTACATCCACCTCACAGGGCACTGTCACCCCCTCCAGCTCCAGTACCGTGCGGATGGTCTTGCGGATGAGGGCGCAGTTGCGCTCGCTGGAGGCCCCGGGCACCTCCGCCGTCACCGGGATATAGTGTCGTTTTGCCATGACGTCATTCCTCCGTTTCAATCGATGGACTCCTCCAGCACCCAAGGCAGATACATCTCACACCCCAGATCAAAGTGGGGCTGTGGAAAGTCCGGCGCGCCATAGGGGTATTCCTCATGGCCCAAGTTCCAGCTTCCCCAGGGGCGCTTCACAAGGGGCCCCCAGTCGGGACCAGCGTCCTTCCCAGCGGGCTTGTCCAGCATCTTCCCGGCCACACGCCAGGATAATTGATAGAGCAGCCCTTTTTCCGCCCAGTCCTCGTCGTGGTACAGCTCGCACACATAGGTGGCCTTTGTGGGCGGGATGCGGAGGGCGTCCAGGATCTCCAGGATCTCCTCCGGCAGCCGCCGCTCCCGGGCCAGTGCCAGAAAGTTGCGGCAGTGGCCGCATTCGCAGCCCCAGTCCTCTGCTTGGGCGTACCAGTTCTGGGTAGCCGTCTCATCCACTTCTACTTCATATCCATACCAGGAAAAATGGGTCATCGCGTGTTCCTCTCTTGGTGCGGGGACAGCTTCACCGCTTGTCCCGCTTGTTCTTGCTGTAAAACTCGTCATAGGCCTTCACGATCCGCTGGACCATCACATGGCGCACCACGTCCTGGTCCGTCAGCTCGCAGATGCCGATGGCCTCCACGTTCCGAAGCACTCGCATGGCCTCCTTCAGTCCAGAGGCCTTGTCCGGCGGCAGGTCGATCTGGGTCACGTCGCCGGTGATGACGATCTTGGAGCCAAAGCCCAGCCGGGTCAGGAACATCTTCATCTGCTCCCGGGAAGTGTTCTGTGCCTCATCCAGAATGATGAAGCTGTCGTCCAACGTCCGGCCACGCATATAGGCAAGAGGCGCCACCTCGATGTTGCCCCGCTCCAGATACTTCTGGTAGGTCTCCGCTCCCAGCATATCAAAGAGGGCGTCATACAGCGGCCGCAGATAGGGATCCACCTTACTCTGCAGGTCTCCGGGCAAAAAGCCCAGCCGCTCACCAGCCTCCACCGCCGGGCGGGTGAGGATGATCCGGTTGACCTGCTTATCCCGGAAGGCCGCCACAGCGGCGGCCACCGCCAGGTAGGTCTTGCCGGTACCGGCGGGGCCTACGCCGATGGTGACGGTGTTTTTCAGCACCGACTCGATATACTTCTTCTGTCCGATGGTCTTGGGTTTGATGGGCCGCCCCTTGGCGCTGATACACAATACCCCGCCGGTGAGCTCATCGATCTGGGCCTCCTGACCCCGGCGGCACAGTCCCGTCACATACCGCACGTTCTGTTCATTGATGGGCTCGCCCCGGGCGCTGAGGGCCAGCAGGGCGTTGATGGCCTTCACCGCCAGCATGGTGTCCTCCGGCTCGCCGGTGACCCGCAATTCTCCGTCCCGGTTCACCACGGTGACGGAGAACTCCTCTTCGATGAGGCGGATGTTCTCATCGAAGGATCCGAAAAGGTTGACCGCCTGCTCCAGGCGGTCGATGCTGATTCTCTGTTCCAAATGCCGCACTCCTCAAGGGGACGCTTCCCCGGTTGTACTTTCCTCGGTCGCCGTGGGGATCTCCTCCACCCGACCGATCTGTTCCACGCACTCCGCCTTCAGGGTGACCCGCAGGCGGCCGTCCTTCTCCTGAGAGGAACAGACGGCGGAGGAGATGGTCCCCTCCTCTCCCAGCTCCTCCGACAGCTGGGCCAGCAGCAATGCACGGGCCGCCTCCTCCGCTTGGGTGGGCGTCACGTCCACGGTCTCACAGGTATAGGGCTTCCAGGTCTCCTGCACCCAGGTCACCGGCAGCTTCAGATCTCCCGGCAGGGTCAGCGTGGTTCTTTTGATTATTTTATCACACATCTCCCCTTCGCTTCCACCCTTTCCGTAGAATTTTATCCGCTTTGTTCCCAAAACCAGGGCAAACCTATTTTTAGTCTTTCCGGTATAGACCTTCTGCACCGTCTCCAGGGGCATCTCCACCGTCAGCTCCCGCCAGGTGCGGGCCCAGACCTTTCCCGTACCCGCCAGGATCATGGCGCCGGTGGTGTCCAGGTCCTCCACGCCGGAGATGAGCAGCTGCCCCTTCTCCACGGTGGTTCCGGGCAGCACCAGCTGATGCCCCTCCAGGGCCTGGATCCGGATCACCAGGCCGTCCCGCTCCGCCACGATATTGGCGGGGGTGGTCCGGTCGACGATGGGAGGCACTTCCACCCGCTCCCGGACCTGGACGTGGGCTCGAAAACCGGAGACATTGACGGCGATCCAGCTCAGCTCCGGGATGTCCAGCAGCACGTGGTTGCGCACGTCCTCCGAGTCCACCGACAGCCCGAAGGTCCCCAGTGTGACGCCGTTTTTGGACAGGGAGCGGAGGATCTCCTCTTCCGTCACGGTGGAGTTGCCCTGGACCTCAAAATCCAGCACGAAGAAGGACCCCAGCAGCAACCCGGCAGCGCACAGCCCCAAACCCCAGGCCAGTATCTTTCTCCGCCGCATGCGTCCCAGAAAGAAAGGCACGCCTGCCCGCCCCTCCACCTCCAGGTCGCAGTCCATCTCCCGCACCGCCCGGCGCAGACGCCGGTGGTCCCGCCGGGACAGCCGGCAGGCGAACTCCTCCTTCCCCTTCCAGGTCACATCCCACAGGGCAATGCCCCGGGCGGCGCACAGGTTCAGCATCCGCTCGGGAAAGGCACAGTGCACCCGCAGCGTCACCTCTCCCCGGAGAAGATGGCTCCATCGCTCCAGCATCGTCCCACTCCTTTCCCTGTCTTTTCAGCACCTAGCGTAAAAACTCCACCGCCTCGATGGTGCCGCCCACCCGCAGCTCCTCCGCCGTCATGGCCAGAAGCTGCAAGCCCGTACCCCGGACCCGGACCACCAAAGTGCCGGTGTTGATGTCGATGGCCGTGTCACTGTAGGCAAGAAGCCCCTTGTGCTGCTCCAAAAACAGCTGCCGCCCTCCGATCATCTCCAGATGGGGCAGTCCCGCGATCACATCTGCCGGCAGATCAAAAAGCTCCGCCACATGGGCCAGCACTCCGTTCTCCCGTCTTCCCTTTTCCATAGATCCACCGCTCCTCCGCTTTTCTCTGCTCCGTCCCTTTGGGTCGGCGGGAACGGTCAGGGTGTTTTCTCCCCAGCATCAGGCAAAGCTCTCGTCCCCCGCACCCTGAAGGTATGCATCAACAGGCAAAAACTTGCGTGTCCGGCATGGAGGGCCGGGAGGCGGCATAGAGTGAGCCAGGTGATGTCATGTGAAAAGGCGCTTCTTTTTTTCTCTGGTGCTGTTGGGAGCCATGGCCGCGCTGCTGATCTGGTCCGACACGGTACGCCAGGCAGTGCAGGAGGGGCTGGCCCTGTGCGCCCAATCGGTGATCCCCTCCCTCTTTCCCTTCTTTGTGGTCTCGGCCCTTCTGGTGTCCCTGGGCTTTGCCCAGTTCCTGGGCCGTCCCCTGGAGGGCTTCATGCGGGTCCTCTTCCACGTGGGGGGGAACGGAGCGGCGGCGTTGGTACTGGGGCTGGCGGGTGGCTATCCGGTGGGGGCCCGGACAGCGGCAGAGCTGTACCGCCAAGGGCTGTGCACCCGGCAGGAGGCGGAGCGGCTGCTGGGCTTTTGCAACAACTGCAGCCCCGCCTTTGCCGTTAGTATCCTGGGCTGGGGCGTATTCCACAGCGGCCGGGCTGGGGTCTGGCTCTACCTCATTCACGTGTTCTCCGCCCTTCTGACGGGGATGCTGCTGGCCCGTCTGGACCGGCAGCCTGTGCCCCGGCCGGGCACGGCGCGCAAGTCCTCCGCCGCCCCGGCTTCTCCCTCTCCGGTGTCGTTGTCCGGTGCCCTGGTGGGCGCGGTCCAGTCGGGACTTCAGTCCATACTGGGGGTGTGCGCCTTTGTGGTGCTCTTTATGGTGGTGCTTCTGCCTTTGCGGGCGGTGCCGGGCCATCTGGGGGATGTCCTGGTGGGAGCGGTAGAGCTCTTCAACGGGGCTAACCGGCTCACGGCTGACCGGGCGGGCTTCCTTCTGGCCTCCGCCCTTTTGGGCTGGGGCGGGCTGTCGGTTCACTGCCAGACCCTGTCTGTGCTCTCAGGCAGCGGATTGTCCACCCGGAGCTACTGGCTAGGGAAGGCTTTGCAGGGTCTATTTTCCGCAGCCCTAGCCTGGGAGCTGGTCGCCTTGGGGCAGGCATAAAAAGTCCCCGTGCCGTTTGGCACGGGGACTTTGAAAGTGAGGAATACGCGCCTCAGCGCTGGCCCTTGTCGTAGGGGATACCCTCTGCCTTGGGCGCCCGGGACTTCTTGGAGGTGAAGGCCAGGACGATCAGGGTGATGAGGTAGGGCAGCATCCGGTAGAAATGGGGACTGATGCCGATCTCCTTGAGGAGGAAAACGCCGTCTCCGTTAATATCGATACTGGCATAGGAGGCAGCAATGCACTTGAACAAGCCGAAGATCAGCGCAGCGCCGGCAATATTCAGAGGCTTCCAGTTGCCGAAGATCATGACTGCCAGGGCCAGGAAGCCAAAGCCTGCCACATCACCGGTGGAGGCGCAGTTAGCGGTGGTCAGGGCATAGACGAAGCCGCCCATGCCCGCCAAGGCGCCGGAGATGGTGGTACCGGCATAACGCATCTTATAGACGTTGATGCCCAGGGAATCGGCCGCCTGGGGATTTTCACCGCAGGAGCGCAGCCGCAGGCCGAAGCGGGTCTTATAGAGGAGGATGGAGAGCACCACGAACAACAAAATGCAGATGTAGGTGGCAAGATAGGTCTTATCGATGAAGGTGGAGCCGAAAAAGCCCATCTCATCGCTGCGGCCATAGCCAAAGAAGCTCTTTTTGATCATGAACCAGCTGGCAGAGTCACCGGTGGCCATCTGCAGAATATTCTGGTTGGCAATGATACGGATAAGGAAGAGGACCAGGGCGGGAGCCAGCAGGTTCAGTGCGGTGCCGCCGATGGTCTGGTCCGCCTTCAGATTCACCGAGGCAAAGCTCAGCAGCAGGGAAAAGACCGCGCCCATCAGAGCTGCTACCAGCATGGCCAGCAGCATGAATCCCTGGAGTGCCACCCAGTTGCCCGCAGCCTTGGCCGCGTCAAAGGTGCCCGCCTGCTGGGTCAGGTTCACAAAGAGCACACCCACGAAAGCGCCGAAGATCATGATACCTTCCAGCGCCAGGTTGATGATACCGCTGCGCTCGGCAAACACACCGGCCAGAGCCACGATCATCAGAGGGACAGCATAGAGCAGTGTCTGTTGGATCAGAAATGTCATCCCTCATCGCCTCCTTTCCCATCTGCCGCTCCGGTATCCGGCGGTACCACGGGAGCCGTCTCCTTCTCGGCTGCCGCTTTGCGCTTGCCCCATTTGCCAAGGGCCATCTTGATGACCAGGGAGAAGGCACTCAGGTACACGATGACGGCGATGATAACGTCGGTGATATACTCATTATAGGCGGTCAGATTGGTCATCTGCAGACCCACGATGTCCAGCATGGACATGAAGCAGCCGGTAAAGATGACGGCGATGGGATTGCTGGCCGCCAGCAGCGCCACAGGGATGCCGTTGAAGCCAGTGGCAGGCAGGGACTGATAGGTGGACCAGAAAAACTCCGTGTTGCCGGCCAGATAATACAAAGAGGCCGCCGCACCGGAGAGCGCTCCGGCAATGGCCATGGACAGCACGATGTTGCGCTTGTCGTTGATGCCGGCATAACGGGCAGCATGGCGGTTGGCGCCGCAGGCCTTGAGCTCATAGCCCAAGGTTGTCTTGCTCATGAGAACATAGACCAAAACAGCGATCAAAATGGCCACCAGAATACCGCCGTTGACCTGAGAGTTGGGAAAAATCTTGTCCAGGCCCAGCTTGGGCGTCTGCACACCGTTGAAGGAGGTCTTGTAGATATAACCGCTCTTGGTATTCTCCACCAGGTTGCGGTATTTGCTGCCATCAAACATCCAGGTCACCAGATTGGCGGCGATCCAGTTGGTCATGATGCAGGCCAGCACCTCATTAATGTTGAGGAAGGCCTTCACCAGGCCCGGGATGCAGCCCCAAATGGCGCCGGCCAGGATGCCGCCCAAAAAGGCGATGATCCAAATCAGACCGGCGGGCACGCTCTTGGAGGGGATGCCAAGAGCCAGCATCAGTGTGGCCGCAGTACCCATCAGGTACTGACCCGGCGCACCGATGTTGAAAAGGCCCGTCTTAAAGGCCACTGCCACAGAAAGGCCCGTGAGGATCAGCGGCGTGGCCCGGAAGAGCATATTGCCCACGTTGGTGGGATTGAACCCAAAGGTCAATGTACCCGAGGCGCTGCGGCCGGTGGAAAAGAGGCCGCCGAACACCAGCCGGATACCGTCCCAGGCACCGGACAGACCCAGCTCCGGGTCGGACAGGCCCACGATCAGGATGATGACGGCGCCCACCACCAGGCCGATGAGAATGGAGATCAGGGAGGCCAGCACCGCTCTGGTGCCGTCCTTCTCCAGCAAATTGGAACCCTTGTGCTTCACGCCGGATCACCTTCTTTCGTCATTCTCTTGGCGCCGGCCATATACAGGCCCAGCTCCTGGACCGTGGTGGCCTTGGGATCCAGCTCACCCACGATCTCGCCCTCATACATCACCAGGATCCGGTCGCTGAGGCTCATGACCTCGTCCAGCTCCAGGGAGACCAGCAGCACCGCGCGGCCCTTGTCACGCTCCGCCACCAGCTGGCTGTGGATATATTCGATGGCACCCACGTCCAGGCCGCGGGTGGGCTGCACCGCCACGATCAGCGGCTTTTCCCGGTCCACTTCCCGGGCGATGATGGCCTTTTGCTGATTGCCGCCGGACATACTGCGGGCAACGGTGATGGGACCCTGGCCGGAACGGACATCATACTGTTCGATGAGCTTTTCCGCATACTCCCGCACAGCGCCCTGCTTGATGAAATGCAGATGCTGAAAACTGGGCTCACGGAACCGCTGGAGCACCATATTCTGCTCCAGGGTGAAGTCCAGCACCAGACCGTGCTTGTGCCGGTCCTCCGGGATATGGCTCATATTGCCGCCCCGGCGGCGGATGGAGGCATGGGAAATGTCGTGTCCGCAAAGGGTGACTTTACCGCCGGAACACTTTTCCAGACCGGTCAGTCCATAGACCAGCTCGCTTTGGCCGTTGCCGTCGATGCCGGCGATGCACACGATCTCGCCCGCCCGGACCGTAAAGCTCACGTCATTGACGGCGTTGCGCTTATGGCCCTTGGAGGGGACCGTCAGCCCTTCCACCTCCAGCACCACATCGGTGGGCTTGGCAGGCGTCTTGACCACCTCCAGCTGCACCGGACGGCCCACCATCATGTTGGACAGGGACTGCTTGTCCGTTTCCTTGGTCTCCACCGTACCGATGCACTTGCCCTTGCGCAGGACCGTGACCCGGTCAGCCACTGCCATGATCTCATTGAGCTTATGGGAAATGAACAGGATGGATTTGCCCTCTTTGGCAAATTCCTTCATCGTAGCCATCAGCTCATCGATTTCCTGCGGCGTAAGCACAGCGGTGGGCTCATCGAAGATCAGGATCTCATTGTCCCGATAGAGCATCTTGAGGATCTCCACCCGCTGCTGCATGCCCACGGTGATATCCTCCACCTTGGCATCCAGATCCACCTTGAGGCCGTATTTCTCGGACAGGGCCTCCACCTTCTTCCGGGCCTCCTTCTTCTGCAAAAAGCCCATTTTGGTGGTCTCCGCCCCCAGAATGATGTTGTCCAGCACAGTAAATACATCGATCAGTTTGAAGTGCTGATGGACCATTCCGATGCCAAGTGCCGTGGCATCGTTGGGGTCATGGATCTTCACTACCTCACCATTTTTCTTGATCTCACCGGCTTCGGGCTGATACAGGCCGAACAAGACGCTCATCAGCGTGGACTTTCCCGCGCCGTTTTCCCCCAGCAGGGCATGGATCTCCCCCCGCCGAAGCTGGAGCGTAATGTCGTCATTGGCAATGATACCGGGGAATTCCTTGGTGATATGAAGCATTTCAATGATGTTCTGCGTATCCATAAGCTTCATCCCGCCCTCTCCATGTAGATGAGGTTATTATATATGATTTGAGGAGAAAACACAAGAAAATCGTCCCGGGGCACCACAAAAAAGGAGGAGACGCAGACGCGTCTCCTCCCGGAAAGGGATCTTTACTTAGATGACGTTCAGGTTCACGTTGGACCACTCGGTGCTCTCCAGCTTGGAGAAGTCGTTGTCCACCACCAGAGTGCCGTCCAGCATCTGCTGATACAGAGCCTCATACTCCTCCACAGTGAAGGTCTCAAAGCGCCAGGAATCCGCAGCGGTGGGCAGAGCCACAGCGTTGTCCTTCACACCCAGAGAGGTACCGGTGCCGCCGATCTCAGAGAAGGTGCCGTCATAGACGTGGCCCACGGCCCACTGCACGGCATCGGACAGGCCCTTCATGGCAGAGGTAACAACATAGTCGGACTCGCCGGACTGATCCACGTCCACGCCGATGACATAACCGTCATTGGCAGAAGCGGCAGCGACGATAGACTGGAACATGGCACCGCCGCAGGCAAAGACGATCTCCGTGCCGTTGGAATACCAGCCGTTGATCATGGTCTGCAGCTCAGTGGAAGCAGAGAAGGTAGCGCCGTACTCCCAGGAGTAGTTCATATCAACGGTGACATCCATTTCCTCAGCCGCAGCGTTGGCGCCCTGGACATAGCCGTAGCCGAACCGGCAGCAGGCATCGTTGGTGCCGCCGCCGCCGCCGGAGAAGCCCAGCTTGGTGAAGCCATCCTTGACAGCGGCATAACCGGCCAGATAACCAGCCTGCTCCTCCTGGAAGGAGATGCCGGCCACATTGGTCAGGATGGGGCTGTCGTTGGGCAGAGCCTCACCGGTAGCCTCGTCATACTCAGTGGCCTTCTCCTGGATGGGATAGCCGTCGATGAACACGAAAGGCGTATCGGGGAACTCCAGAGCCGCCTTGCGCAGAGCAGCCTCCTGCAGATAACCGGCGCACACGACCACTTCGGCGCCGCCGTCCACAGCGGCCTTCATAGCGTCATAACGGTCATCGTCAGTGGCCTCAGAGCCGTTGGCAGGCTGATAGTACTTGTAGGACAGGCCGTTGGCGTTGGCATAGAGCTTGACGCCGTCAAAGGTGCCCTGGTTGAAGGACTTGTCCTTGAGCTGGCCCACGTCGGTGACGAAAGCCACCTGATACTTGCCGTCGGAGCTGGTCATGGTATCGGGGATATCGTCCGCGCTCACCGTGCCGCTGGGCTCCTGGGTGCTGGGATCGGTGGCGGAACCGCCGGACGTGGTGCTGCCGCAGGCCACCAGGGACAGGGACAGGACCAAAGCCAAAACCAATGCGAATAACTTCTTCATCGGAATCATATCCTTTCATCCAATATTCAGATCGGGGACCGATCTTGGCCTCATTATAGCAACTTCCTAGGAAAACATCAATCTCTTTTCCGTCTTTTTTACAATTTGATTAAATTTTGGTGAAATTTCCTTAATAATCTCTCGCATTTTTCCGCTTGAAACAAAAGGCGGAGCGTATCTCGCTCCGCCTTTTTCCCCGTCTCATCCGCTATGCGGAAAGGGACTTCATTTTTTGGCCATCTCCACGGCCACCTCCAGGGCGATCTCCATCATCTGGGTGAAGGTGTTCTGCCGCTCCTCCGGCGGGAGCTCCTCCCCGGTGATGAGGCTGTCGGAGATGGTGCACAGGGCCAGGGCCCGCTTGCCCGCCTCCGCGGCGTTGCAGTACAGGGCCGCCGCCTCCATCTCCACCGCCAGCACGCCCATCTTCCCCCAGTCCGTGGAGGGCTGGGTGGCGTCATAGAAGGTGTCGGAGGAGAAGAGGTTACCCACGGGCATGGACACGCCCATCCGCCGGGCCACTGCCACCGCCGTCTCCAGCAGCGTAAAGTCGGCGATAGGGGCAAAAGAGCCCCGGAGGCCGAACTGGGCGGGGTAGCTGGAGTTGGTACAGGCAGCCTGGCCAGCCACCACGTCCCGCAGCTTCAGCTTGGGAGAGATGGCGCCGGCGGAGCCGATGCGGATGATGTTGTCCACATCGTAGACGTGAAAGAGCTCATGGGAGTAGATGCCGATGGAGGGCATCCCCATGCCGGAGGCCATGACGGACACCGGCGTGCCCTTGTAGGTGCCGGTATAGCCCTGGACGCCCCGGACATTGTTGACCAGTTTAGGGTCCATGAGGAAGGTCTCGGCAATGAACTTGGCCCGAAGGGGATCACCAGGCATCAAAACGGTTTTGGCAAAGTCGCCCGGCCGGGCGCTGTTGTGAGGGGTGGACATCTTTGGTTCCTCCTTATGATTCATCAGTGGAAAGGGGCATCAATAGCCGGAGCCCTCCTGACCCTTCACGGCCTTGACGATGCGGCTGGTGCCCAGGCGGGAGGCCCCCAGGTTCACGAAGTCCTCGGCATCCTGGAGATCGGCGATACCGCCGGCAGCCTTGATTCTTACCTCCGGCGCCACGTGCTTGGCAAACAGGGCCACGTCCTCCCGGGTGGCGCCGCCTCCGCCGAAGCCGGTGGAGGTCTTGATGAAGTCGGCGCCGGCGGCGCTGACCACCTGGCACATGCGGATCTTCTCCTCCTCGGTGAGGAAGCAGGTCTCGATGATGACCTTCAGGATGCGGTCGTGGCAGGAGACCTTCACCGCCCGGATCTCCTGCTCCACCTCATCGAACTTGCCGTCCTTCACCCAGCCGATGTTGATAACCATGTCGATCTCCGACGCGCCGTTGGCCACCGCATCCTCCGCTTCAAAGCACTTGGCGGCGGTGGTGGAGTAGCCGTTGGGGAAGCCAATGACAGTGCACACGGGGATCTTGCCCGCCACATACTCCGCCGCCTGCTTGACATAGCTGGCGGGGATGCAGACACTGGCACAGCCATACTTGACGCCGTCGTCGCAGATCTGGCGGATCTCCTCCCAGGTGGCGGTCTGGGTCAGCAGGGTGTGGTCCACTTTGGACAAAATCTCTTTCAGTTCCATCTTGTGCGTCTCCTTTACTTGTTGATATATCCCCGTGGGGGTCGTGTTTCTGCTAAAATTTCTCGCGCTCAATGCTCTGCGGGCACCGGCCACCAGCGGACCTGGCCGTCGATCTCACGGGACTCCACCTGCCCCAGTCGCTCCAGATGGTCCAGGTGGGCCAGTCCCTCCCCCACGGCAAACCACTTCTGGTTGGAGGGAAAGTCCTCCCAGGACCGGCAGCGGATCTCCCAGCGCATGAAGCCGGTGATGGCGTAGGCCGTCTCCCCCGGGTGGCGCATCACCGCCTCCCGGGCGTCCTTGAGGCGGGCCATGTGGTGCAGCCGCAGCGCCTCACACCGCTCCGCCAAGCCGCCCTCCACCTGTCGGTGGGACGGGCACAGCAACGCCGCAGGCAGATCCCGGATCTTCTCCAGGCTTGCAATGTAGGTGCCCAGAGCGTCGTCCATGCTGTCCCAGCGGGTGATGTTGGGTGTGATGTGGAAGAGCACATGGTCCCCGCAGAAGAGGATCTTCCGCTCTTGCTCCCACAGGCACACGTGACCGGGGGTGTGACCGGGGGTGAAGAGCACCTGCAATCTGCGGCCGCCATAATGGAGTTCCCCCCCGTCCTCCAGCAGTGTCAGCTCCTCCAGGTGCTTGGTACCCAGCACCTTGGCCGGGTTGTCCCGCCAGATCTCCTCCAGTTCCGCTCTGGTGAAGCCTGCCCGAACATACTGGTCAAACAGATGATCCCATCGCTCCTGGCCCCAGCTCTTTTCCATCAGCGGGCCATCCACCGCGCCGATGTATACCCGGCAGCCGGGCCGGTGGAGCTCTCCCGCAAGACCGGTGTGGTCCGTGTGCAGGTGGGTGAGGAACAGGTCTGTCCTCCTCAGGTCCACCCCCAGCTCCCGGAGCTGGTGCTCCATGGCCTCTCGGCAGGCGTCCAGACGGAAGCCCGTGTCGATGAGCAGGTTCCGCTCTCCGGTGAGAAGATAGCTGTTAAGGTTTTTCAGCGGGTTGCCCGGCAGAGGGATATCCAGCCGGTACAACCCCTCTGCGATCTGCTCTGCCATGGATTTCCTCCTTGTTTTTACGCAGTTTCAAAATATATTGTAGCAGGTTTCCCCTTTCCTGTCCACCGCCGGAGAGGGAGAGGAAAAACGTGCGGCAGGATATCCTGCCGCACGTTGGTCCTATTTTCTCTCAGTGAGTCAGGATGAACTGCTCCAGCTCCTCCACGGTCTTTACCACCGCCACGGCGCCGGCAGCCTCCAGCTCGCCGGGGTCTGCGTAGCCGCAGTACTCCACGCCCACGCAGTCGATGCCCCGGTCCAGGGCGCCCTCCACGTCGAAGCGCCGGTCCCCTACCATCAGGACGGAGGACTTATTCTCCTCTGTGATACCGAAGTGGTCTAGTACCCGCTGGATCACCGAAGCCTTGGTCTCGTTGGCGTCGTCGTTGCTGCCCGCCACCAGGTCCAGAGAGGGGGCATAACCATACCGCTCCACGATCTGGTCACAGAGCATCTGAAGCTTGGAGGAAGCCAGGGCCATCACATAGCCCTTTTCCTTCAGCCGGCGCAGCAGCTCCGGGCAGCCGGGCACCGCCGCGTTTTCATACATTCCCTTCACGTGATAGCGCTCCCGGAAGGCCTCCACCGCCCGTTCTGCCATCTCGTCATCCATGCCGCCGTAGGTGGTGAAAGAATACCGCAGGGGCGGCCCCACAAATTTGGTCATGGTCTCCGCGTCAGGCACGGGCCAGTGGAGCTTTTCAAAGGCGTAGACCGCGCTTTTGACGATGCCCTCTTTGGAGTCCGTCAGGGTGCCATCCAGATCAAACAAAATGAAGTGATACATGCCATCCTCTCCTTTTCACGGGAAAAAGCATATCATGTTTATCGGACATCCGCAAGAGAAAGGTGCTCTACCCTCCGCTTTTCCACTTTTAAAAAGCGTATTGCTCCCCGTTCTTCTCAGGTGTATACTGGGGAAAAATGAGACGGGAGGCGCGTTTTATGAAAATGTCTGTTTTGTACTACACCCGCACCGGCCACAGCCGCCAGATGGCGGAACAGATCGTCCGGGGCATGGTGGAGCAGCCGGGTGTGGAGGCCCGGGCCTTCTCCATCGACCAGGTGGACGAGGACTTTGTCCGGGACAGCCGCTGCGTGATCCTGGGCACCCCTACCTATTTCGCCTCCACGGCGGCGGAGGTGAAAACCTGGCTGGACACCTCTGCCAAAAAGCTGGGCTTGGCGGGAAAGCTGGGCGGCGCTTTTGCCACAGAGGACTATCTCCACGGCGGCGGCGACCTGGCCATCCAAAGCATTCTGGTTCATATGATGGTGCTGGGAATGCTGGTCTACTCCGGCGGCGGCTCCTTCGGTCCCCCAGTGATCCACCTGGGCCCCGCTGCTCTGGGCGGCCATGAAGCGGAGTATGAGGAGCTCTTCCGTCTTTACGGCAGCCGCATGGCCTCCAAGGCCCTGGAGCTGTTTTCCCAATCCTGAAGACACCAAAAGGCCAACCGCCTCTAAAACGGTTGGCCTTTTTTGCATCTGTTTTCCAAACAGTTCCAGCTTTCATCTCCGCATAGCTCATCGAAAAGCTGCGGATACTAAGGTCACCCAACCAAATGATACCTGAGGAGGAAACCATAGATGAAAGCCACAGGAATCGTGCGTCGGATCGACGATCTGGGTCGAGTCGTCATCCCCAAGGAGATCCGCCGCACCATGCGCATCCGCGAAGGCGATCCACTGGAGATCTACACCAGCCGGGACGGAGAGGTCGTCTTCAAAAAATATTCTCTGCTGGGCGGGCTGGATGAATTCGCCGCCCAGTTTTGTGAGACACTGAGCAAAAGCACCGGCAGCATCGTAGCCGTCACCGATCGGGACAGCGTCATCGCCGTGGCCGGCGGCGGACGGCGGGAGCTGATGGGCAAGCGCATCACAGCGGATCTGGAGCAGATCATGGAGGACCGGCGCATCTATCAGTACACCGGCGAGGACCGCCGTTTCCCCGTCTGCGACAGCAGCGACAAGCTCACCGCCGCCGTGGCGGCGCCCATCCTCTCGGAGGGTGACGTGCTGGGACTGGTGCTGTTCGTCTCCACCGAAGGAGATGCCCTCACCGGCGAGACGGAGTACAAGCTGGCCCAAACCATCGCCGCCTTTCTGGGGCAGCATATGGAGAGCTGATCAAAAAGAAAGGGACAGGTCTTCACCTGTCCCTTTTTCTGTGAAATAGGCCTCGGACGGACCCTACCGGCGTCCGCCGCCTCGACCGCCGCCGAAACCACCGCCTCGACCGCCGCCGAAACCACCGCCGCCGCCGAAGCCGCCCCGGCCGCCGCCGAAGCCCCGGCCAAAGGAGCCGCCTCCGCCAAATCCACCCCGGCTGCCGCCAAAGCCGCCGCCAAAGGAGCCGCCGCCACCAGGCGGACGGCGCCCGCCAAACGCTCCGGGCGCTCTGGGACCGCCCATGGGCATTCCCGGTCCACCGGGCCCTCTGGGGGGGCGGCGGGGCGGGCGAGGCGGGCGGGGACGGCGGGGCCGCCCCCAGAACACCGGGTAGTAGATCACCGGCGGCACACCCATGCCCGGCCGCATCCAACGCCGGCGGTAACGCCGGTAGCGCAGGCCATCCAGCACCACCCACACCAGAAACAGCACCACCAGCAACGTCATGGTCTCCCACACAAGGCTTTCAAAGCTGGGGGCGAAATATCCGGTGCTCTGGGTGTAATAGCCGTCGCCGGCATAAAAGGTCTCCCGGGTGGCGGGGATGTAGTTTTCCTTGATGGTGACGCCGTAAAAGTCGGCGAACCAGTCGATATAGGCGTCAAAGGTCCTGCGGACGGCGGTGTCATAATCCCCCGCCGCAAAGTCCTGTTCCATATAGTTATAGAGGATGCTGGTGAGCTCATTGCCATAGCTGTACAGGCCGTCGCCGCCCTCCACCCAGTAGTCGCCCACCAGGCCGTTCTGGGCGATGTTGTCCAGGGCCAGCACGATCACCAGGCCGTTGTTCCGGTCCCGGTCTCCCAGCTGATAGCGGTTGCCCAGCTCCACGGCATAGTCCCCGATGGGCTGCTGGCCGGTTGAGTCCACAGTGGCCACCATGATCTGGGCACCGGTCTGGGCAAAAAGGGAGGCGTTCATGGCGTCGATGCGGGCCTTGGTGCCCTCCAAAAGGACGCCCGCCTCATCCAGTGTATAGGTATAGCTGCCCACGATGGTGGTGGATGCCTGGGCGCTCTCATCCGGCCGGTGAGAGAGACCCCACCAGCAGGAAAAGGCGATGGCCAGCACCAGCACAGCGGCCGCTACGGCTCGTTTTTGAAAGAATTTCATGGTTTTGCTTCCTCATGTCTCGGCCTCCGTCAGTAAAACGAAGGCAAAAGGGCCCATCCACCGCCGGAAAGGCCGGTGTCTCACGGCTCCGGCGGCACAGGGCTGCTTCTTTTCCTCAGTTGTGCAGCTCCATGAGCTTTTGCTTGAGCTCGCCCTCGATGCGGCCCAGCTCCACCTCAGCAGCCTTGCGCTTGGCGGCGCCCTCCCGCTGGATGGTCAGCACCTCGTCCAGGGTCGAGATCAGCTGCTCGTTGGTGTGCTGCAGGGTCTCGATGTCGATGACGCTGCGCTCGGCCTCCTTGGCCGCGGCCACGGTTCCGGTCTTGAGCAGCTCAGCGTTTTTCTTGAGCAGCTCGTTGGTCATGTCGGTGACGGCACTCTGGGCGGCCGTGGCCTGTCGGGCGTGCTCCAGGCCCAGCGCCAGCACCATCTGGCTCTTCCAGAGGGGAATGGTGTTGACCAGGGAGGACTGGATCTTCTCCACCATCAGCGTGTCGTTATTTTGCAGCAAACGGGTCTGAGGGCCCATCTGGACAGACACCATCCGCGTCAGCTCCAGATCGTGGAGCTTCTTTTCAAACCGCTCGCACATCTGGACCATGTCGTTGTAGGCCTGGGCATCCTCCTGGGCGCCGGAGGTCTCCGCCTGCTTCTTCAGTTCAGGCAGCTCCCGGCCCCGCACGTCCTCCAGCTTCTTCTTGCCCGCCAGGATATACATGGTCAATTCCTTGTAGTACTTCAGGTTCAGCTCATACATCTGGTCGAACATGGCGATGTCCTTGAGCAGGGTCACCTGATGCTGCTCCAGCTGGCGGACGATGCGGTCCACATTGGTCTCCACTTTGGAGTACTGGGCCTTCATGGCCTCCAGCTTGTTGGCGCTCTTTTTGAAGAAGCCGAAGAGTCCCTTTTTCTCCTCTTCCCCCTCGCCGAACTGCTTGAGCTCCACCACAAGTTCACTCAGGGACTGGCCCACCTCGCCCAGGTCCTTGCTGCGGACGTTGCTCAGGGCATTCTCGGAAAAGCCCGCCACGTTCTTCTGGGCGGCGGCGCCGTACTGCAGCACCTGGTTGGAATCGGTAATATCGATCTTCTTGGCAAAGGCCTCCACGGCCTGTTTCTCCTCCTCGCTGAGAAGGCGGTCATCCATGGCCACCGGCTCTGCTGCCGCCTTTTCCGGCGCAGCCTCAGGGGCAGCAGGGGTGGACGGCGCGGCAGGGTCCAGTGTCAGCTCCGGCACAGCGGCAGCCGTAGCGGTGGCAGTCTCCGGCTCCAGGGTCAACTCCGGCATCATGTTCTTTTCATCAGCCATGGTCATATCCTCCGTTTATCCTTATGGTTTTGAAACGAATCCTTGCTTCTTTGGCAGCACCTTACAGCTCCAGCTTGATGTCCGTGTCGTCCCCGGGGCTGGACTGGGCCTTGAGGGGATCGCCGGTCAGGCCCTCCCGGGCCATCATGTTCTCCAGCACCGTAATGTCCGTGGAGATATCCAGGGCCTCGGCACCGAAAAGGGCATCCAGCTGCTTTTCAAAGGCGGAGACAATGGTGCGCATCATGCCCTCCACCTTGGCCAGAGTGGTATCGATGTTCTCCCCCGACACGCCGGCGGCGCTCATACGGTCGTAGGCGTTGAGGAGCTTGAGGGTAGTAGGCAGATAGTAATCCATGAACTTGCGGATCTGGGGCAGCTTGTCCGGGCTGCGCCGGACCTCGTCAAAGATCTTCTGGGAGACCTGCTCCAGCCGGACGATGTCGGCAGAGATCCCCGGGTCGGCGATGTTGTCATCCAGCCGCTTCATCTCCGCAATGGCCAGGCGGCCATCCTTGAGCATCTTATCCAGGGCCTCGTTCCCGGTGGACTCCTCCTTGGGCTTGTCCTGGGTCTTTTCGCCGCTGGTCTGAGCAGCGGCAGTGCCGCCGATACTGCCCTTGCACAGGGCGCCGGCCACCGCGAAGGCCAGGATGGATGCGCCTGCCGCCAGGACAAAGTGGACCCCTTGGTACAAGGGCAGGAACAGGGCATAGCACACCCACACCGCAGCGGCGGCATAGAAGGGCACCACGGGTTTGCGCTTCGTCATGTGCAGACCTCCTTTTCCTCTCAATCGGAATTGGTTTATTATACTTCATTTCCCACCGAGGGTCAAGGCAGCCCCCGTTAAAATCCCATGTACTGCAAGGAAAACAGGCCCCCTCGCACAGGCGAAGGGGCCTAGGTTCAGCGCAGAGCGGAAAGACCATATGTCAAGGTCTGCGGGTCCTGAAACAGCGGCAGCTGGGGTGGCCGGTAGGTCCACAGCACAAACAGGAAAGCCAGCGCCCACAGCACCAGCAGCCCCGCTGCCTGAGACCACCCCGCCTCCATTCTCCCCCGGCGCAGCAGCAGCCCCTCCAGAACGAAGGCGGCCAGGACCGCCAGAATGAACACCAGAATATCCGCCCACAGGGTGTGGGTCCCAACGATGCCCGTGTAGGTATAATACAGCACCGGCACCAAGGCCGTACCCACCAGTGTGGAAATTGCCCGGGACACCAGGAAGTTGGGCCACTGACGCCCCAGGAAAAAAACCTCCCCCAGCGTCAGGAAAAAAAGCGGCACAAAGACCAGCTTCATGTGCTCCCACACCGACTCGTTGACGGCCGAGAGCGCTCCTGCCACCGGGTGGCCGCCGCTCCAGCCGTAAACAAAATGCAGTGCTGTCCCTGTCACAAGGACAAAAAGTGCTCCCAGCAGCTGCTGGCGCATCAGACGCTTTTCCATGTACCTGCCTCCCCTGTCTGCACCGCCTCAAGGGCCGTTGGGTCCCAGTTTATGCGGTTTTGCGGGGGATTATGCGCAGGCAGACGCCCCAGGTCCCCTCTCGGGGGCCTCCGGGCCGTCTTTCCGTCCCCGGCGGAAAGAAATTCCCGGCGTTTTTCCATTCCTGCCTTGCGTTTTCGGCGGATTTGCGCTAGGATAGAGGCGACAGAAAGTGCGTCCCCTCTGGGAAAAAATGAGGCAATGGAGGAAGTATACATGACATATCAGGAGATTTTGGAAAACGCCCGGACCTGTATGGGCCCCTACTGCAAGTCCTGCCCCACCTGCAACGGTCTGGCCTGCAAGAACACCGTGCCCGGCCCCGGCGCCAAGGGCATCGGCACCGGCTTCATCCGCAACTATCAGAAGTGGCAGGAGATCTGCGTCAACATGGACACCATCTGCGAAAACGTGCCTGTGGACACCTCTTTTGACTTCTTCGGCCATCGGATGGAGATCCCCGTCATGGCTGGTCCCGTGGGTGCCATGCAGCTGCACTACGGCGACAAGTACGACGATATGCAGTACAATGACATTCTGGTCTCCGCCTGCGCCCAGGCCGGTATCGCCGCCTTCACCGGTGACGGCACCAACCCCGCCGTTATGGAGGGCGCCCTGAAGGCCATCTCCTCCGCCGGCGGAGCGGGCATCCCCACCATCAAGCCCTGGAACATGGAGGAAGTCTTCCGCAAGCTGGATGCCGCCAAGGCCTCCGGTGCCTATGCCATCGCCATGGACATTGATGCGGCGGGCCTGCCCTTCCTGAAGAACATGACCCCTCCCGCCGGCAGCAAGACCGTGGCCGAGCTGCGGGAGATCATCTCCTATGCCCAGCGTCCCTTCATCCTCAAGGGCATCATGACCGTCAAGGGTGCCCGAAAGGCCCTGGAGGCCGGTGCCAGCGCCATCGTGGTCTCCAACCACGGCGGCCGTGTGCTGGACCAGTGCCCCGGCACCGCCGAGGTGCTGCCTGAGATCGTGGAGGCAGTGGGCACCGAAATGACCATTCTGGTGGATGGCGGTATCCGCACTGGTATGGACGTGTTCAAGGCCCTGGCTCTGGGCGCCAACGGCGTGCTCATCGCCCGCCCCTTCGTCAACATGGTTTACGGCGGTGGCGCGGAAGGCGTACAGGTCTATGTCAACAAGCTCAAGACTGAGCTGGAGGACACCATGGCCATGTGCGGCGCTCACTCCCTCAAGGAGATCGACCGCTCCATGGTCCGCTGAGTTTGCCGATAAAAAGGGCCGGTCCCATAGGGGACCGGTCCTTTTTTATGCTGCAGGTTATCTTACAGGGTGCTCTCCACCGCGGTCTTCACCTGTCCGCTGCTCAACCCGGCACTGGCTGCCAGGGAGAAGCTGTACCCGTCCCGGGTCCAGAGCGCCAGAGACACCGTCGCCCCCTCGCCCCGGCAGGTCACAGCAGCACCGCCTGCTGTCAGGGTGGACTCTGTCTGATAAACGGTATAGTCACCACTGTTGTCCTCACTGCCAGGACTGACCCGATAAGTCAGCGTCTCCTCCCCCTTGGCATATACAAGCTCCGCCAGTTCACCGGGGATCACCCGCCGTGCGTTCAGGGCATAGCCAGCCGGCACAATAGGCTCTGGCACGGAAAAGCCCGCCGCCTTCTCCAGTTCAGCCTGGGAGGCACATTCCTGCCAGGGATTGGGGATCTCCACGCCGGAATCGGTGTGGATGGTGACCGTATCCCCCTCCACAGTCACCGCGTCAGGACGGTTGCCCAGCAGCACCCGGAACAATCCCACCGGCACATAGATGCTTCCCTGGTTCATCACTGGCGGCACACCCAGGGAAAAGGGCGCCGTCATGCCCACGGCCTGGTTGCTGATGCCCACATAGCGGTCCACACCCAGCGTCACGTCAATGTGCATCTTTCCGCTATCCACCCGGGCGCCGGGCAGTGTGCCGTCCCAGGTCACCGTAAAGCCCAGAGCCTCACTCACCGCCCGCAGGGGCACCATGATGCAGGCCTCCGCATCCACCGTCTTTCCGTCTACCGTGATCCCCAGGGCATCCTCCTGCATGGTAGGCTCCCCCGCGTTCTCTTCCTCCGCTCCCAGAGCAGGCACTGCCAGTGTGGCACTCAGAGCCAGCGCCAGGATGAGCGCTCCCATCTTTCCCGTCTTTTTCATAAAACTCGTCCTCACTTTCCGCCGCCGCGGCGGCTGATTTCTGTTTGGTATACACCCGGGCGGCAAAAAATGTTGCGAAAACATTGAACTTTTTTGCAACATTTTTCGTCCCACAATTGTATTCCCTTCAGAAAGCAAGTGGGAGGTGCGTTGATTTGACAGGATGCGGAAGGGTCGCTCTTCCCCAAGCCGCGGCAGATCTGCTCCGGAGGACCCAGGCGCTTCTCCTGGCCCTCTTTCCTGCCGCCGATCAAAAGGCGGAAGAGCAAGTTCTGTTCCACAGCGATCCGGAGCAGGCATTGCGGCACTACGGCAATGCCATTCTCCGAACCGCCTACACCTATCTGCGCAATCGCTCCGATGCAGAGGACGTGGTCCAGGACACCCTGGTCCAGCTGCTGGTGGCCGACCCGGAATTTGAAAGCCCCGCCCACGAAAAGGCCTGGCTGCTGCGGGTCGCCATCAATCTGAGCAAAAATAAGCTCCGCCAAGCCCAGCGCCGCGGCTGCCAGAGCATAGACGAGTCCTTTCCCGGCCTGGCACCGGAAGAGGAAGATCTCTCCTTTGTGTGGGAAGCGGTATCCGATCTGCCGGAGCACTATCGGGAGGTGATCCACCTCTTTTATCAGGAGGAATACTCCACGGCACAGATCGCCCAGATCCTGAACAAAAAAGAATCCACCGTGCGCTCTTTGCTCCACCGGGGCCGGGAGCTGCTGCCCAGGCTGCACCAGACGGAGAATCCAGTGGTGGAAAAGCCCTCCTATGTGGTGGAATATGACACGTTGGAGGAGCTGACAGCTTCCCTGACCTTCCCCCTTCAGATCCCCTCTGTGGTTCCTGAAGGCTACACGCGCTCAAACTACGTCAACCAATTCGGCATGGCCCAGGTGATCTGGACCTGCGGAGAAAAGCAGTTGAAATATTACATGTTGGACGGACCCATGAACGACACCGGCTCCAGCTATCCCCTGCACAAAACGGTGGATGGGATCCGCCTATCCGGCAGCGAGGAGGGCTGGCTGGTGGCGGAGTGGTCCGATGAGACCTGCTCCTATGCCTTGGTCAGTCTGGGTACGGTCCTGCCGGAGGAGGACTTTTTGAACGCCGCTCACTCTCTGGAAGCCGTGAAGTGAGCGTTTCCCACAAAAAAACAGGGGCTGGCCCGTGGCGGGCCAGCCCCTGTTTTTATTCTGCTTTGCCGGTCTCTCCAGACCGCTCCACCGCCAAGTGATAGCGGTCTCCAAAGTCCAGGAATGCCTGGGTGATGCATGCCTGCCCCCGGGAGTTGGGGTGGGTCCCGTCGGCGCAGATCAGCTCCTCCAGGTGACCATAGTCCAGAAAGGTCCCCCGCACGTCCACCAGCGGCACGTCCTCCTCCCGGGCCAATCGCTCTACCCGGCGGGAGTAGTTCTCCTGATGGGCGTAAATGTTGTGCACATCCCCCAGCCACTCCAGCACCTTTGCCTTGTCCAGGTCCCGGCACCACCAGTCAAAGAACCACTGAGGCTCCAGAGGCGGCAGCGTGGTCAGGATAGGCAGGATCTCCCGCTCTTTGAGCCGGCGGATCATCCGCCGGTAGGTCACTGTGAACTCCTCCAGGGACACGTGGGGCAGATGCTCCCCGCCGGGGTCGGCGGCCACCTCTGCCCAGTTGAAATCGCAGTCGTTGCCGCCAAAATCCATCACTACGGCGTCGCAGCTCAGCCCTCGCTCCAGCATCCGGTTCAGCAGCCGCTCCCCTTTGAGAACAGTACATCCGAAGTGGGAGTCATTGCGGACCGTCACACCGTAGCGCCGGCCGAACTCCTCCACACCGATGTGGTTCTCTGTGTGATATTTTCCCGTCTCCTGATCCATCTGGATGCCCTTCAAAATAGAGTCCCCCAGGACCTGAATACTGGTCAAATGCTTCATGACTCGTCTTCTCCGCCTTAAAAATGATTTTAATAATCATATTATATGTATACAAAAACCATTTGTCAAGATAACCTCCATTCAATCAGAAAGGCACCTTCCTTTGGAAGGTGCCTTTCAAGTTTATGGCAATATGGACCAGGAGAAGGGTCTCACTTCACACGGCGGTAGATCCAGCCCTCCCAGTCCCAGCGGCAGTAAAGATATTCGTCTGTGCCCTGGATGGAATAGATGCGGAAACGAGTGGAACCGCTGGTGGCAATGCCCAGAAATCGGTCCTTATCCGTTCCATGGACCGGAGCCTGGTCATCTCTCTCATAACGCTCCTCCCCAATGGACAGGGATTGCCACTCAGACCCGGTGATGGTTCCGATCACCTGCGCCCCCAGAGTGTAGCGGTAACCCCAGAAGGCTCCGGCCAAAACCGCCGCAAGGAGACAGCAAAGAAGTACTTTCTTTTTCATAAACGTGCCGTTTTCGTTGGACCTTTTCCGTGTTTTCCAGAAGAGGGAGCTGCCTTACCGGGCAGCAAACAGATCCAGCAGCTCCAGCAGAACATCGGAGCTGATGTAAGTGGTACCCTTTTCCAGAACGCAGGTGCCCTCCACCGTAAAGCTCACACCGGCGCTGTCCCAGCCGGAAATGGAACCGCCGGGCAGAGCGGTGAGCACCGTCTTTTCCTCTTTTTCCACCACGGCACCCTTGCCGCTGACCCACTGGACATCCAGTCCCATGGCCTCTGCCACAGCCCGGACGGGGAGCAGGACCTCACCGTCTGCCAGCTTGGCCTTTACCGGCAGGGTCTTGCCGTTCAGGGATACGGTGCCGTCCTCTTCCCAGCTCAGATAGCCCGCATAGTCATAGGGAAACACCAGGAGCTTGATAACCTTCCCGTCCATGCCGGTCCACACCAGCATCCGAGTCCCGGGGATCAGATCCTCCAGCCCAGGCACTTCCTCTGCCTCATGGGCCATCAGTTTTGCCTCGTCCGTGATCTTCAGGGACTTGCCCTCAGAGGTGAGCACTTCCGTCCAGGCAACAGAGGACTTACCCTCTTCCTCCGCGGCAGCCTGCGCCGTCACAGACACGATCTCATAATACATCGGTACAGCATAGTCCGCAGGAATATTGGCCAGAATCAAAAATGCCGTGGCTTGGGGCGGCAGACTGGCAGTAACGGCAGGGCCGATCCAGGCATAGATCATATCCCCGTCCTTAATGGTATCAATGTCCATGGGCTCTCCGGTGACGGCGTTCAGGCAGAGAATGCTCTCTCCCCGGAGAATTACCTGGTGATAGGGGTCGCTGTCGTTGCTGTTTTGCACCAGCAATCCGCCGTCCTCCTGCCGGGTCACAGTGCCCCAGACCCGAATGGGGGCTGCAGGGTCTGCCTTCGCAGTGTCCTCCGCCTGGGCGGGTACACACAGCAATCCCACAGTCAGCACCAAAGTCAACAGCATGGCAAGGGTTCTTTTCATTCTCGTTCATCCTTTCTGAATGGGCGGAATCACTCCTGCGCGCCATTTGTTTATTAGACGGATGAGCCTTACAAATGGTTTCTCTTTTTTCAGTAAAATAAAAGAGTCCCTGACGATGATTCGTCCGGGACTCTTCTATTATTCTCACTTCTTGCTGTGGATGGCCTTCATCCGCTTTTCGTGATCCAGGATCCGCTTGCGGATCCGCAGGCTCTTGGGCGTGACCTCCAGCAGCTCGTCGTCCGCCAGGAACTCCAGGCACTGCTCCAGGCTCATCTGCTTGGGGGGAACCAGACGCAGCGCGTCGTCGGAACCGGAGGCACGGGTGTTGGTCAGCTGCTTTTTCTTGCAGACGTTGACGGTGATGTCCTCCTGCTTGGGAGACTGGCCCACCACCATACCGGCATAGACCGGCACGCCGGCGCCGATGAACAGGGCGCCCCGCTCCTGGGCATTGAAAAGGCCGTAGGTGATAGATTCACCGGTCTCAAAGGAGATCAGGGAGCCGGTGCCGCGGCGCTGGATCTCCCCCTTATAGGGAGCGTAGGAGTCAAACACGGAGGCCATGATGCCCTCGCCCTTGGTATCGGTGAGGAACTCATTCCGGTAGCCGAACAGGCCCCGGGAGGGCACCAGGAACTCGATCTTCATGCGGTTGCCCACAGGGGTCATCTCCAGCATGTCGGCCTTCCGGGAGCCCAGCTTCTCGATAACGCTGCCCACATAGTCGGCGGGCACGTCCACCACCAGGCGCTCGATGGGCTCGCAGGTCTTGCCGTCGATCTCCTTATAGAGCACACGGGGGGGAGAGACCTGGAACTCATAGCCCTCCCGGCGCATGGTCTCGATGAGGATGGAAAGGCTCATCTCGCCCCGGCCAGCCACGTTGAAGGCATCGGTGGAGTCGGTCTCGCTGACCCGCAAAGACACGTCCTTCAGAGTCTCCCGGAACAGGCGGTCCCGGATCTGACGGGAGGTGACGAACTTGCCCTCCCGGCCGGCGAAGGGGGAGTCGTTGACGGAGAAGGTCATCTCCAGGGTGGGGGCAGAGATCTGCACGAAGGGCAGCGCCTCCACGCAGTCAGGGGCACAGATGGTATCACCGATGGTGATATCGGGAATACCGCTCATGGCAATGATGTTGCCGGCGGTGGACTCGGTGACGCTCTTGCGGGCCAGGCCCTCGAACTCATAGATGGCAGTGGCCTTGGCCTTGCGCAGCACGGCCTCCGGGTCGTGGTAGTTGCAAACGGCGATCTCCTGGTTCTGCTTCAGGCAGCCCCGCTCGATGCGGCCGATGGCGATACGGCCCACGAACTCGTTGTAGTCGATGGAGCTGACCAGCATCTGGAAGGGGGCCTCGGTGTCTGCCTCAGGGGCAGGGATATACTCCAGAATGGTCTCAAACAAGGGCTTGAGATCCGTGCCCACCACATCGGGAGAATAGGAGGCGGTGCCGTTGCGGCCGGAGCAGAACAGCATGGGGCTGTCCAGCTGCTCCGGGGTGGCGTCCAGATCCATCAGCAGCTCCAGCACCTCATCCACCACCTCGTGGATGCGCTGGTCGGGGCGGTCGATCTTGTTGACCACCACGATAACCCGGTGGCCCAGCTCCAGGGCCTTGGAGAGCACGAAGCGAGTCTGGGGCATGGGGCCCTCGGCGGCGTCCACCAGCAAGATGACGCCATTGACCATCTTCAAAATGCGCTCCACCTCGCCGCCGAAGTCGGCGTGGCCCGGGGTGTCCACGATGTTGATCTTTACATCCTGATACCGGATGGCGGTGTTCTTGGCCAGAATGGTGATGCCGCGCTCCCGCTCCAAGTCGCCGGAGTCCATGACCCGGTCCACCACCTCCTGGTTTTCCCGGTAGGCGCCGCCCTGCTTGAGCATCTCGTCCACCAGGGTGGTCTTGCCGTGGTCGACGTGGGCAATGATGGCGATGTTCCTCAGCTTTTCATTTCTCATACACATATCCCCTCTGTGCGCCAACTCTCCCCGATGCGGGGCGGCCGGGCACGCCAAATATTTTCCCGCGGCCATCGGGCCCCTGAAGGGATGGTTTCCCTCCCGTTGTCCCGCGCTGCCGCGCATCATTTTTGCACTAACCAAATATTATAGTCTTTTCCCCAGCCTATTGCAAGGTATTCTTCCCGTTTTTTTGCATTTTGTGCAGAAAAGCCGTCTTTTTTGGCATTTTCCCGGAGCTCTTTGACACCCGCAGAAAGAAATCGAGCGATTTGACCAAGAGAAACCGCCCTTGCATTGACGCACGGTTTGTGGTATCGTAAAAAGACATCCGGCATAGCTGGATGGGACCCTGCTTTGGCGCTCAAGCCGAACATCTCTTTTCCTACCCGCCGGCGGGCAGGTCACGGGATGCGACGGGCCACCCGCGCACGGGAAAATCTCATATGCCCCTGTAGCTCAGTTGTATAGAGCGACCGCCTCCTAAGCGGCAGCAGGAGCATCCGCCAAAGATTGCAAAAAAATTGAACATTGTGTATAAGCCCTGGTAGCGTAGTGGATAACGCGACCGCCTCCTAAGCGGTAGACCGGAGGTTCGAGTCCTCTCCAGGGTGCCAAAAGGAGCCAAAACCGACGGTTTTGGCTCCTTTTTTACACTTTACTT
>CALXDZ010000078.1 GCA_944387205.1 uncultured Oscillospiraceae bacterium
CATTGACCTCGTCCTCCACGCCGGCCAGAGCACCCAGCTCGGCCTCGACCACCACGCCGTGGTCGTGGGCATACTCCACCACCTTCTTGGTGATCTCGATATTCTCGGCGAAGGGCTTGGAGGAGGCGTCGATCATCACGGAGGTGAAGCCGCCGTCGATGCAGCTCTTGCACAGCTCAAAGCTGTCGCCGTGGTCCAGATGCAGGCAGATGGGCAGACCGGTCTCGATCACGGCAGCCTCTACCAGCTTAATCAAATAGGTGTGGTTGGCATAGGCACGAGCACCCTTGGACACCTGCAGAATCAAAGGAGCGTTGACTTCCTTGGCAGCTTCAGTAATGCCCTGCACAATCTCCATGTTGTTGACGTTGAATGCGCCGATGGCGTACCCACCGTCATAGGCCTTCTTGAACATTTCTGTAGTGGTGACCAGTGGCATAACGATCATCTCCTATTTAAGTATTGGAATGAGAGAATTTGCAATCGATACGCTCACAAGCGCCGTTCACCGCCGCTTTTGGCCACTGCCAAACACGGATATTGACGAAACGATCAATGTCATGTGACGAAATCGATTTACAATTAAAATAATATCACGATTTTTTCATTTTGCAAGTATTTACAATTCTTTTTTACGATGCTATGATAGATAAAACTGCTGTACAGGAGGTTTTTCCCATGAACGAATTGAAAGGCGCCTGCATTATTGGTCAGTCCGGCGGACCCACTTCCGTCATCAACGCCAGTGCCTATGGCGTCATTGACACCGCGCTGAAGAACCCCAACATCACTGCCGTCTACGGTGCAGAGCATGGCATCAAGGGTGTGCTGAACGATCGTTTGTTCGACATGAGCCAGGAGGACCCCAAGGAACTGGAACTGCTCAAGTATACCCCCTCCTCTGCTCTGGGCTCCTGCCGCTATAAGATCGCCGATCCCGATGTGGATGACACCGATTATAAGCGCATTCTGGAGATTTTCAAGAAGTACAATGTCCGCTATTTCTTCTATAACGGCGGCAATGACTCTATGGATACCTGCAACAAGATTTCCAAATATATGCAGAAGGTTGGTTATGAGTGCCGCGTCATGGGTGTGCCCAAGACTATTGACAACGACCTCTACGGTACTGATCACTGCCCCGGCTTTGCTTCCGCTGCCAAGTACATCGCTACCTCCTGCATGGAGGTTTATCTCGATGCCCGTGTCTACGATACCGGCATGATTGCCATTATCGAGATCATGGGCCGCCACGCCGGCTGGCTGGCTGGTGCTGCCTCCCTGGCTTCTGCATATGGTGCAGGTCCCGATCTGATCTACCTGCCTGAGGTGGACTTTGATATGGACAAGTTCCTGGCCGATGTGGAGCGCATTTACAAGGAGAAGGGCAACTGCATGGTAGCTGTGTCCGAGGGTATCCACTATGCCGATGGCACCTTTGTCTCCGAAGCAAAGACTTCCGCTACCGATGGCTTTGGTCACGCTCAGCTGGGTGGCTTGGCAGCTCTGCTGGCCGACGCAGTGAAGCAGCGTACCGGTGCCAAGGTCCGTGGCATTGAGCTGAGCCTGCTGCAGCGCTGCGGTGCTCACCTGGCCTCTGAGACGGACATCGAAGAGTCCTTTATGGCTGGTAAGGCCGCAGTGGAGAATGCTGTCAATGGCATCACTGACAAGATGGTGGCCTTTGAGCGCAGCACCCAGGACGGCCACTATGTCTGCAAGACCAAGCTGATCCCCCTCACCGATGTGGCCAACACTGAGAGCAAGGTACCTCGTGAGTGGATCAACGCCGAGGGCAACAATGTGGGTAAGGCCTTTGTGGACTATGCTCTACCTCTGATCCAGGGCGAGCCCAATCTGCCTAAGCAGGATTCCCTGCCCCGCTTTGCCAAGCTCAAGAAGGTCCTGGCAAAATAAAGTTCAGCATCGCATAAAAAGACCGACGCGGATTCTTCCGCGTCGGTCTTTCTTTAACGATTCCGCTGATAGATGGCCCAAAGACCCTCCATCAGGAGATATTTGTCATAGATGATGCGATTGCGGCAATAACGCAGGATCACTGGTGCATTGCCCCCGGTGGCTACCGCCGTCAGCTCCCGGTCGGGGAAAGTCTCCCGGATCCGGTCCAACAGTCCGTCCAGCATACTGGCCGTGCCATATACGATGCCGGAGCGCATACAGTCCTCCGTATTCTTTCCAATGAGCGCCTTGGGATGCTGCAGGGAGATGTCCGGCAGCTGCGCTGCCCGTCGGCTGAGGGCATCCAAAGACACATTGACGCCGGGAAGCAGCAACCCGCCCTCATAGTTGCGGCCTTCAGAAATGACACCGATGGTGGTAGCGGTGCCCATATCGATGGTGACAATGGGTGTGGGATACTTTTCCAGGGCCGAGACCGCATCTGCCACGATGTCGGCTCCTACCTGGGAGTGAATCTCCATTCGAATGTTCAACCCAGTCTTGACGCCGGGCCCTACGATCATGGGAGGCTTTCCCAAAAGCCGGGTCAATGCCTTTTCCATCATAAAATTCATAGGCGGTACAACGCTGCAGAAAATAGCGCCGGTGACCTCTCTGATATCGTGGTGATACAGCGCAAACAGGTTGAGAAGATCCACACTGATCTGATCTGCTGTTCGCTTGCTGTCCGTATCCAGGGCCGCCAGAAATTCCAACTTTTTCTCCCCATTAAATAGTCCAACAGAGATGTTGGAGTTACCGATGTCAATGGCCAAAAGCATGCTGTCCTCCCCTTTCTTTCCTATGGTAACACGACTCTCAGGCTCTGACAAGTGCCCACGAAAGAAAAATGAACAAACACGTTGCAGGGTTCCGTAATCTCTGCTATGATGCTGGAAGAAAGGAAAGAGAAAGGAGCCTGCAGTATGACCTCCATGTGCCATATCCCTTCCCCTCTGGGAATGCTGACCCTGTCCGCTGAAGGGGAAGCCATAACCGGTCTGTGGCTGGAAAATCAAAAGTATTTTGGTTCAACGCTGCCTCTTCAAACAAAAATGGAGGAGACCCCGGTGCTCCGCCAGGCCTCCCTTTGGCTGGAGCGGTATTTCTCCGGAAAAGATCCCGGTCCTGCGCCGCAGCTGGCACCTCAAGGCAGTGCCTTCCGCCAGGCGGTCTGGGCACTGCTGCAGGAGATCCCCTATGGAAAGATCACTACCTATGGTGCCCTGACCAAGCAGCTCCGATCCCGGGGCATCGCCGCTTCTCCTCAGGCGGTGGGCGGCGCTGTAGGGCACAATCCCATCTCCATCCTCATCCCATGTCACCGGGTGGTAGGCAGCGGCGGCAGCCTGACCGGTTATGCCGGCGGCATTGAGAAAAAGCGTTTCTTGCTGGAGCTGGAGGGCGTGGATCTGACCGGACTGTACACCCCCACGCGGGGAACAGCGCTGTAAAAAGAAGGAGGAGGCATCCTGTATGGACCATCCCCGAGCCAAATGGACCTATCTTCCCACGGCCATCAACAACATCTCTCCGGAGCAGGAGGTATGCGAAGAACCTGAGGTGCCGGAAAGACCCGGCATCTATCCTTGCCCTTGCTGCGGCTGCCGTACCTTTCCCGTCCCGCCGGCAGAGGCCATTGCCTATATCTGCCCGGTCTGTATGTGGGAAAACGACGTTTTCACAGCCTCGGATAAGGAACCCAGCGACGAAAATCACGGGCTGAGCCTTCTTCAGGGACGGGAAAATTATCGCCGTCTGGGCGTCTGTGATCCTCGTTTGTTATCCTATGCCCGGCCTCCCCGGCCGGAAGAGCTTCCCTAGGCTGCAAAAAAGGACGCCGGAACACCGGCGCCCTTTTCTTTCCTTATAAAAGGATACAAATGAGTCCTCCGTTGCCCTCGTTGATGATGCGCTCCAACGTCTCCCGGAGCTTCTTTCTGGCATCGTCCGGCATCCGCTTGAGCTTGGACTGGAGATCCTCGCTGACCAATTCGTGGAAGCTGCGGCCGAAGATGTTGGACTGCCAGATCTTGCTGGTGTCCCCCTCGAACTCCTGAAGCAGATAGTTCACCATGTCCTCGGACTGCTTTTCATTGCCCACGATGGGGCTGACAGCGGTTTCGATGTCCGCTCGGATCATATGGATGCTGGGAGCGCTGGCTTTGAGCCGCACGCCGTAGCGTCCTCCCTGCTTCATGATCTCAGGCTCCTCCAGCTTCAGCTCGTCGATGCCCGGCACCACGATACCGTAGCCGGTCTCCCGCACGTCCTTCAACGCTCCTGCCACCTTGTCATACTCCGTCTTGACAGCCGCCAGGCGGGTCAGCAGGCTCATCAGGTCCCCGTCATCCGACACATCAAAGCCAGACTGTTCCGACAGCGTGCGATAGAACAGCTCCCGGGGCAGCCGAAGCTCCGCCAAGACCACGCCGGTGCCGGGCTGAATGGACAAGACCTTGGACTCGCTGATGTCCTCGCACTGGCCCATGGCCCGCACGGCGCTTTCTGCCTCCCGGATGTGCCGCAGTCCCGCGGTCTCCTGTCGGATGGCGGTGTACACCGCTGCCTTGATGGGGTGATCCCCCGGCAGAGCATCCACCCAGGCGGGCAGAAACAGGTCCAGTTCCTGCATGGGGAACTCATAGAGCACCGCCTTCAAAAGCCGGGTCACATCCTCCTCGCTGAGCTCCAGGCAGTTGACCGGCACGCAGTTCACACCATAGCGGGAGGCAATGTCCTTGGCGATAGCCACTGCCCGATCCGACTTCGCTTCCGCCGAGTTCAACAGGACAATAAAGGGCTTTCCCAGCTCCTGCAGCTCCCGGATCACCCGCTCTTCCGCCTCCAGGTAATCCTCCCGGGGGATATCAGATATGGTGCCGTCGGTGGTGACCACGATGCCTATGGTGGAGTGTTCGGCGATGACCTTGCGGGTGCCTGCCTCCGCCGCCTCCGCCATGGGGATCTCATGGTCAAACCAGGGCGTTGTCACCATCCGGGGCTGATCGTCCTCTGTGGAACCAATGGCACCCGGCACCAGATAGCCCACGCAGTCGATGAGCCGGACGGAGAAGGTAGCGCCATCCTCCAAAGTCACCTCCACCGCCTCATCTGGCACAAATTTGGGCTCAGCAGTCATGATGGTGCGGCCGGAGCCGCTCTGAGGCAGCTCGTCCTTGGCTCGCTCCCGGCGGTAGACATTTTCAATATTGGGAATGACCTGGGTCTCCATAAACCGCTTGATGAACGTGGACTTTCCCGTTCGGACCGGTCCCACCACGCCGATGTAGATATCCCCGGCTGTGCGGGTGGCGATGCTTTGATAGATACTTGTGTTTGTCATGCGAACCTCCCTGTGTCGCCGCCCGGCATTTTCCCTGTTGAAGGCAAAATGCCGCGGTTGCCGCTCTTGCGGCGGGCGGCGCGCCGTTTTTCCTGCGGGCACTTTTCGCGCCCTCTTTGTCCCTTCCCTTTCCGCGTGGCTTGCCTTTGTACCGCAATTTCCTGTCTGAGAAGGATTGTTTTCCTGCTCCTACTGTATGAGCCCGCCGTCCCAGGTATGACAGCCTGTGCATTTGGTAAATCTGCACAATTTTCATTTTCTTTTTTCCAATGCTTTCTGCGCAATTTTCTGTTTACAGCAGCAATTTAGTATGGTAAACTGCTAATGCAATAAACGAAACGGCAAAATGCCGCAAGGATGATTTGGAGGATTACGACATGAAAAGAAGATTGCTTGCGCTGACTCTGGCCGGCATGATGACGCTGTCCCTGGCTGCCTGCGGCCAGAGCGGTACCACCACTCCCTCTTCTAACGGCGGGAGCAGTGAGGAGAGCTCTTTGACCTATGCTGTGGAAGCCGGCTCCGCTGGTGAGGCTATGGCTCAGGAGAAGGGTTTTAAGTACAACTCCGTTGCCTCTCAGGCCGATGCACTGATGGAGGTGGCCTCCGGTACCTCTGATGCCGCTATCATCGACCTGCTGATGGCCGGCGCCATGATCGGCGAAGGCACCAGCTATCCTGATCTGGTCTTCACTGAGGAGCTCAACAGCGAAGAGTACGGTGTGGGCTGCCGGAAGGATTCTGACCTGACCGACTACATCAACAATTTCCTCGCTGAGTGCTATGCTGATGGCTCCATGGAAGAGATCGCCACCACCTACGGTGTCCAGGCCGCTTTGATCGAGCAGCCTGCCGCTGAGGAGTTCGTCCCCTCTGAGGACGGCGATGTTGCCTATATCCGCGATAAGGGCACCCTGATCGTGGGTATCACCGAGTACGCTCCCATGGATTACAAGGATGATGATGGCAACTGGATCGGCTTTGACGCTGATATGGCCAAGAAGCTGGCTGAAAAGCTGGGCGTTGAAGTAGAATTTGTGGTCATCGACTGGGACAACAAAATCATGGAACTGGATTCCAAGAACATCGATGTGGTCTGGAACGGTATGACCCTCACTGATGAGGTCACCAGCTCCATGAACTGCACCCGCGGCTATTGCAAGAACGCCCAGGTCATCGTGATGCCTGGCGAATAAACACCAACGTTTTCCGCATTTTCCAAAGGCAGAGAGCATTCGCTCTCTGCCTTTGACCGGCCTACTGCGGCCTTACTGCACATCACAACGGGATAAGGGGTTCACGTTATGCTTCTAAACGTATCATTGACTTTGCTCAACGGTTTGGGCACCACGATCGAGATCTTTCTTCTGACACTGCTGTTTTCTCTGCCTTTGGGGCTGGTGGTGGCCTTTGGCTCCATGAGCAATTTTACCCCTCTGCGCTGGCTGTGCAATACCGTGGTCTGGATCGTCCGGGGCACGCCTCTGATGCTCCAGCTCATTGCTTTTTTCTATGTTCCCGGCATTGCCGGATTCCAAATCTGGCCCAGCGGCGATGCAGGCCGGATGATGGCCACAGTAGTGGCCTTCTCCATCAACTATGCCTGTTATTTTTCTGTCATCTACCGGGGCGGTATTCAGGGCGTTCCCATTGGTCAGCGGGAAGCTGGCGAGGTGCTGGGCATGACCAAGAGCCAGATCTTTTTCAAGGTTACCCTGCTCCAGATGGTCAAGCGCATCGTGCCCCCCATGTCCAACGAGATCATCACCCTGGTCAAGGATACCTCTCTGGCTCGGATCATTGCCGTGTATGAGCTGACCTTTACTGGTTATTCTTACATGAAGAGCAGCGGTCTGGTGTGGCCTCTTTTCTACACGGGCCTTTTCTATCTTCTCTTTGTGGGCGTTCTCACCATTCTCTTCAACTACATCGAGCGTAAGCTCAGCTACTTTAGATAAGGAGGCATCGATATGGCAATTCTGGATGTACAGCACATTGAAAAGCACTTCGGTGCCACCCGTGTTTTGGAGGACATCAGCTTTTCCTTGGAGGAGGGCCAGGCCCTCTCCATCATCGGCTCCTCCGGCAGCGGCAAGACCACGCTGCTGCGATGCCTGAACTTTTTGGAGACCCCGGACCACGGTACTATCTCCGTCCGAGGAGAGACACTCTTTGACGCCAATGATCCCTCCACCCAGCGGGAGAGTGACATCCGCAAAAAGCGGCTCCACTTTGGCATGGTATTCCAGTCCTTTAATCTCTTTCCTCAGTATACGGCTCTGCAGAATGTGACTTTGGCCCGGGAGCTTCTGGCTAAGACGGAGCACACCGGCGATACCCACGAGGTGATCCAAGCGGAGGGCAAGGCCCTTCTGGAGAAAATGGGACTGGCTGACCGGATGGATAACTACCCCCATCAGCTATCCGGCGGCCAACAGCAACGTGTGGCCATCGCTCGGGCGCTGGCTATGAAGCCGGATATCCTCTGCTTTGATGAGCCCACCTCTGCCCTGGATCCGGAGCTCACCGGCGAGGTGCTCAAAGTCATCCGCTCTCTGGCAGATCAGCACACCACCATGGTCATTGTCACCCATGAGATGGCCTTTGCCCGGGATGTGGCAGACTATGTGATCTTTATGGACGGCGGCGTCATTGTAGAGCAAGGTGACCCCCGTCAGGTCATTGACAATCCCCAGGAAGAGCGAACCAGACAGTTCCTCGCCCACTACTCCGACCAATAAAAAAGTATACAAAGCGCGGGACAAAGCTAAAGCTTTGTCCCGCGCTTTTAAGTTCTTTAACTCCGCTTCCGAGGGATCAGCAAAAGACGATCTACAGGTACATCTGCCTCCGTCTCCAGTTCATTGGCTGCCAAAATATCGGCTCCGGTGGTGCTGTACCGTTTGGCAAGATCCCACAGGCTCTCCCCGCCGTCCAGGTAGCGAAGCACTACAGAAGGCTGCCCAGACAGATCCTTTGGCTTTTCATCGTCCAGTTTGGCCGAGATGACTGCCGGAACCTTCCTCCGGGATATGGCCTCCACCGCAAAGTCAACCGGGAAACGAACCTCAATGCCTCGATCCCCCAGGCTTCCCTGGATTTCCTCGGCGCAGCAGGCTCGGGCTGTGACCTGACACTCCTCCGGCAGCTCCAGCTGGGCGGATACCTCTACCCGGCGCTCAGATACCAAAGGGGTTCCTCCTTCGTCCAGATACAGCGCCCGAAGGCTGGCTGTAGTCCGCAGCGTCACCATCTCCCGTTCCCGGGTAACGGTGACCGCACCGCAGTTTGCGTCCAGCGACAATAGGCTTTTGGCTGTAACCCCGATCTCCAGCACTTCCCGGACATTCTGGCGTCGTAGGAGGTTCTGGGCAAATTCAGAAAAGCTTACGGGGGCTGCCTCATAGGTCAGATCATAGGCGGTGCTGTACAAATCCGTCAACAGCGTCATTTCCCTCTCTTCCCGCAATGCAGCCCAGGCGTGGAGATACAGCGTTACAGAAATGGCGTGTCCATCGTCTCCCTCGCTGTCCAACTGGAACTCCGCACCGGTCAATTGCAAAAGAGCCTGACAAACAGCATTTTCCGCCGGCTCCTCTGCCTCCAAAATCTGGGAAAATGGCAGTTCTCCGGAGGCGGCGTAATACTGATTTCCCGCGCTGCGGCATAAAAACTCCACGGTAAATACGCCCTTGAGGATGAGCTTGCTGCCGATGAGCTTGGTCTCGGAGATGGCTGGCCGGACCTTTTTCAGCACCAGCTCCTCCGCCGCCTCTTTGCCCGGCGAGATATGGAAGGTATCGGAAAAAGTGAAGTCCTTTTCCAGGATCTGCGTCACCGCGGAGGCATGGTAGGTCTCCTGCTTCTTTTCAATGCCCAGAGCCCCTTCCCCGTCCTCCACGTCCTCACAGCACTGCGTCCTGACCCGCTGGCCAGCCGTCAGGCGGGTCAGGAGACGGCAGCGTGTAGAAATCTTTCTGGGATTCACCAGCCGGGTCTCAATGGACTCCAGTTCCGGCTCTGCCAGAAGTCGATCTCCCTTTCCCTCACCCTGTACAGAAAATGGCAGGGCAAACTCCAAGGTGCGGATGCCGCTTTCGCCGTCGGGGAAATACAGCACCGTCACCTGCACCGCACCGGTGATCTCGGCCTTGCCGTCCCGCAGCTCCCGGCTATGCACATAGACCGAACCGGTGCTGTCGATGATGCGTGCAATATCCGGGCAGTAATCTGGTACGATATGTTCCGCGCTCTCTTCCTGTGTAATTGCCGCATCGGCTGATGTTTCATAGCAGTCAAATGCCGCCTGTTTCAATTCCAGTTCCATGCGTTGACCGTTCCTTTCCTTCGACTGGGGGCCGGAACGAAACGAAGCCAGTCCGCTCCGACCGTCGGCACCTGTCAAAGACTATGCGGTCTCAGGAAGACTTATGCATGGATGCCAAAGACCCGGCACAGCAGGCCCCGAAGAATGCGGGGGGACTTTACCACTACGATCTTCATACGTTCTCCTCCTCTCTCCCTTTACCGCTTTAAACAGCACACGCCGCAGGCGATCAGCAGCATGGCCACCAGGAACATCAGACCGCCCACCGGAAAGATGGCAACGATCAGAATGCTCAGTCCCAGGGCCAGGGCGCATACGCCGATCCAACAGGGACCGCGTCCCCACATCGTTCCCCACCCTCCTTTCTCTCCAGTATATACCACCTGCCGGCAAAAGGTACGAAAAAGGCCGCCGGGAAATTTCCCGGCGGCTTCTGTTGCTGCATTTTGCGTTTGTGCCTGCTGGCGAAAATCGCCAGCCTCACTTCTTTTCCTTGATCTCCCAATCCTTGAGCGGCTTGAGCTCCTCATAGAGCCGCAGGTAACTCTCATGGCGGCTCTTGGGGATCTTGCCCGCTCGGACTGCTTCCAGTACAGCGCAGCCCTTCTCTTTCGTGTGGCTGCAGCCCACAAAGCGGCAGTCGTTCAAATAGGGAGCAAACTCCAAAAAGGTCTCCGGCAAGTGGTGCTTGAGTTCCAGGTTCAGCTCCTCCGTGTCAAAGGAGGAAAAACCGGGAGAGTCCACCACCTCCGCGCCGCCTCTCAGGCGATAGAGCTCCACATGGCGGGTGGTGTGCCGACCGCGGCCCAGGGCATTGCTGACCTCCCCTACCTGGATGTGATACTCCGGGTCCAGGGCATTGAGGATGCTGGACTTTCCCACGCCGGAATTCCCTGTAAAGGCGGATAGCTTGCCAGAAATTTGCTGTCGCAGTTCCTCCAGTCCCTCTCCTGTCTCCGCGCTGACCCGGAGGATGGGAAATCCGGCGGCGGCATAGATCTCATAGAGATCGTCGGCGCTGTCCAGATCGCACTTGTTCAGGCACACCACTACCTGGCAACCCTTCAGGGCCGCGATAGCAGCCACCCGATCAATGAGGTAAGGCTCTGTCTTGGGAATGGCCTGAGAGGCAATGATGACCAACTGGTCGATATTGGCCACCGCAGGGCGGGCAAAGGCATTTTTTCGCGGGGCGATGGCCTCCACAAATCCTTCGCTGCTGCCCAGCTCCCGGACCTCCACCATATCTCCCACCAAAGGAGAAACGCCTTCTTTCCGGAATTTACCTCGGGCCCGGCAGCGAAGGATCTCGCTGCCGGTGTCCACATAGTAGAAGCCGCTGAGGGCCTTTTGGATCCTGCCCTTAGCCATTGTCAAAATTCACCTGCCGGGATTCTGTATAGACATCGTCAATATAGATGTCCACCGTCCCTGAACCGGTCCCCTTGAGCTCCGCGGAGCAGGAGCCGTCAGAGCAGTTCACGGTTTTTTCCCACACCGTAGAGCCATTCATCTTAAGGGTCACTTTCACTGTGGTTCTTCCGTCGCTTGGCAACGCTACTGTGACGATATCGGTACCCTCTGTGGGCGTGGAAGTATCCGGTCCCTTGCTGACCACAAAGTTGATCTTTGTTCCAGCAGGCACTTCCGTTCCAGCTGCAGGACTCTGACTGAGGATCGTTCCGGCAGGTTCATCGCTGGTCTCCTCCGTAACGTTGCCCATGCTCAGTCCCATCTCGTCCAGAGTCTTTGATACGTCGTCGATGTTGCCCCGGAAAGTGATGAGCATCACAGTTTCCTCTTTCTTGCCCTTGCTGACATACAGGGTCACGGTATCACCCTTTTTCAAAACGGTGCCTTTTACAGGATCAGTCCGGATCACACGGCCTTCCTCATAGTCGTCAGAGTACTCCTGATACTCCTCGCCATCCCTGATGTTCAGATCCAGCTCCAGATTCTCCAGCCAATCTCTGGCCTCCCGAACATCCATATTGGTCATGTCGATCATTTCACTGGTGACCTCACCGGCACTGACCCAGACATTGATGGTGGTCTTGGTCTTGGTAGTGGTGTCCCCTTCCGGATCCTGCCGGATGATCTGACCGGCCTCATAGTCGCTGCTGAACTCAGTACCGGCCTGCTTGATGGTGAAGACTCCCTTGACCTCCTCCAGATTCTCAGCATCCTCAATGGTCATTCCCACCACATTGGGCACTACCAGCTCCTTGTTGGAAGGATTCTGGAAGCTTCCAAAAATGAAATGGAACAGCAGGAAGATCAGCACCGCTGCTGCCACTATGCCACCGCCAATGATAAAGCCGGTCTTTTTGCTGCCCCGACGTTCTTCCTCTTCATATTCCGGCTCCGGCCGGCGTCTGACCGGTTCCCGAGAAGGTGTGCTGCGGTGATGCGACGCTGTGGGGATATGGCGAGTGGGCTCGTCCGCGTCCATGTCCTGCAGATCGGCAATCGAATAATCCAAATTCACCTCTGGATTCTTTCGGAAGGTCTCCAAATCGGAGATCATGGCTTCAGCGGACTGATAGCGCTTTTCGATGTCCGGAGCCATGGCCTTGAGGCAAATCAGCTCCAACTGCGGCGGGATATCCGGATTGATCTCCCGAGGCGGCAGCGGAATGGAGCTCAGATGCTGAATGGCCACGGAGACTGCGGAATCCCCCTCAAATGGGAGCCGGCCAGTGAGCATCTCATAGAACACCACGCCGGCGGAGTAGATATCGGACCGGGCATCGGTGCGATCGCCCCGGGCCTGCTCCGGAGAGATATAGTGGACGGAGCCCAACGCCTCCTGAGTCAGGGTCTGGGCCGAGTTCTCCAAGCACGCGATGCCGAAGTCAGCTACCTTCACGCTGCCATCCCGCAGCACCATGATGTTCTGAGGCTTGATGTCCCGGTGGACGATGCCCCGACTGTGGGCGTGGCTCAGGCCCTTCATGATCTGTGTGATAAAGTGGAGAGACTCCCGCCAATTCAGTTGGCCTCGCCGCTCCATATACTGTTTGAGCGTGATGCCGTCGATCAGCTCCATGACGATGTATTCCGTCTCACCGCTCTGGGACACGTCATAGACAGAGACGATATTGGGATGAGACAGCATGGCGACCGCCTTGGATTCGGCGTGAAAACGACGGCGGAAGTCCGCATCCTGAGCCAGGTCGCTCTTCAGGATCTTCACCGCCACCAGACGGTTGAGGCGATGGCACTTGGCCTTGTAAACCACGGCCATGCCGCCGGTTCCGATGCGCTCGAGAATCTCGTAGCGGTCATCCAGCATTTTTCCGATATAAGGATCCATGTGGCATCCTCCCTTCTCAGTTGTTCTGCATCAGGACAACAGTCACGTTGTCTGCCGCACCGCGGCTCTTGGCGATCTCCATCAGACGGTCCAGACAGGTGTCCAGCTCACCGCCGTGGATGACCTCGTAGAGCATCTCTTGGTCGGTCACAGTATCCACCAGACCATCGGAGCAGAGCAGAACAAAGTCGCCCTTTTCCAAGGGACAGATAAAACCGTCGCAGTCGGCGTTCTCATCCGGACCCAAGGCACGGGTGATAAGGTTTTTATTGGGATGACGGCGGGCTTCCTCCTCTGTGATATCGCCCCGCTCCACCATATTCTCCACCAAGGAATGGTCCCGGGTGATCCGAGTAATGCCATCCGGGCTGATATGATAGGCCCGGCTGTCGCCTACGTTGCTGACCACCACACCGCCGTCATAGCTGATGGCGGAGACCAGCGTGGTGCCCATATTCCGGCACCCCTCCTCGGTGGCGGCTCGGGTCCGCACAGCCTCATTGGCCAGGGAAACGGCATAGGAGGAGGCCTCCCGCAGCTGTTCCGGCGTCATGTGAGGCCTCAGAACCCGAATCAGTTCTTCGCTGTAAGTCCTGACGGCAATGCTGCTGGCCAGCTTTCCTCCGCTGACACCCCCCATGCCGTCACAGACTACGCAGACCGTTGCCGTATCTGCCTGACACACTGCATAGGCATCCTGGTTCTCCTTTCGGACAAGTCCGGTGTCAGTGACACCCCATGCTTTCATCATCAATCCTTCCTTTCGCTGCGCTGGCGCAAAGATGGCGGTATGGACAGCCGCCTTTGCACTGCCGCCGGCGTGGCACGCGCTGAATCAGTCTGAGGTCTTCCCCTCCATCATAGCCTTCCGGCGAAGCTGTCCGCAGGATGCGTCGATATCTCCTCCCAGGCTCCGCCGCACCGTGGCAGTGATGCCGTGGGATTCCAGCCGGCGCTGGAACGCCGCCACCCGGCGGCTGGGCTTCAGGGGGCTTTCCACCACGTCGTTGAGGGGAATGAGATTCACATGGCCCGGCATTCCATGGAGCTTCCGGGCGATCAGATCCGCCTGCCAGTCGTGGTCGTTGACGCCGTCGATCATGGCGTACTCAAAGGAAATCCGCCGCCCGGTCTTTTGAAAATACCGGTGGCAGGCCTCAAACAGTTTCTCCACATCATAGGCCCGGTTCACCGGCATGATCCGGGAGCGGGTCTCACTGTCCGGCGCGTGGAGAGAGACGGACAGCGTCAGCTGCAGCCCCAGGTCCGCCAGACGGTCAATGCCTGGGATCACGCCGCAGGTGGACAGGGAAACGTGCCGCATCCCGATGTTCAATCCGTCTGGATGGTTCACCAACTCCAAAAACCGCAGCACATTGTCCAGATTGTCCATGGGCTCGCCGATGCCCATCAACACAATATTGGAGATGGGGAGCCCTGAGTCCTTTTGGGAGAAGATCACCTGATCCAGCATCTCCCCCGGTGTCAGGTCCCGGACCTTGCCGGCGATGGTGGAGGCACAGAAGGCGCAGCCCATGCGGCATCCCACCTGGGAGGAGATGCAGATGGTGTTGCCGTGGTGATACTGCATCAAAACAGACTCGATACAGTTGCCATCGGAGAGTTCCCATAAGTACTTGATGGTGCCGTCCTGCCGGGATACCTGCTTGCGGGC
>CALXDZ010000079.1 GCA_944387205.1 uncultured Oscillospiraceae bacterium
TGGAGTATCTGGTGGCTCACGGCATCGCAAGCACCGTCGATGAGGAGCGAGTCCTCATCGGCAGCGCGCACTTTATCTTTGAGGATGAGGGCTGCGTCATTCCAGAGGGCGAACAGGAACGCTTTGACGCGCTGCCGCCGGAGTATTCCCACCTGTATCTGGCAGTAGGGGGGCAGCTGGCCGCCGTGATCTGCATCTCCGACCCGCTGCGGGAGGAGGCGAAGGAAGTTCTGTCCACCCTCCGTGCTCTGGGGGTCACCAGTACCGTTATGCTCACCGGAGACAGCTACCGCACCGCCGCAGCCATTGCCGCCCAAGTGGGAGTGGATGACTTCCGCGCCGGAGTCCTTCCGGCGGACAAGGCGGAGTATGTGGCACGGCTCCGTCGGGAGGGGCATGCTGTCCTGATGGTGGGCGACGGCATCAACGACTCACCGGCCTTATCTACCACGCCACCAACATGATGAAAATCGTCCGTCGCCTCTGCGACGAGCTGGGGAAGACGGTGATTTTAGTGCTGCACGAGATCAATTATGCGGCATAAAATGAAATTTAAACCAGCAAGAATTGAGGATGTGAACTCTTGACTCCATCACAGCCAGGAAATTCCGGCGAAAAATGGGGAATACTTGATTTGTTCACAGTTTTCCTGTATCATGAGCCATACGGCTTTCCGGGGCAGTGGCCTGGCCCGGAAAGCAGGCACGCCATGGAAAAGAGAGGAGAGAAAAGACTTCTGTAAAGCGAAGCTGGACCGAAGCAAATCTCTCTGCCATGGCGGATGCAGCAGAAAAAGGAGGACATGGTTTCATGCCGTTCATATTCAATTTCGGCGGTTTTAATCCCGGCGGCTTTCAGCCGGGGGGCTTCGACCCCACCCAGGGCAATGGAGCAAATCCCTTCCAGCGCAAGGAGGCAAAACCCCGTAAGCCCCGTAAGGCTATTGGCAATGCCTTTACCCGAGTGCTTATCAATCTGGTAGTGACGCTGGTGGTGGGGCTGGTGTATTTCTATCTCCGGCTGCCCGCCATCAACCTCCATGCAGAGGAGTTCTATGCCTTTGCCTTTTTGCTGTGCATTGTATATGTGGTCTGCGCCCTTATCACCTCTGGCTTCCAGGGCACGGGATTTAAGGGGTATGTGAGCTTTGCAAAAAAGCAGTGTACGATCCCCTTTTTTGCTGTCATCGCGCTGATCGTAGTGATTGCCGTGGGCGCGCTGACCTCCTGGGTGGTGCTGCGGGCCGGCAGCTACAGTGAGCTGCTGACCGTAGAAAATGGCGACTTTGCCGCTGAGGTGGAGGAGATCTCCTACGACCAGATCCCCATGGTGGACAAGGAATCGGCCCAGCGCCTGGCTACCCGGAAGCTGGGTGAGTTGGCGGACATGGTCTCCCAGTTCGAGATCCGGGAGGATTATACTCAGATCAACTACCAGGGCCGTCCTGTGCGGGTGGCTTCCCTGGTTTATGCGGATTTGGTGAAGTGGTTCACCAATCGCTCAGAAGGGCTGCCAGCCTATCTGATTGTGGACATGGTGACTCAGGACGTGGAGGTGGTGCGTCTGGAGGAGGGAATGAAGTATACCCCTGCCGAGCACTTCGGCCGGAACCTCCAGCGGCATCTGCGCTTCCACTATCCCACCTATATGTTTGCCGACCCGGTCTTTGAGATCAACGAGGAGGGAGAGCCCTACTGGGTCTGCCCCCGGATGGTCAAGACCATCGGCCTCTTCGGCGGCACCGATATCCAGGGTGCCGTGCTGGTGAATGCCGTCACCGGTGAGAGCCAGTACTATGAGGAGGTCCCCTCCTGGGTGGATCAGGTCTATGTGGCGGAGCTCATTATGCAGCAGTATGACTACTACGGTATGTATGCCAACGGCTTTTTGAACTCCATCCTGGGTCAGAAAGACGTGAAGGTCACCACCGACGGCTACAACTATATCGCCATCGATGACGACGTATATATGTATACCGGTGTTACCTCTGTTACCTCCGACCAGTCCAACATCGGCTTTTTGCTCTCCAATCAGCGGACCAAGGAGACCCGCTTTTACTCCTGTGCCGGCGCCACAGAGGAATCTGCCAAGGCCAGCGCCCAGAGCCAGGTCCAGCAGATGCGCTATACCGCCACCTTCCCGCTGCTTTTGAACATTGCCGGCCAGCCCACCTATTTTCTCTCCCTTAAGGGCGAGGATGGACTGGTGAAGATGTACGCCATGGTCAATGTCCAGCAGTATTCCATCGTCTCTACCGGCGGCACGGTGGCGGCCTGCGAGACCAGCTATCGCCAGGCTCTGGCGGACAACAACCTGATCAGCGAGACAGAGGCAGAGGCACTGCCCAGCGACCAGGCGGAGACCACCGGCACGATCGCTGAGATCCGCACCGCCGTGATGGATGGCAACTCCTACTATTTCTTCCGGCTGACAGACAGCGACGTGTTCTATGCTGTCAGCGCCTCCGATAGTCCCCTGGCCGTCATCCTCAACGTGGGAGACCAGGTGACCATCACCTATACCGAGGGCACCAACAGCAGCATCCTGGCGGGCAGTCAGATCCACCGTGCCTCCGGCGAGGATGAAGAGATCACTCTGCCCCTTCCTGAGGAGGAACCTGAGCCAGGTGATACTGCTCCAATTGGTGAGGATACAGCGGAGGAAGCTGCCTGAAAGAAGCGATGGATCATTCAAAAAGCGGAGGCCGTTTCGGCCTCCGCTTTTTTGCAGGGGAAGGTGAGGAAAAAACGTGGGACATGCTCTTGCGTCTCATCCGGTATGGTGATAGGATAGGGGGCAGCAAGGAGGAGATCGCAATGAGAAAATACGATACGGTGCTGTTCGATCTGGACGGTACACTGCTCAATACTTTGGATGACCTGGCAGACAGCGTCAACCATATCCTAACTGCCAATGGCTGCCCGCTCCGCAGCCGGGAGGAGGTGCGTTCCTTCCTGGGCACTGGCAGCCGCCGCCTGATGGCCCAGGCCCTGCCCCAGGGGGAGAACACCCCGGACTTTGAACAGCTGCTGGAGGAGTATAAGGAGTGGTACAACACTCACTGTATGGTCCGGACGGACTTCTATCCCGGCGTGGCCCAGGTGCTGGAGCGGCTGAAGCAGGAGGGCTGTGCCGTGGCAGTGGTGTCTAACAAGCACGCAGCGGCAGCTTCCCGGCTGAAGGAGAAGTTTTTCCCCGATCTGCTGGCCATGGGCCAGACGGAGGGGATCCGCCGCAAGCCCGCGCCGGATATGGTGGAAGCCGCCCTGCAAAAGCTGGGCCGCACCAAAGAGGGGGCCGTCTATGTGGGTGACTCCGAGGTGGATCTGGAGACCGCACGAAATGCGGGACTGCCCTGCATCCTGGTTAGTTGGGGCTTCCGGAGCCGGAAAGCACTGGAGCCGCTGGGAGCGGAGCACCTGGTAGATACAGCGGAAGAGCTGCTGACGTGTCTGGTGGGTTGAGCATTACTCTTCTGTAATGCGATAACGGTACATCCCGTGTTTTTTCAGCTCCTCAGCCACCAGGAACACATCCATCCCCTCGTAGGATACCCGGCGGCACTCCCCGGGAGTGGCGGCGGTAAAGGTGTCCCAGGGGGTAAGCAGATGCTTGACCTCCCGCAGACCGTAGTGTTCCAGCAGCGGGACAAATTCCCGGGGCTGGGGGGAGAAAAGGGCTGTGATCTTGTACTTCTGAACGAAGATCTCCTGATGGCTCTTTTGTGAGGCAATGGCGAATTGGGACAGTCCGTCGGCCAGAAGGAGGGAGCCGTAGGACTGCCATATGGCTTCGATTTGGGACAGGCTCTGGTTGTCCAGATATAAAACTTCCTGGTGAGCTTGCCCTCTGGGATAACGCAGCAGCTGTTCCTCCTGGACGGACAGGGGCAGCTGGAGCACGAAGAAAAGGGGCTCCGGCAGAGAGTGAAACACCTCCTCCACCAGAGGTCGCAGATGGGGGAAGCTGATATTGGCCAGAATAGAGTGGCTCTCCCGGACCTCATACTCCTCCCGAATCTGGTCAGGATAGGGAATGGAGCAGCCCGGTGCGGTTTGAAAGATATTCATGGGAATGCCTCCGGTTTGTGGAAACTGATACAGAGGGCGGTTCTGCTCTCTGCCGGGATCAAGGTCCCATGTTTTCCCAGTATAGCGATTTTTAGCGAAAATGGCAAGGAGGAGCGGGGGATGAACTGGTTTGGACGTGTGGCACTGGTATGTGCGGCCATCCCAGCTGGGAAGGTGGCCACCTATGGGCAGATCGCAGTCCTATGCGGTGAGCCCCGGCGTGCCCGGCAGGTGGGGCGTGTCCTCCACCAGGGGGCCTCTTCGGCGGCCTTCCGGGTGGTGAACCGTCAGGGATATCTCTCTGGTGCCGGTGCCTTTCCCGTGCCGGGACTTCAGCGGGAACTGCTGCAGGCCGATGGCATCGCTGTGGAGGGGGACCAGGTGGATCTGGAGCGGTACCTGTGGCGGCCCAGTGAAGAGGAACTGAAAGAACTGGAGCAGGCGTTCACCCAGGCGGGCATCTGAGAGAAAGACTGAGCATTTTAGCGAAGGAAAAGAAAAAACTCCCGTGCCGTCCCGGCACGGGAGTTTTACCTCTAAAAGAGTCAGCAGGTGGGGTCCAAAGGCTGGACTGAATAGTGCAGCACGGCGGGGGAGTGGGGATACTGACGGCTAAAGGCCTTGATGATCCGCTCCATCACCTTGCGGCTGTTTTCGAAATTCGCCTGGGGCAGCAGGAGGATGTACTGGGAAATGCTGCACCGGGCAAAGACATCGCCCCGACGCAGCGACAGACGGACCAATTCACTGAGGTTGTCCATAGCACAGTCCAAACTTCGCTTGACCAGGGCCTTACCATCGTTGCCGCTAACCGTCAAAAGACCGATGTGGGCAGCTTCTCCGCTGCGGGCCACACTGCGGGCCTCCGCTCGGTAGATGGCCTTGAAAAGCTCGTAGTCGCACTGCAGAGCACCGGGCTCTGCAGAGGGCTCCCGCAGTTGCTCCCGCAGGGAAGAGATGTCGATCTCCTTTTGATTAGAAGAGTGCAGTGCCTCACGATACAATGCCTTGATTTCCTCAGAGGGCATGACACCAAAGCGGTCAAAGAGCATCTCGCTCATGCTCTCATAGACGGAGGCAGCGGCTTGCTGATTGCCCAGTTCCAGCAGCTGGCGCATCAGGTGATAGTACAGGGATTCGTCACAGGGCTCTATCTGAATGGCCTGCCGGGAGAGAACCACTGCTTCATCCATCCGTCCTCGTGCCTCCAGCATAGAAAGCACCTCGTGGACACTCTGTATATATAGATTATGAAAATAGGCATTAATGGGAACTACCCAGGGGCAGGAGGCCAGTTTGGGGAGAAAATCCCCTCGATAGAGGGGCAGGACACGGAGGTAAGCCTCTATCCGAGCCTCGTCATCAGAAGCAGATTTGGCCTTTTGACAACCGGCATCAAATTCATCCACATCGAAAGAAAACGGCAGATCCGGGTTCCAGGTGTAATCACCCTGTCTGCGGACGATCAGCGTATGTCCTGTGCCGGCGCCCAACCGGTCCAGCATACTGCGGGTGCGGTGAAACATGGTTTTGAGGGCGTTGATGGGATTGGAACTGCTCTCCTCATCGCCCCAAAGCAGTTCGATCAGCTCCTCCTGGGAAATCCCGCGGTTGCGGAAATAGATCATGTAGGCCAGCAGAAGCCATATTTTTTTGGAGCGGTTATCGCTGTCATTGATGGTTTGACCGTTCAGCGAGAGAGAAACCTCGCCAAACATACAGACCCGCAAGGCTTCTGTTGCCATTTCCATTCACCATCCTTTGCAAAGGAAGACTTCTCCTGCTTTGATTTTCATGTGCAAGAGCTTGCCGGAGCCTAAAAAAATAAGCAATTTAGTACAAAACACTATACCACAAATGCCCTCTGGTTGCAATGGCAGGTGTGTAAAGTTACAAAAAAAGAAAAGAAATGAAAAAATTCTCCGTTCATCTTTCCATTTTCTAAAAATATGCTATAATGAAAACAGGAAATCTGCGGAAACGCTGCATTATAAGGAGTTATGCCTATGTTTCGATATGGAAAACGAATCCTGCCCGGCCTGATGGCACTGCTGCTGCTGGCTGGCTGCGGCAGTACCGGAGCGCAAGAGAGCTCCGCCCTGTCAGAGAGCGCCTCGGTAGAGGAGACGGCCGTCACCCAGGAGACAGTGGAGGAGGCCTTCATCGACGAGGTGGCACTGGAGGATGTGGTCATCGAGGAGGAAGCGGTGGCTTTGGCCGGCGCGCCGGCGGTGCCCACGGTGCTGACTCCGGTGGCCTCCGGCAAGCAGGTGAAAAAGACCGACAAGGCGGTCATCGACTATTCCAACATCGCCGACGGCTATGTGATGGTCCAGTATACCGCCTCCACCACCAAGAAACTCAAGGCTCAGGTAAAGGGCCCCAGCGGCACCACCTATACCTACAATCTGACCTCCGGCGTATGGGCTACTTTCCCGCTCTCCGACGGGAACGGCAGCTATAAGGTCACGGTGTATGAGAACATCTCCGGCACCAAGTATTCCACGGTGACCTCCGTGACCTTCACCGCCAAGCTGAAAAACGAGTTTGCCCCCTTCCTGATGCCCAATCAGTATGTCAACTTCAGCGCCTCCTCCAAGACGGTGGCCAAAGCCCAGGAGCTGGTGGGCGGCCAGAGTGACGTTTTGAAGAAGGTGGAGGGAATTTACAACTATGTAGTGAAGAACTTCACCTACGATAAACAGAAGGCAGCCACTGTCCAGAGCGGCTACCTGCCCAATGTAGATACTATTTTGGCATCCAAGAAGGGCATTTGCTTCGACTATGCCGCTGTGATGGCCGCCATGCTGCGCAGCCAGAACGTGCCTACCAAGCTGGTGGTAGGATACAGCGGGAAGATCTATCATGCCTGGATCAGCGTCTATTCGGAGAAAACCGGTTGGGTGGATGGTGCCATCTACTTTGACGGTACCAACTGGAAGCTCATGGATCCCACCTTTGCCTCCAGCGCCAACCAGAGCAAGCAGATCATGGAATACATCGGCAACGGTGCCAACTATAGTGCCAAGTACTTCTATTGATCTTTAAGGCCTGCTGTTCCCCGGATTTGCTCTTTACTATTTCGGCTAAGTTTTGTAAAATGGACTTGCGGCATTTGCCGCAAGTCCGTTTTGTTTTGAGGGCGAAAAAGATGAGAGAAACCATGTTATCCAATGAATTCCTGGCGGATTTTTGCCGGGAGCTGTCATTGCTGCTTCATGCCGGCATCGGCGTGGGAGACGGTCTTTATCTGCTGGCGGAAGACGAGCCGGAGAAGGAGCGGCAGAAGCTGCTGCACACCATGGCGGATCAGGCGTCGGAGGGATGGCCCCTGTCAGAGGTCATGGAAAAGGCTGGCGTCTTTCCCAGCTACGTGCGGGCCATGACCGCCGCCGGTGAGCGTACCGGCCGTCTGGAAGAGGCTTGCCTTGCCATGGCCCAGGACTATGAGGGCCGTCTGCGGCTGAGCCGCCAGCTGAAGGCTGCGCTGCTGTATCCGGCTATGCTGCTGCTTTTGATGCTGGTGGTCATTGTGGTGCTGCTGGCCAAGGTGCTGCCGGTGTTCGACCAGGTGTTCCGCCAGCTGGGCGGGCAGCTTACCGGTGTGGCCGGCGGCCTGCTGCGCCTGGGTACGGTACTCAACAGCGTGCTGCCGGTGCTGTGCAGTGCGCTGGTTTTGGTGCTGGTGGGCCTGATGGTCTTTTCCTTTCATCCAGGTGCTCGGGACTGGCTGCTGCGTCGCCGGGAGAATCGACAGAGTGGCCGGGGTGTCAGTGGGCTCATTGCCCGGGCGCGGGCAGCCTCGGCTCTGGCCATGGCTCTGGGGGCAGGACTGCCTATGGAGGAGGCGCTGGATCTGGCGGCCTCTTTTCAGGGCAGCGAGAGCGCCAAGGGACGCTTTGAGGACTGCCGCCGTCGGATGGATGAGGGCACCGGACTGGCGGAGGCGCTGCGCCAGGCGGGAATCTTTCCCCCTGCTGCCTGCCGGATGCTGGACCTGGGTGTGCGCAGCGGCACCGGAGACACGGTGATGCTGGACCTGGCCCGGCGCATGGAGGAGGAGGCGTTGGACGCGGTGGAGGAGCGGACGGCTCGGGTGGAGCCTACGCTGGTCATCGTTACCTCCATTTTGGTGGGCATTATTTTGCTGTCGGTGATGCTGCCGCTGCTCAATATCATGAGCGTACTTTGATGGGCCTTGGGTCTACGGCAAATTTCTGAGGAAAGGGAGGGAGCGCCATGCTGCGAAAAAGACGGGGCCGGGGGCCTGCACTGGGCTTTTTGCTGGTGCCCCTGTGTGCTCTGGCGGCGGTGCTGGCCCTGTTCACCGCCCTGTCCAACCTGGAGAGCGGACAGAGCGCCGAGGCCCGGGCGCAGCTGGAGGACGCCATCCACCGGGCGGTGGTCAGCTGCTACGCTACGGAGGGCTTCTATCCCCCCACGCTGGACTATGTGGAGGAGCACTACGGCATCCAGATCGACTCCAGCCGATACGCGGTGTTCTATGAGATCTTCGCCGAGAACCTGATGCCGGACATCACCGTGCTGGAGCTGAAGGAGGCGGCGTCATGAGAAGAGGACAGACCCGGCGCCACGGACTGGACAGCGTGTTTGTGCTGCTGCTGTTCGGCGTGTTTGCCTGCTGTTTGATGCTGGTGCTGCTCACCGGAGCCAGCAGCTATAAGCGGGTGGCTGACCGGGGCGAGGAGGCCTACGAGCAGCGAATCTGTACACAATATATTGCCACAAAAGTGCGACATAATGATTATTCCGGCGGGGTGACTGTGGGTCCCTTTTCGGAAGAGGAGCCAGAGCTGTCCACCCTTTTTCTGCACCAGACCATAGAGGGGGAGGACTACTGGGTCCGCATCTACTGCTATGACGGCACGGTGCGGGAGCTGTTCACCGAGGCGGATCAGGTTATGGAGCCTGAGGATGGCCAGGAGGTGATGGCGGCCTCGGCGCTGTACTTCACCCTGGAAGAAGGTGTGCTGACCATCACTGCCGCCGACACGGCCGGGCAGACCTCGGAGCTGTCGCTGCTGCTGCGCAGCGGAGAGGAGGCGGCCTTATGAGAAGGAGCCGTGCGCCCCTGGCGCTGATGGAGCTGACAGTGATGCTGCTGGTGTTTGCTCTGGCGGCTGCGCTGTGTCTTCAGGCCTTTGTGGCGTCCAGCCGTCAGGCAGCCCGGAGCCAGGCCAGGGACAATGCTGTGCGTCGGGCGCAGACTGCAGCGGAGACGTTGAAGGCCGTTGGAGGCACCGAGACGGAGGCGGAGGCCTCTGCTGCGGAGCGCTTGGGCGGCCAGGTAGAGCAGGGGGTGTGGTACATCCTCTACGATGCCGACTGGAACCAGGTGGAACGAGACGGTACCTATCGCCTGGAGGCTCTGCCGGGCCCGTTGGGGGGAGTAGAGTCCACGGAGCATCTGGCCCAGGTGCGCCTGCAGGTGCTGGAGGAGGGAGCTGATGAGGACAAGCCCCTGTGCACCCTGACAGTGGCCTGGCAGAAGGAGGTGGGCGGAGATGACTAAGCGTGGAACCTCCGGTCCGCCTGCGGCAGTGGGCGGCAGTTCTCTGCTGGTGATTTTTGCAGTGCTGTGTCTGACCGTATTTGCTCTGCTGACACTGTCCACGGCAGCGGCGGATAGCCGCCTGTCTCAGGATGCGGCGGATGCAGTGGAGGCCTATTATCAGGCGGACAGCCAGGCAGAGGCCCTTTGGGCCCGGCTCCGGGGCGGTGAGCAGCCGAAGGAAGTGACCGAGACAATGGAGGACGCCGGCTCTACCTTATACAAATACACGGTGCCCATATCTCAGGAACAGGAGCTCCAGGTGTGCCTCCGACTGAAAGACGGGACCTGGACTGTAGTGCAGTGGCAGGCAGTCTCTACTGCGGACTGGCAGGCGGATGAGGACCTGACCGTTTGGGGTGGAGAATAAGGAAATTCAGAGGAATCGAGGAATATCATGGCTGATTTGCGTGGATATCTGGAACAAGCGGTGGCGGAGGGTGCCTCCGACCTGTTCGTTGTAGCCGGCGGTCCGGTGAGCTGCAAGCGGGATGGAAAGCTCCTGCGCATGAGCGAGGGACGGGTGCTGCCGGACGATACGGCGGCGCTGATTAAGGGGATCTACACCCTGGCCGGACGAGACGAGGCGGGGTACCTCCGGGACGGAGACGATGACTTCTCCTTTGCCCTGCCGGGCCTGGCCCGGTTCCGGGTCAGTGCCTACCGCCAGCGGGGCTCTCTGGCGGCGGTGATTCGGGTAGTGGCGTTTGAGATCCCGGACTATCAGGCCATGGGCATCCCGGAGGGAGTTATGGATGTGGCGGGGCTGACCCATGGACTGGTGCTGGTCTCCGGCACGGCTGGCAGCGGCAAGTCCACCACCCAGGCCTGTCTTATTGACCGCATCAACCACACCCGGGAGGGCCACATCATTACCCTGGAGGATCCCATTGAGTTTCTCCACCGGGACAACCGCTGCATCGTCAGCCAGCGGGAGATCGCCATCGACACCCTGGACTATCCGGCGGCTCTGCGTGCCTGCCTGCGGCAGGCGCCTGATGTGATTTTGCTGGGAGAGATGCGGGACTATGAGACCATCCGCACGGCCATGACGGCGTCAGAGACCGGCCATCTGGTTATCGCTACGCTCCACACCAAGGGAGCGGTGAACACGGTGGACCGGATTGTGGACAGCTTTCCACCGGAGCAGCAGGCCCAGGTGCGTATCCAGCTGTCCATGGTGCTGCGGTCGGTGATCTCTCAGCAGCTGCTGCCGGCGACATCGGGAGGATTGGTGCCGGCTTTTGAGTTGATGCACATGAACAGCGCCATCCGCAGCATGATCCGGGACAGCAAGAACCATCAGATCGACAGCGTCATCCAGACCTCCGCCAACGAGGGGATGTTCTCCATGGACCAGAGCATCCTGAAGCTGTGGCAGGAGGGGCGTATTGCCCCGGAGACGGCGGTGGACTATGCCGACAACCCGGAGCAGATGCGGCGGCGCATGAAATAGGGGCACAAATTTGAAACAGTACGCCGGAACCGGAGTGGATTTTTGCACTCCGGTCCCGGCTTTTTCGATCTGGTAAGGAGAAAAAGGAAAATTCAAAAAAATACAGAATTTTTGAAAGTGTAATGACGATATGTACCCACTTTTGTAACCATGGCGGTGTATAATGACTGCAGTCAAGGGCAAAACGTGTCTGGCACCGGGGACACGTGCAATCCCAACAGCGGATATCCGCTGTTCTTTTCTGCCTTGCAGAAAAGAAAGATTTTACTCGACCGGTGCGGAGAGCTGCACCAGAAGCGCAGTGAAAAGGGCAAACCGTTCGAAAGGACGGGACGCAAAGCCAGGGGGCTAAGGCGGAGACGCTAAGCTGGCCCAGCTGCCATCGCTTCCGATCTCAAAATCAAAAGAAAAGGAGAACGGAAAATGGCAAAGAAGCTGAAAAGAGTATTTGCAATGGTTCTGGCGCTGAGCATGACAATGGGCTTGCTGAGTGTCACAGCCTTTGCAGAGGACGAGGAGACTGCTCCAGAGGGGCATGTACACAGTGCTGCCTGCGGCTATGTGGAGGCGGTGGAGGGGCAACCCTGCCAGCACACCCACGATGAGACTTGCGGCTATGTGGCCCCTACGGAGGAGGTCCCCTGCTCCTGCACGGATGAAGATGGAGATGGAGTGATCGACCATGTGGAGGGCTGCGGCTATGTGCCTGCGAATCCCGGCCAGTTCTGCCGGCATGTCCATGACGAGACCTGCGGCTATGTGGAAGCGGTGGAGGGGCATCCCTGCTCTGTGGAGACCGCTGTGGCGGCGATCGCTGCTCTGCCGGAGAGCATCTCCGCTGGCGATGCAGATGTGATCGCTGCTGCCCGGGCTGCCTATGAGGCGGTGGACGCCTCCATTCGGGGCGATGTGAGCAATTATGACGTTTTGACGGCGGCAGAGAAGGCTTTGGTTTTGGCCCAGGCAGCGGATGCCGACGCGCTGCTGGCCCAGGTCCCTGCGGATCTGACCAGTGATCTGGCAGCTGTGTATGCGGCATACCAGGCAGTGACCGCGCTGAGTGCGGAGGCCCAGGCGGCCCTTGTCAACACGGAGCAGCTGGCTGGGGTGCAGAGCTTCATGGAGGGCAAAGACCTGTTCAGCGCCTTCAAGACCGGAACCGATGCCGGCGTTTGGGTGACCTACGACACGACCGTGTATGTCAGTGCGGCAGCTGGCAGCCTGAGCAATCCCGCCGCATTTCGCTTCGTGGCGGGAACGACTAACCTGGACCGTCTTGCAGCAAAGCTCCCCAGCGGTACTACGCTGGCCGGGGCCTTTGAGATGAACAGCGGTGAATTGACCAAGGCGGCCAAAAAATTGGAGGACGGTCAGGAGATCACGATTGTATTCCGCTCGGCTCTCACGGAGTCCCTGGGGAACTTCGATGTCTACTTCATCTCTGGCACCTTTAGTTCTGACAAAGCATCTGAGATCCAGGAAGTGGAGCTGCAAAACGGCAGCCTTGTGATCCATCTGAACAACCAGAACTATAAGAATCTTGCCTATATCGGCATTGCCCGCAGCATTGAGTATACGACTGATTATGCTACGCCCTCTACGGCTGCCCACAGCTATGTCCCGGCAACCCATGCGGTTTCCAGCGAAGGCATCGTGTATTCCTATGCCCGGGACAATGATGTCAATGTTATTACGGTCACCATCCCTCAGGATTATACGGCAGATACGGTGAATGTCCGTGCAGAGGCTATTCGGAAGGTTTTCGGAGAGCTGGCCGTTGGATTCCAGGAGAATGGTCAGACGGTTTCCGGAGATGGTACGCCTGCCATCGGGAAAGACGATCTGCTCCAGCCTGGCCAGGATATCAAATTCCGTGTGGAGCTGGTGAATCTGTCTGGCAATGAGTACAGATATGTTGCGGATTCCATGTGGATGGAGACTGCACTGTGCGAGGACTATCCTGGATATACGGACGAGAAGAGCCAGTATCCCACATTCGATCAGTCTGAGCAGACCTATGTTGTGTACCGTACCTGGAACTCGGCCATGCTTGCTCTGCTGGATACCAGTATGTGCTTGGATGACGCCACCGTCAATGCTGCCCTGCAGAGGCTTTATGGAAATGAGGAAGGCATTGAGGTCAATCTGCCCCACTATTATCTGGACTATTACAACTTCAAGTACAATACCCAGGCCCAGACCCTGGACCAGCTCTCTGATATGGCGCTGTTTGATATCTTTGACGGTTATAAGGATACCGGCGCAGACGGATCAGATACGAAAGAGACGCTGCCGGAACTCAATACGCTGGCATATAACTTCTTCTACAATCACGCCCTGCGCATGGATGGGAATTTCCGCCTCAGCGATTATGCTGGCAGCGCCGGTGCGGTCATGTCCGGGAATTCCGATATGCTGGAGAGTGCGGCGGCTAAGGCGTGGAGCAGTTTGGATGCGAACACTGCGGCACCTGCAGTGATGGAGGCGAATGCCGCAGTAGCGGGCTTCCTTGGGAATGCCTATATGAGCTATCCCGTTGCCTGTGATGTGGGATTCACTCTGGAAGTGGTGCCTGATGAGCCTGTGGTGATTCCGCCTGATACCCCTGATCCCACTCCCGACCCTGATCCCGAGGACCCCACTGATATCCCCGACGAGAATGTGCCTGAAGGCGAGCTGCCTGAGGAACCCGGCGAGGAGATCCCCGACGAGAACGTGCCTGAGGGCGAACTGCCTGAGGAGATCCCCGATGAGGATGTACCTCAGGGTGAAGCTCCCAAGACCGGCGATGTGAGCTTGCTGTATGCGGCCTTGGCCGGTGTGTCTGGTTTGGGTCTGGCGGGTACCTGCCTGCTGGGTGGCAAGAAACGTCGTGAAGATTGATCTGCTCCCGTGTAAGTGATCTGTAACGATCTTACGGAGGACGCCCTGGCTTATGCCGGGGCGTCCTTTCCTCAAGGATGCGACGGGGACGCTTTACAAAGTAAGTGCTCACAAGTATAATGAAACCAAATTTCAGCAAAAAGGATGGTGAGAAACTTGTCCAAGAAGGTGCGCCGAATTTTGACTATTGCGCTGGCGATAATCTTTTTAAGCAGTGCCGGCGTTGTGATCTATCAGCTGTTTCAATACCGAGAGGGGGACGAGGCTTATGCCGAGGCGGAGGAACTGGTCCAACTGCCGGAGCTGCCGGAACCGGAGGAACTGCCGGAGCTGCCAGAGCCGGAGTCCTCGGAGGAGCCGGCAGAGGTCTATGTGGACCCCTACGCTGATGCCCTGCGAAATATGGATTTCAGCGCTCTGCAGGAAGTCAATGACGACGTGCTGGGCTGGATTCTCATTCCCTGGACCAAAATCTCCTATCCGGTGGTGCAGGGCAGCAATAATTCCTATTATTTGAACCACACCTGGCGCAACACCAGCAGCAGTGTGGGGGCTATTTTCATGGACTATCGTTGTTCGCCGGATCTGAATGATTTCAACACCATCCTCTACGGTCACCGGATGAACAACGGCTCCATGTTTGCTGGATTAAAATATTACAAGAAAAAGAGCTATTATCAGGAGCACCCCGTGGTCTATCTCACCACAGACCGGGGCAGTTTTCAGTATGAGATCTTTTCTGTCTACGAGGGCAGTCCCAGCGGTGAAAGCTACCGCCTGGGCCTGAAGAACACAGCCAGTAAGCAGGCCTTTTTGGATGCTGCAGTGGAGGCTTCTTTGTATGACACTGGTGTTATCCCTACCGTCAACGACTACATCCTGACCCTGTCTACCTGTACCGGCAACGGACACAGCAAGCGCTTGATCGTTCATGCGGTGCGGCGCGGCTATGCCGCTTCGGACGAGACCGAACAGGAAACGCAAACGACTACACCTGCTGCGCCGGAGACAGAGGAGGAGACCACTCCGGAGACTACACCGGAGAGTCAGACGCCGGTTTCCACTGCGCCGGAAACGGAGCCCTCCATCCAAGCTCCAGAGGCAGAGAACACGGTTCCGTCTTCTGAGGAGGAACCTTCTCAGCAGGAGACAGCTTCCCCAGAGACAAACGGAACAGAGACACAAATGGCGGAAGAAGAAACAGAAAACGTTTCCTAGAGATACGATGTTCCTGACAGAAAAGACGGCCGTCCCATATAGGACGGCCGTCCTTTCGTGCCTCTGTGCAAAAAGTGCGTTTTCCACCTGCGGGAGGATATTCATGTACAAAAAGCAGCCATCCAAACGGATGGCTGCTTTTGACAAAGGCGGTTTTATTTTACACGGACGATACACTTGAGGGTCTGATTCCCAACCTTGGCCACCACATTAGTGGTACCAGCAGAGACACCGTTGACAACGCCGTCACTGCTGATGGTGGCGATAGCTGGATTTTCCGAGGACCAGGTGACGGAGGAGGATGTGCCAGTAACTTTCATGGTCACAGGCGTGCCGCCCACCTTCATGGTGAAGTCGGTGTAGTTCAGCGCTGCGGTGCCGGAGGCGGAGGTACTGCCAGAAGAACTGGTGCTTCCGGAGGCGGTGCCGGCGCCGCGAACATAGACGGTGGCGCTGCCCTTGGCTGTGCCGTTGGTTACAGTAAGAGTGGCTTTTCCATCGCCCACGGCGGTGACCACACCTGTTTCATTGACAGTAACTACCTTCTCATCGCTGCTGAACCAGGTGTAGGGGCCATCTCCGCCGGTGACGCTCAGCGTGGTGGTTTCGCCTTTTTTAAAGAGAGTGAAGTCAGGGTTGGAGAGGACCAGTGTCTCAGGAAGGGCTTCCGTATCCTCCAGCGTAAGGTCGCCGGAGTTCCCGGTGGAAGAGGTGTCGTCATCCGCTTCATCATCCCCTATTACCGGCGCTGTCACATTGGGATTGAGGAGATCCTCCTCGGAAATACTGGGGGGAGAGTTGGGCTCTTCTGAGGAAGAGGCGGGAACATCTGTGCCGCCCAGCATAGAACCGATCCGATCGCCGAAACAGAGGTAGATCAAAATGACTGCCAGAAGCAGTATGGCGATGACCATTACCGGCCCCATGGCAGAGGGCTCTTTCCTTTTGGCGACCCGTCGTCCACCGGAGCGGTGCTTGAGCTGCCGCCCCTCGGCCAGGGCCTCTTCTTCCTCGCAGAAGGGACAGGTTTTATAGGTGTCGGAATAGAGTTCCCCGCATTTGGGGCATTTGTGCATACTCATGAAAAACCTCCTCCGGCCTCACCGGCAAAAAACAATGTATCATTTACATAATATCCGTTTTTTCACGGCCCGTCAACAGTATCTTGCACGTTTCCCTGTTTTTTGTGACGGCCCCTTGCAATTCCGTTCCGGGCTCTCTATAATTTGATTCGGATGTAAAATCTGACGAAAGCGGGAGGGAAAAGTTCCACATGAATACCATCTTGATTGGCATGGCCGGCGGTACCGGCTCTGGAAAGACCACCCTGACCAAGCACCTGAAAAAACGCTTTGGGGATGATATCACCGTCATTGGCCACGACAGCTATTATAAGCGTCAGAATCGCCCGTTTGAGGAGCGGTGCCGCCAGAATTATGACCACCCCGACGCCTTTGATACGGATCTGCTGGTGCGGCACCTCAAGGCGCTCAAGCGAGGAGAGACCATCCAGTGCCCGGTGTATTCCTATGTGGAGCACAACCGTACCGATGAGACTGTGGAGATCAAGCCTACCAAGGTGATTTTGGTGGAGGGGATATTGATCTTTGCCAGCCAGGAGCTGCGGGATATGCTGGATATCAAGATCTTTGTGGAGACAGATGCGGATGTGCGCATCCTCCGCCGCTGCCTGCGGGATGTGGAGGAGCGGGGCCGGACGCTGGAGAGTGTGGTCACCCAGTATCTGACCACTGTCAAGCCCATGCATGAGCAGTATGTGGAGCCTTCCCGGAAGTACGCCGATATTGTGGTACTGGAGGGCGGCCACAATCTGGTGGCCCTGGATATGATCATGCAGCGCATCGAAAACCATATCCGCGGAAACGATTGAGAAAAAAGCAGCCCCGGCAGGGGCTGCTTTTTTTGCTGAAGGATGTTAAGAGCGTGCAAAAAAAGAAAATTATGGAAAAATTTGATTTGGATGAAAAAGAAACAGCGATATGTATCCGATTTTGTAACCGGAGGGGTGTATAATGGCTTCTGTCAAAGGGGGAGCGATGTGTTCGCGCCGGGGACACATCGGATCCCAAAGCGGATATCCGCTTTTCTTTCCTGTGGAAGCGGGAAAGAAAGACTTTTCCCAGCGGGCGCGGGGAGCCGCGCCAGGAGCAATGTAAAGGCAAACCGCCTGAAAGGGCGGGACGCAAAGCCAGGGGGCTAAGGCGGAGACGCTAGGCCGGCCCGGCCGCCATTGCTTCCGATCTCAAAATCCAAAGAAAAGGAGAACGGAGAAATGGCAAGGAAGATGAAGAAGGCATTGTCTCTTCTTCTGGCGTTGACCATGGCGCTCAGCCTGATGAGCGTTACGGCTCTGGCCGGAGAAAAGACCGATGCGGCCAATGAGGCACTGAAGACGGCGCAAGGTGAGCTCGCACGGGCTAAGGAGAATCTGCTCACCGCTCAGGGAGTCCAGAGTGAGGCTCAGACGGCCTATGATGCGGCCAAGGCCCCTTATGATGCAGCGGTGGCGGCCATCGACACCACCGCGCTGACCGAGGCAGAGACTGCATGGCAGACTGCCCAGGGGGAGACTGCCAAGGCGCAGGCTGATTTGGATGCGGCGGCAGCTGAACTGACTAAGGCTGAAGAGGCCCAGGCTGCTCTTGGCGAAGAGGCCACAGAGGAGGAAAAGACTGCTGCGGCTCAGAGAGTGGAAGAAGCTGGTGCAGATAAGGCTCTTGCCGAAACCACACTGAGCGAGAAGCAGGGCGCCGAGGGCGAAATGAAAACTGCCTATGATACGGCCAAATCCGCTTATGAGGCGGAAGTCGCCAAGGTGGACGCCACCGATGTGGGCATTGCCTATAATGATGCCAAGAAAGCACTGAACCAGGCCAATGCCGACCTTTCTGCGGCGCAGGAGACGGTGACGACCAAGGAAGCGGCGGTCAAGAAAGCGGAGGAAGACGTGGCCGGCGCCATGGATGCCGATGCGGCGGACGCCGTGACAGCGCAGATCGGGGCCCTGACCGAGGCAAGCAGTGCTGAGGAGATCCGGGCGGCCCGGGCAGCTTATGAGGCTCTGACCGCGGCTCAGAAGGCCCTGGTTTCCACCGAGACAGTGGGCAAGCTCCAGACCGCCGACGCCAGCCTG
>CALXDZ010000080.1 GCA_944387205.1 uncultured Oscillospiraceae bacterium
CGCGTAATTGACAACCGCGTACTCGGCAGCTCTTTGGTTTGCTCTCTCGTGATCTCTCACAAGAAAGCGCTCCGTCTGGTGCTTTCTTTTCGTTACGTTGTTTAATTTACAAGGTGCACGCCTCATCGGCGGAACGTCGCTTATTATACATTACTTCTTTTCGTTTGTCAAGAACTTTTTTCAAAGTTTTTTGGCATCCGATCCGTTATGCATCGTCAGCAACTTTTTTAGTTTACCACATTCAAGAAGCTTTGTCAAGAACTTTTTTCGGGAAGTTTTGAACTTTTGCTTCCCGGTTATCAGCGGCAACTTTTAAATGTTACCATACTCGCAGCACTTTGTCAAGAACTTTCTTCCAAAAGTTTCAGGACTCAGCTTTCCGCTCGCTTTCGGCAACTTTTAAATGTTACCACATCTTGCGGTTTCTGTCAAGCGTTTTTTCGACACTCTTTGGCGCGGTCCTCACCGCGTCGACAGCTTTGTTAGAATACCAGACCTTCCACCTTTTGTCAACACTTTTTTGCGTTTTTTTAATATTTATTATCTGCTTCTCTTATCTTTCCGGTCCCCGCAGGAAAAGCGCTGGGCAAACAGAGCCGTAGGTGTTATAATGTCCATGCTGAAACAAATGATACATTATATTAGGAGGAATTCTTCTGCGGATCCATCGTATGACCGCCACCTTCGGGAAGCTTCAAGGCCAAACCCTGGAGCTTCGGGACGGTCTGAATATGCTCTGTGCCCCCAATGAAGCGGGCAAGTCCACCTGGTGCGCCTTTCTGGCGGACATGCTCTATGGCCTCTCCACCCGGGAGCGGGGCCCTCTGGCGGACAAGAACCGCTACGCCCCCTGGTCCGGCGCCGCCATGCAGGGGCGGATGGAGCTGTCTGCCCAGGGGCAGGACATCACCATCACCCGGGACACCCAGCGGCCCAACGCCCCCATGGGAGCCTTCCGGGCCGTCTACACCGGCACCGCTGAGCCGGTTTCCGATCTGACGGCCCTGAGCTGCGGCGAGATCCTCACCGGCGTGCCCCGGGAGGTCTTTGAGCGCAGCGCCTTCATCCGTCAGTCCGGCATGGCCGTGGACCAGACGGCAGAGCTGGAAAAGCGCATCGTCTCCCTTATCACCACCGGCGAGGAGGACACCTCCTTCACCGAGAGCCGGGACCGGCTCAAGCGCCAGCTCAACCGCCGCCAGCACAACAAGACCGGCCTCATCCCCCAGCTCCGGGCCCAGCTGGAGACCACGGAGGCAGACCTGGAAACCCTCCGTCACCTGTCCGGCCAGCTCTCAGCGTACCGCCGGGAGATCGCGGAGCTGGAGATCCGGGAGCAGGCTATCCGGGAAGAGCTCTCCCAGCTGGACCGCTGGGCCGCCTCCCAGAAATGGCAAGAGCTGGAGGAGGCCCGCCAGGCTCTAGAAAGTGCCCGACAGCGCTTTGAGCGCTTCAGATCCCGGCTGGAGGCGGCGCGAATCCCGGAAAACGACACCATCGGCCGCCTGCGGGGAGCCATCGTGAATCTGGAGACCCTGCGCCGGTCCGTGGACAAGGCCCGCAGCGACCGGGACGAGGCCGCCAAGGCAGTGCTGCGGGTGGAGAGTGCCATGCTCAAGAGCCCCTTTACAGGCCAGACGGCGGACCAGGCCCGCCGGGCGGTGCGGACAGACCTGTCCGGGAAGATCCCCGGCTCCGTGGCCGCCGGGGAACTGGGCCTCTTCTTCCTGTTTCTGGCGGCGGTCGGGGCGGTATTTGCCCTGCTCTACGCCCGGATGTCCACCCTGGAGCTGCCCCTGCTGGGCACCGTCCCCTGGCTTCTGCCCGCCGGCGTGGCGGTGGTCATCGCCGCCGTCGGCGGCGGCCTCTCCCGGCTCTACCGCCGGCAGGCTTTGGAAAAGCTGCGCAGGGCCTCCCTGCAAAAGCGCTTCGGCACCACGGACCAGGCCGCCATAGACGCCCTGGCTGACACTTATTTAGAATTGTTGGACCAGCGGAACCAGGCCCAGGGGGAGCTGAGCGCCAAAACCTCCACCGCCGAGGCCCTGTCCGCCTCCCTGACCACCAATGAGCAGGCCATTTTGCTGGAGGTCCGCCGCTTTGCCCCCGGCGCCTTTGACATCCCCACAGCGGACGGGGTGCTGCGGACCTGCGCCATCCGGCGCCTGGAGCTCCAGGAGGCCCAAAGCGCCCTCGGAGAGGCCCAGATGCGCTGGGACTATCTCAGCCGTCAGCTGCCTCAGGAGGCGGACACCCAGCAGGCCGCGCCTCCCCAGCGGAGCCGGGAGGCGGCGGAGCAGGCCCTGGAGGAGGTCCGCCGTCAGCTCCAGGACCGGCGCAGTGCCGCCGACACCCTCACCGGCCGCATTGTCGCCCTGGGGGACAGCGTCCAGCTTGAGGCCCGGGCCCAGGCTCTGGAGGAACAGCTGACGGAGCTGCAAGGCCAGTATGACGCCATCGCTCTGGCCATGGAGGCCCTGGAAGAGGCCAACGGCGAGCTGCAAAGCCGCTTTTCCCCTGCTCTGGGCCGCCGGGCCGGAGAGATCTTCACCCGGCTCACCGACGGGAAGTACCAGCGGGTGACCCTGGACCGGCAGCTGTCCGCCGCCGTGGAGGCGGAGGGGGATGCCGTGGCCCGGGACGCCTGCCTTTTGAGCCAGGGGGCCTTCGACCAGCTGTATCTGGCCGTGCGCCTGGCCATCTGCCAGACGGTGCTGCCGCCGGAGAAGGCCGTGCCCCTGATTTTGGACGACACCCTCACCAGCTTCGACGATGACCGGGCCGCCGGGGCCCTGGACTATCTCCGGGAGATGAGCGGGGAGCGGCAGATCCTCCTCTTTACCTGCCAGGAGCGGGAGGCCCGCCACTTTGCCGGAGACGCGGGCGTGCATATTGTACGCCTGTAAGTGCCGCGGAAAAGTTGTAATTCCGGGAAAGCTGTGATACAGTATAGATAATGTGTGCCCTTTCGGGCAGAGTGAAACAGCAAAGGAGTCATCGACATGAGCGAATGTACCCATAATTGCTCCACCTGCGGCGAGAGCTGCGCGGAGCGCCAGGAGCCCCAGTCCCTCCTCAAGTCCCCCCACACTGACAGCCGCATCGGCAAGGTCTACGGCGTGGTGTCCGGCAAGGGCGGCGTGGGCAAGAGCATGGTCACCAGCCAGCTGGCCGTCACCATGCAGCGGCGGGGCTTCAAGGTGGGCGTCCTGGACGCCGACATCACCGGCCCCTCCATCCCCAAGGCCTTCGGCGTCCATGAGCACGCCCGGGGCTATGAACACACCCTCTTCCCCGTGGAGAGCCGCACCGGCATCCAGATGATGAGCGTGAATTTGCTGCTGGATCAGGAGACTGACCCGGTGCTTTGGCGCGGCCCCATCATCGGCGGCGTGGCCACCCAGTTCTGGACCGACGTGGTGTGGGACGTGGACTACCTCTTTGTGGATATGCCTCCCGGCACCGGCGATGTCTCCCTGAGCGTGTTCCAGTCCATCCCCCTGGACGGCATCATCATTGTGGCCTCCCCCCAGGAGCTGGTGAGCATGGTGGTGGAGAAGGCCGTGAAGATGGCCGAGATGATGGAAGTGCCCATTGTGGGTCTGGTGGAGAACATGAGTTATGTTGCCTGCCCCGACTGCGGCAAGAAGATCTTCCTCTTCGGCGAAGGCAAGTCCGAGGAGGCTGCCCAGCGCCACAATCTCCCCCTGCTGGCCCGCATGCCCATCGATCCCACTCTGGCCGCGCTCACCGACGCCGGCGATATCGAGTCCTTCCAGGGCGACTGGCTGGCCCCTGTGGCGGACGCATTGGCCTGAGTCTCCCTCTGTCCGCACACCGACTTTCCGGTGTGCGGACAGTTTTTATTTTTGCGTCTTTGTTCCGCGGCTATGGAAAGTGTCCAACCGCCGCCAGGGGGTTTTTCCTTTTTTTGTCGGAAAAACAGTTGCAAAAGGCGGCAAAAGCGTAGATAATGGATAAACTAAAACAAATTGCCCGCATTGCTTCCAACAATATAGAAATAGTAGGAGGAATCGCTCATGCAGCAGCTCAAAGACCGCATCGTCAAGGAGGGCAAGGTCCTTCCCGGCAACATCATCAAGGTGGACGGCTTTTTGAACCACCGCATCGATACCAAGCTGATGCAGGATATCGCCGATGAGTTTGCTCATCACTTCGACCTGCGCCAGGTGACATTGATCCTCACCGCCGAGGCCTCCGGCATTGCCCTGGCCTCCATCTGCGCCCATCGTTGGGGTCTGCCCATGGTCTTTGCCAAGAAGGCCAAGAGCGACAACATCGAGGGCGGTCTCTACCAAAGCGATATTTTCTCCTATACCTATAAGAAAAAGGTGACGCTGCTGGTGTCCCGTGAGTGGCTCAAGCCCACGGACAAGGTCCTGATCATCGACGACTTCATGGCCAATGGCGAGGCCGTCCGGGGCTTGTGCGACATCGTCAACGCCGCCGGCGCCACTCTGGTGGGCGTGGGCTGTGCTGTGGAGAAGGGCTTCCAGGGCGGCGGCGACCGGCTGCGCCAGGCCGGCGTCAATGTCAAGTCCCTGGCCATCATTGAATCCGCTGAGCCCGGCAACATCGTCTTCCGGGAGGAGTAATTCCCGGCAGCACATTTTCTCCTCTTTTGCGTCTGAATGGATAGAAACAGGCCGAAAAAGGAGGAAGGTCCCATGAAAAAGCGCTGTATCCTGCTCATTTTCCTGCTGGTGCTGACCCTGCCGGGCTGCACCCCGGAGCTTCCGGGGACAGCGGCTGCCAAGCCGGTGATCTATCTCTACCCCGAGAAGGAAACAGAAGTCACCGTCCGCCTCAGCTACGACGGAGAGCTCACCTGCACCTACCCCGCCTATGAAGACGGCTGGACCGTCACCGCCGCCCCTGACGGCACTCTTACCGATGGAGACGGCCGGGCATACTACTGTCTGTTCTGGGAGGGCGTCTCCTCTCAGGACTGGGACTTTTCTCAGGGCTTCTGTGTCCGGGGCAGGGATACCGCCGCCTTTTTGGAGGAGACCCTGAGCCAGATGGGCCTCACGGACCGGGAGGCCCATGAATTTCTCATCTACTGGCTGCCCAAACTGGAGGAGAATCCCTGGAACCTGCTCTCCTTCCAAGGCGCAGCTTACAGCGACCATGCCCGACTCACCGTGAGCCCCCAGCCGGACACCGTTTTGCGGGTGTTTCTGGCCTGGAAGGCCCTGGAGGAGCCGGTGGACATCGAGCCCCAGACCCTGACAGCCCCTGATCGGCAGGGCTTCACCCTGGTGGAGTGGGGCGGCTGCCAGGTCGTCTAAACCAATGATAAAGGAGTGACCCTATTTGCCCTGTCAATCTGTTCTTGTGCTGGACTTCGGCGGTCAGTATAACCAGCTGATCGCCCGCCGGGTCCGGGAGTGCAATGTCTACTGCGAGGTCAAGCCCTACACCCTCTCCCTGGAGGAGATCCGGGCCTTTGATCCCATCGGCATCATCTTTACCGGCGGTCCCAACAGCGTCTATGATCCCAGCTCCCCCCAGGTGGACCCGGGCATTTTCCAGCTGGGCATTCCCATCCTGGGCATCTGCTACGGCTGCCAGCTGATGGCCCATCATCTGGGCGGCCGGGTGGTGGCCGCCACTGACGATACTGCACGGGAGTACGGCAAGACGGAGACCTATTTCGACACCTCCTGCAAACTTTTCCAGGGTCTGCCGGAGCAGGGCATCACCTGGATGAGCCATGGGGACTATATGGAGAAGGTGCCTGAGGGCTTCATCCTGGCCGCCCGGTCTGACGCCTGCCCCAATGTGGCCATTGCCGACGAGACGCGGGGCTTTTACGGCGTGCAGTATCACCCGGAGGTCAACCATACCCAGCACGGCACCGACATGATCCGCAACTTCCTCTATGCCGTCTGCGGCGCCAGAGGCGAGTGGACCATGGGCGACTATAAGAACACCGCCATCGCCGCCATCCGGGAGAAGGTGGGCAGCGGCCGGGTGCTGCTGGCCCTCAGCGGCGGCGTGGACTCCTCCGTGGCAGCGGCACTGCTGGCGGAGGCGGTGGGCAAGCAGCTCACCTGCGTGTTTGTGGACCACGGCCTGCTGCGCCTCAACGAGGGCGACGAGGTAGAGGCCGCCTTCCGCCCCTGGGATATCAACTTTGTCCGGGTGGACGCGGAGACCCGCTTTCTCCTGAAGCTGGCCGGCGTGACGGAGCCGGAGCACAAGCGCAAGATCATCGGCGAGGAGTTCATCCGGGTCTTTGAAGAGGAGGCCAAGAAGATCGGCGCTGTGGACTTCCTGGCCCAGGGCACCATCTACCCCGACGTCATCGAGTCCGGCGCCGGCAACGCCGCCGTCATCAAGAGCCACCACAACGTGGGCGGTCTTCCCGACTATGTGGACTTCAAGGAGATCATCGAGCCGCTGCGGATGCTCTTCAAGGACGAGGTCCGCCAGCTGGGCCGGGAGCTGGGCCTGCCGGAGTATCTGGTCAGCCGCCAGCCCTTCCCGGGCCCGGGTCTTGCTATCCGGGTGATCGGGGACCTTACCAAGGAGAAGCTGGATACTCTCCGGGAAGCGGACGCCATCTTCCGCCAGGAGATCGCCGACGCCGGCGAGGACAAGAACATCAACCAGTACTTCGCCGTGCTGACCAATACCCGCTCCGTGGGCGTCATGGGCGACGGGCGGACCTACGACTATACCCTGGCGCTGCGGGCTGTGACCACCAGCGACTTTATGACCGCTGACTGGGCCCGCATCCCCTACGACGTGCTGGACAAGATCTCCGTGCGCATCGTCAACGAAGTACCCGGCATCAACCGCATTGTCTACGATATCACGAGTAAACCGCCTGCCACAATCGAGTGGGAGTGACCTAGTAAAACCGGTAAAGCGTTGTACCACAATGCTTTACCGGTTTTTTGGCAAGCGGCCCGCTTCCAGAAAATCAGATCACAAAAACAAAGCCCTGCGGCAAGTGTCCGCCGTCTATGAGCGGGAACAGGCGGAGAAATGCCGCAAGCAGCCCCGGCGCTCCCTTGACCGGAGAGGGTAAAGGGTAGATTCACTAGTATCCTTAATGATATAATGCCAATAGCCCATTTGCCGATGTAGAAATGAAGTTTAGAACGCTTTGGAGGAATGTATGAGGATGAAAAGGAAAGCAGCAGCCATTTTAATTCTTTGCCTCACCATTTTCTCACTGCTGTTTGCTGTTTTATGGCAAAGAGCAGAAAACAGCAAAGACGATATACGACAGCTGGCCCAAGCCAGTGCCTCTGATGCCTATTCACAATTCGTTGAGTATCAGGCTAATGGAGAAGTGAGCAGTTATTGGTATGGCGTCGCTGCATTCAGATCCTTTGAACAAGCATATTATTTGTTAGTGGACGGGACAAGCAAATCTTCAAATTATGCTTTTTGTAATGAAGTTTATGGATACCTGGTCCTTTCACCAGAAACGAGTCAAAAACACATGGCAGAAATCATTGAAGTAATGGAGATACTGTCCATGAACGTAGAAAATGAGGACGGTTACCTTCGCATGGCAGATTTGCGAAACAACATACAGGAGTAATATATCACGAGATAATCGCAAACAGGCCAAGGAACCATATGCGATCTATGCCATTACCTGTCCCACCGGCCTTGCTCTGCGGCAATCAAGGCGGGCAAGCCTCAAGGGTGCTTGCCCGCCTCCTTTGATTTTGGGTGGAGGTCAGCAGCCGAAATCGGTCTCAAATTGAGGCCGAAACCGGCTGCGCCCTGCAAAGCCCGGGGGTTTTATTGCCGCGCCTTCCTTGATTTGCCCATCCGCAACCCATATTCGCGTGAAAAGTGGTAGATGCAAACGGCGCGTTTTGCTATGATGGAGGCAAATACAGCAAGGAGGAAAGCACTATGAGTCCGATCAACAAGCCCGCTGCAACGGTCCTGTTTGGCATATGGGGCATCCTGGCGATTTTATTTGCTGCTTTTATCGCTCTCGCTGTCCTGGCATTGCTCAAATATGTAAGGTCCAAGGATATGCGGCAGGAAAAGGCGGCGATTCGAAAATCCCTTGGCGAAACATTGAAGCAGTGCCGCATACATTGCAATATGACGCAGGAGCTGGTAGCTGAAACGATCGGGGTCAGCCGGCAGGCGGTATCCAAATGGGAGACCGGCGCAGCTGAGCCCAGCACTTCGAATTTAATTGCCCTTGCAAAGCTGTTCAACGTCTCCGTTGCAGATCTGCTGCCCGAAGCGAAGTAGTCCTGCAAACCGCGGGGCGCCTTCGGCAGGAGCGGGCGGCAGATCAGCAAAAGCGCCATATGGCTATTGACAAACCAGCCTTTTCCGCATATACTTATCACATCAAAAAAAATTGATGTGAGGTGAGCAAATGGGCGATCATCAGGAAAACGCAAAGGTATTCAAGGCTCTGTGCGACCCCAAGCGCCTGGCCATTCTGGAGCAGCTGCGCAGCGGAGAAAAGTGTGCCTGCGTCCTGCTGGAGCCCATGGATCTGACCCAGTCAGGGCTCTCCTACCACATGAAGATCTTGTGCGACTCCGGTCTGGTGACCAGCCGCCAGGAGGGCAAGTGGACCCACTACCGCCTCAGCCCCCAGGGCCGGGACCGGGCCGTGGAGCTTTTGCTGGAGCTGACCACCCCCAACCAGGACGCCTCTGACTCCTGTCAGACCTGCGGCAGATAAGCGCCATCCCACCGGTGGCGTTTTTCTTTCGGCCGAAACATCAAAATTTTTTGATATATTTTATGAAAGCGAGGTATTTCCCTTGCAGCTGTGGCAGTTCATTCAAAACGAGGTCCTGGGGATGCAGTGGCTCAATGAGGTCATCGGGGCCGGGCTCTCCGCGGCGGGTCTTTCCCTGGACGGGCGTCTGGGTGGAAGCATCCAGTTTTTCCTGTACGACACCATCAAGATCACCATCCTGCTCTGCGCCCTGATCTTCCTCATCTCCTATATCCAAAGCTACTTTCCGCCTGAGCGGAGCCGCCGGATCCTGGGGCGGTTCCACGGCATCGGCGCCAATCTCCTCTCCGCCCTGCTGGGCACCGTGACGCCCTTTTGTTCCTGTTCCTCCATCCCGCTGTTCATCGGCTTTACCAGCGCGGGGCTGCCCCTGGGGGTGACTTTCTCCTTCCTCATCTCCTCCCCCATGGTGGACCTGGGCAGCCTGGTGCTGCTGATGAGCATTTTCGGCGCCAAGGTGGCCGTCCTCTATGTGGCGGTGGGGCTGGTGATCGCCGTGGCAGGCGGCACCATCCTTGAAAAGCTGCACATGGAGCGGTATGTGGAGCACTTCATCCTCTCGGCCAAGGGGGTGGATATCACCGCCCCCACCCTGACCAAAAGGGAGCGGATCCAGTACGCCAAGGAGCAGGTGCTGTCCACCTTCCGCAAGGTGTTCCCCTACATTCTGGTGGGCGTGGCCATCGGCGCGGTGATCCACAACTGGATCCCCCAGGCCTGGATCGAGACGGTGCTGGGCAGCAGCAATCCCCTGGGCGTGGTGCTGGCCACTCTGGTGGGCGTCCCCATGTACGCCGACATCTTCGGCACCATCCCGGTGGCGGAGGCCCTGCTCTACAAGGGCGCTCAGCTGGGCACCATTTTGTCCTTCATGATGGCGGTAACCACCCTGAGCCTGCCCTCCCTCATTATGCTGCGCAAGGCGGTAAAGCCCAAGCTCCTGGCGCTGTTCATCTTCATCTGCACGGCGGGCATCATCCTTGTGGGCTATCTCTTCAACGCTCTGCAACCCTTTTTGATCTGATTTTTTAGGAGGTATTGATCATGGGACTGTTTGGTAAAAAGAAACAGGCGGAGACCTGCTGCTGCGGCAGCTGCACCCTCGAGGCCATGGCCCGGGCGGAGGAGGGAAAGGAAGGCCGCGGCATCCAGGTGCTGGGCTCCGGCTGCGCCAAGTGCAACGCCCTGGAGGCGGCTGTCCAGGCGGCGCTGCATGAGCTGGGCATGGACGACACCATCGAGCACGTCACCGACTTCGCTCAGATCGCCGCCTACGGCGTGATGACCACCCCCGCCCTGGTGGTGGACGGAAAGGTGGTCTCCTACGGCAAAGTGCTGCGCCAGGAGGAGGCCAAGGAGCTCATCCGAAAGGCCCGGGAGGTCCAGGCATGAGTCAAAAGCCGAAGGTAGCCTTTATCTGTGTCCATAATTCCTGCCGCAGCCAGATAGCAGAAGCCCTGGGCAAGCTTGTGGCTGCCGACTCATTTGACAGTTACTCCGCCGGTACGGAGACCAAGCCGCAAATCAACCAGGACGCAGTGCGGTTGATGAAACAGCTCTACGGTGTGGATATGGAGCAGACCCAGCACAGTAAGCTGTTGTCTAAAATCCCTCCCGTTGACATCGTGATCACCATGGGGTGCAATGTGTCCTGTCCCTCGCTGCCCTGCAGGTATCGGGAGGATTGGGGGCTGGAGGACCCCACCGGCAAGGGGGACGATCGCTTTTTGGAAGTGATCCGCAGCATTGAGGGAAAGATCTTTGAGCTGAAAAGCCGGGTGGACAACGGGCTGCTGTAGTCCTTCAAAAGCGTGCGCTGATTTTGATCCGGTCAGCGCACGCTTTTTTGCAAACGGAAATGGTGCGTGGTCAGGCAGGGGCGCACCTCAGCAGGAAGCCGCAGGCGGCCCCGCTCCCGCCAACAGCTCACCTGCGCGGCGCTCCGGCGGCCCCAGACAGCGGATCGCTTCTCCCTTCCAGGCAAAAGCAGCGCTTTGTTGACAAACATTTTCCCCATCCATATAATGAAAGAAAAATTGGCTATTGGGGGCGTACGCTGATGAAAAAACACCTGTGCCGCGCTGTTTCCCTGGTTTTCGTGCTCATATGGCTCTTCCAGACCGCCGCATGGGCGGCCGCCCCCGGCGAGGCGGACGAGCTGACCCGGGCCGCCCAAATCGGGCTGGATATCTCCCGGGCCGGAGAGGAGACCATCTCCGGACAGAGCTACGCGGAACTGCTGGATCACTTTGTGGCCATCGCAGCCCCGTCCAAGGCGGAAGCCTGGCAGGAAATGTTCCCCGCTTTCCGCGCTTTGACGCAGCCCATCACCCGGGCGGAGGCCTTTACGGCCTTGTCCCTGGCGGCGGAAACTGCCGGCGGCAGCTACCTGGGCCTGCAAAAGGAGGACGAGCTCTTTGCCCTCAACGATGAGATCGGAGAACCCTGGGACAACTACCCGTTCCGCTGGGAGCTCTTTGACGAGGCGTACCTGCTGGAGACCTCCCCCCACGTCCCGGAATATGGATGGACCCGGTTCGCCACCGGCTACTTCTATGCCATCGGCCGGTATTCCGCTTTCAGCGGGGAGCGGATCTTTGCCTACGATCCGGCCGCCGTCTCCATGCACCCCGAAGCGCTTTTGACCTATACGGACGCGCTCTTATCGGTGGAACGGCTCTTCGACTCGGCGTCCTACGGGGAGGTGACGGACCGGGTGATCTCCCAGGAGGACGCCGCCCTTTTGAACCAGGCGGATGCCCTGCGGGACTCCATCCTGAACAGCCCGTCCGAGTACACCGTGGGAGAGGGCGGCACCGTTTACTATGTCTCGCCGGACGGGGACGACAGCAACGATGGCAAGAGCCCGGAGACCGCCTGGCAAACCCTGGACAAGGTCAACAGCGGAGCAGCGGTGGCCTACGGCTGGGACGGCGTGTATGATAACCCCGGCTTTCCGGAGTTCCAGTGGGCGTCGGACCATCCGGAGGCCCGGGCCCAGCTCAAGGCCGGCGACGTGGTGCTGTTCCAGCGGGGCGGACAGTGGCGAGGCGTGCTGCGCACGGTGGACGGCGTGACCTATTCCGCCTATGGCGAGGGGGACAAGCCCAGGATCCTGTGCTCCCCGGAAAACGGAGCCGGCGCAGAAAAATGGATCCTGGTGGAGGGGACCACAAACATCTGGAAATTTTACCGCTCCATGCAGGACTGCGGCGGCATCCTGCTGGAGGACGGCGGAGAGAGCGTCGTGGCCGCCAAGCACACCGCCTTCTGGGACGGGACCCAATACATCGATGTGGGGCAGACACAGACCTCCTATCCCTTGGAGTATGTGCAGACCTGCCCCGTGATGGACGTCACAAAGCATCTGGATGACCTGTGGTTCTTCAACGACATCCGATACAGCGAACAGGGCATCGATTACAGTCTCTCCGGTGATCTCTACCTGCGCTGTGACGCGGGCAATCCCGGCACGGTATACGGCTCCATCGAATTTTTCACCGGGAACAACGCCTGGAACCATACCGCCGTGGGCCTGCGGGACGGCGCCACCATCGACAACCTGTGCATCTGCTATTTCCTGGGCGGCGCCGACAGCCAGCATTCCACCGACGTCACCGTGCGCAACTGCGCGTTTTTGTGGGGCGGCGGCTTTATGCTGAACTACCAGCAGTCCTCCACCGCCGTCTCCTTCTCCCGGTCCGGGGACGGCATCATGATCGGCGGGCAAAGAAACACCGCGGAACATAACTACATTGCCCACACCTTCGACTGGGGCATCACCATCGAAGGATACAGCGACAGCCCCGACGAAACCTGGGAGGAGAAATACCGGTATGACTGCACAGTCTCCAACAATCTGGTGGAGCACTGCAGCGGCGGCATCCTCCTGGCCAGCTGGGACGCCTGGGAATCGGCCCTGAACGCCCCCATGTTCACTGACATCACCATCCGGGACAACTTCGTGCTCTACAGCGGCGGGGACAACTGGGCCCACGGCGAGGACCTGGAAAGCGGGGACACCTACCTCTCCGCCCTGGGCCTGTACCTCAATCCCGGGTGCGCGGGCATCCAGTGCAGCGGCAATGTGCTCTATGACACCTGGTCCATCGGGCCGCTGGTGCGGATCGGATATTATGGCGACGTCTCCCCCGTGACCCTCAGCGGCAACACCTACGCCCAGAAGAACATGGGCAAGTTCTTCCAGCTCCTCGTGCGGCAGGCCCTGGAGGGCGGCGGCCATGAGGAGGACTTCATCCAGGTGCTCTACGACGCGAATGCCGCCGACGGCGCGGTCCGGCAGCTGGGAGATGCTTCGGCGGAGGTTCTGCCTCTGGCTTCGGAGCTCCCGGTCCCCAGCGGCAGCGTGTGCCTCCCCGTCAGCAGCCCTATGGCGGCCGCCGCGGAGGAGGGTGCCGGCCTGTGGCTGGCCCAGTACGATGAAAAGGGCGCCCTGCTGGAGATCCGTCCGGCGGAGGCGGTGGCCGGCCAAGTCCTCCTGTTCCCGCTGTCCGGCGCCCGGCAGGCCCTTCTCCTGTGCCTGGACGGACAGTGGACGCCCCAAACCGAAGCGGTGCGGGTCTCTCTGGACGGCGTAGCCGGCTGTTGACGGACTGTTGCGCAAAAGCCCAAGCCGCTTCCATGCGTTTTCCGGCTTTCTCCTTATCGGAGGCAGTGATTTGACATGCAAAAGACGCTGACCGGCCAGATACCGGTCAGCGTCTTTTCCTTGACAAATTCGCTCTACTGGTGTAGATTAAAAATATACTCTACTGCATTAGAGGAGGAGTCGTCCATGGACACACCCAAAATCTACGAGAGCGAATACCGCTTCTGCCTCATCTTGTGGGCCCACGAGCCCGTCAAGAGCAGCGAGCTGGTAAAGCTGTGCGCCCAGCAGCTGGGCTGGAAGCCCACCACCACCTATACGGTCATCAAGCGGCTGTCCCAGCGGGGGGTGCTGAAGAACGAGAACACGGTGGTCACCTCCCTCATCAGCAAGGAGGCCGTCCAGGCCGCGGAGGTGGACGCCCTGGTGGAAAAGACCTTTGAGGGGTCTCTGCCCGCCTTTCTGGCGGCCTTCGCCCGCCGTCAGGACCTGTCCCCGGCGGAGGTGGAGGAGATTCGGCGCATCATCGAAAAGTGAGGAGGTCCGCCAATGGAAGCTGTGTTTGTCAAGCTGCTGCAGCTGAGCCTTCCGGCCGGCGCTCTGGTGCTGGCGGTGATGGGGCTGCGGCTGGTCCTCCGCCGGGCGCCCCGGTGGACCTTCTGTCTATTGTGGGGATTGGTGGCCCTGCGCCTGATCAGCCCGGTCTCCCTGGAGAGCAGCTTCGCCTGGATGCCCGCTGGGCTGGGGGACGGCACCCTGGTGGAGGAGTGGACCGACGACTATGTGGGCGATACCGCCATGGTCCACGACACTGCCCCCGGCTATGACGCTGCTGCGGAGGTGGGCTCCGGCCCCATCCCCGCCGGAGAGGGCGGCACCTATGTGGTCACCAACGGGGAGGGCTCCGGCCCGCCGGACACCGTGGAGAGCGCGGTGGTGCCGGTGCTCAGCCGCATCTGGGCCGCCGGCGTCATCATCATGGCCCTCTATGCCCTGGTGAGCACCCTGGGACTGCGGCGGCGCCTGGCCACCGCCACCCGGCTGGATGCGGGCATCCGCCAGAGCGAATGGGTCCCCTCCCCCTTTGTGCTGGGGCTTTTCCGCCCCACCATCTATCTGCCCTATGCCATCCAGGAGGCGGACCTGCCCCACGTGCTGGCCCACGAGCGGGCCCACATCCGCCGCGGCGACCCCTGGTGGAAGGCCCTGGGCTTTGCCCTGCTGGCGGTGTACTGGTTCCATTCCCTGGTGTGGGTGGCCTATGCTCTGGCCTGCCGGGACATGGAGGCCGCCTGCGACGAGGCAGTGGTGCGGAAGCTGGACCGGGAGGGACGGAGGGCCTACGCCGGGGCTCTGCTCCGGTGCTCCCTGCCCCGGCGGAGCTGGGGCTGTCCCCTGGCCTTCGGGGAGATCGGCGTAAAGGAGCGGGTCCGCCATGTGATGGACTATAAGAAGCCCGCCCGCTGGATCCTCCTGGCCGCCGGCGCCGCCTGCGTCCTGGTGACCATCGGCGCCCTGACGGTGCCCCGGCCGGCAGCTTCAGAGGAGGACTGGCGTCCCCTGGAGGAGCTGCAGGAGGGCTACTCTCCCCGGAAGGCCGCCGCGGACGGCTGCGTGGTGCTGGACGGCACTGCGCTGGCAGCCGGCGAGGAGTCCTGGTGCACGTTCGTTGCCGCCTCCCGGGCCGGACGCCCCGGCGCCGCGCGGGTCTATCAGACCTACTCCGGCCAGGATGAGCGCTATTTCCTCAAGGAGCTGCGCTATGACGGCACCGTCTACACCCTGACCTTTTACGACTCCTATGACGACGGGAAACCGTTCCTCTTCCAGCAGGCGTACCGGTATCTGATCCACTCCCCCTACACCCCGGGCCAGAACTGCCTGGACACTTACCTGCTCACAGACGACCCGGAGGCCTCCACAGAGCGGTACTACTCCGCCCTGCTCTCCTCCGCGCTTCCTGACCAGGAAGGCTTGCGCCTGGGCCGCAGCCACGTCATTTACAGCCGTCTGCTGGGTCGGGAGGACTATGAACAGGCCTTCTACGGCACCGCCTACGCCGACCTGAACGGGGATGGCCGGACGGAGCGGTACTGCCTGGGGCTGGGACCCACCTCGGGCCTCTTTACCTTCACCCTGCGGGTCTATGATGGGCAGGCCCTGATGGCTCAGGGCACTTTCCCCACAGGCCTCACCGACCTGTGCTTTGTCCAGGAAAGCGGCGAAGCACTTCAAATCCAGGCCACGGACCCGGACCTGCCGTGGGACCAGAGCCTCTATGACGTCTCCCTTCGGGACGGAGAAGTGACCCTGACGGAGGACGGCCAGGCCCTGGAACCCTGGGGCTGAATTTCATTTCTACCATGCAACGGCAAAGCGGAGAAGCGCGGCTAGGCCGTGCTTCTCCGCTTTTTTGCAGGCAGCTTTCAATGGTGATAGTCACATTTTTGGCAATGGCCCATGATCTTTTCGCCGGAGCTGCGGTGGAAAGCGCCTGCCCAGCGGCAGATGCTCTGCAGGATCGGCACCACCGATCTTCCCCGCTCACTCAGGCAGTACTCCACCCGGGGCGGGATCTCATTATAAGATCGGCGCTCCACAATGCCATTGGCAATGAGTTCTTTGAGAGTGGTGGCCAGCACTGCATCCGTGATGTTGCCCAGTTCCCGGCGCAGCGCACTGTAGCGCAGGGTCCCCAGATCCGCCAGCACGCAGATGATCCGGGAATTCCATTTGCCTCCAAATACCTCCAGACCATATTCCAAGGGACAGCGGATGTCCTCCTCCAGCTTCTTTTGATACATGGTCTCCCTCCTTTTTTCCGATCATACCACCTTTCTCCCCCATTGGGTAGTCACTATGAAATTTATGAGTAAACATGACTTCCGCCGCTTCAGGCAGGGCGGCGAAAGCTCGGACAGATCAAAGACGCTTTTTATTGTCCGGGCCGGGGGTGGTAACAATGACCTCCCGGGGCGTGATGACCAGGGCCCCCTTGGCCGTAGCCGCGCCCCGAAACATTGCCTCCACCTGCTTTTTATAGGCCTCCACCACCGGTCCCGCCGTCAGGTATTCCGCAGTGCCCTTGATCTGACAGCCCTCCAGCTTTTCTCCGTCATAGACGGACACGGCGATTTTCCCGCCGGCGCGCAGATTTTCCAGAGTGGTCTCCAAAAAGACATCTCCCACCGTCAGCTTCCCCTCTTCCGTCACCTCCTTGAAGGTCACGGGAACCACATTGGGTTCTCCATCCCGGCCGCAGGTGGCCAGGTCCCACAGATGGCTTTTGAGCAGCGCTTTCACCGATTCATTGAGCATGATCGCATCCTCCTTGTGTTTGATAGACTCAGCATACAAAGGATACGGCAGCAGAACAAGATATTTGCAAATTTATGAGTCACTCGTCAATTTCATAGTATTGTTGACGGCCGCCGCTCCCGCTGATAGAATGCAGCCAAATATTTGGCTTTCCAAGCCGCCAGGAGGTTGCGCAATGTACGATTTTGACGAGATCATCGACCGGCGCCACACCAACGCCATGAATACCGACGGGTTCCGGGACTATATCTTCCATGCCGACGATACCATGACCTTCCCTTACAAGGACGAGGAATTCATTCGCATGTGGGTGGCCGACATGGAGTTTGCCACACCCGATGTGGTCATTGACGGGATGCGCCGGCGGCTGGACAAACGCATTTTCGGCTATACCCGGGTCTTTGGCAGCGAATATTACAACGCCTTTTCCGCCTGGTGCCGCCGCCGCTATGGCTGGGACTTCCCCCAGGAGCAGCTGGTCATGTCCAACGGGATCATCCCTGCCCTCTATGAGCTGGTGGACTATATCACCCAACCCCAGGAACAGGTGCTCTTCCTCACTCCCTCCTACGCCTACTTCAAATATGCCGCCGACTTCAATGCCCGCCCCTGTGTATGCTGCGACCTGAAGGACCAGGACGGTTACTATACCGTGGACTTTGCCGACCTGGCCGCCAAGGCCGCCGATCCCCGGACCACCCTGTTCATTCTCTGCAATCCCCACAATCCCACCGGCCGGGTCTGGCGCCGGGAGGAACTGGAGCAGATGGCCCGGATCATCCAGGACAACGATCTGTGGGTCATCTCCGACGAGATCCACTGTGACCTGCTGCGCCGGGACCAGACCCATATCCCCCTGGGAAAGGTGATGCCTGACTACGAAAAGCTGGTCACCTGCATGGCGCCCAGCAAGACCTTCAATCTGGCAGGCATGATGATCTCCAATGTGATCATCCGCAGCCCGGAGCTGCGCCGCCGCTGGCTCAGCCGCCATTACAACTTCGACAATCCCCTGAGCATTGCCGCGGCCCAGTCCGCCTATGAGGCGGGCGAGCCCTGGCTTGAGGCGCTCCGGGCCTATCTGGACGGCAACTTTTCCTTTACCGCCCAATATTTGGCCAGAGAACTGCCCCATGCAAAATTCCGCGTCAGTGAGGCCACCTATTTGGCCTGGGTAGACTTAAGCGCCTATTTCGCCCCGGACGAGCAGCTGCCGCTGTTTTTTGCCTATGAGGCCGGAGTGCTGCTGGAGGGCGGCAACATGTTCGTGCAGAATTCCGACGGCTTTATCCGCCTGAACCTGGCCTGTCCCCGGGCCATCCTGGAAGAGGGGCTGCGGCGGATCTGCCAGGCAGTAAACACCCGGCACACCGGAAAATATCTGGGTCCGGCCTGATCTGTGGTCCTCTTGATATAATGATGCCCGGTTCGGCCTTTGGCTGAACCGGGCGTCTTATCCTTTATGTATGGTTTCTTCAGCTTTGGGCCAGCCGGTCCAGCACCGCCTGGCGCTCCGGCATGGCGGGCATGGCGCCCCGCTTTTCCACGCACAAGGAGGCCACCACGTTGCCGAAGCGGGCAAAGCGGCAGTAGTCCTCCAAAGTCAGCTCCTCCAGGCCCTTGCCGCTTTCGCACAGGCAGGAGAGGAAGCCACCCCAGAAGGAGTCCCCGGCACCGGTGGTGTCCACCGGACGGGTGGGACAACCGGGCACCAGCCGCATGCCCTCCCGGGCGGCCACCAAGGCCCCCCGCTTGCCGGCGGTGACCGCCACACAGCGGATACCTTGGTCCACCAGCATTGCCGCGCCCCGCTCCAGATCGTCGGTGCCGGTGAGGAGGGCGATCTCATCGTCGGAGACCTTCAGCAGGTCCACACTGCCCAAGGGATGGCTCATCTGGGCCCGGGCCGCTGTCTCGTTGATCCAGAGCAGGGGGCGGTAGTTGGGGTCATAGGCCACGATGGTCCCGGACCGCCGGGCCGTCTCGATGGCCTCCCAGGTGGCACTGCGGGCAGGCTCGTCGGTGAGGGAGAGAGAGCCGAAGTGAAAGACCCGGCTGCCAGCGATCAGCTCCCGGTCCAGCTCCTGGGACGCCAGCTGGGTGTCCGCCCCGGGCTTGCGGGCAAAGGAGAAGCTCCGCTCCCCCTGCTTTGTCAACCGCACAAAGGCCAGCGTGGTGAAATACCGCTCATCCACCTGCAATCCCCGGGTGTCGATGCCCATTTTCTCCAGGGCGGAGCGGAGAAAACGGCCCTGCATATCATCCCCCACCTTGCCGATGAAGGCGGTGGACCGGCCCAGCCGGGCGGCGC
>CALXDZ010000081.1 GCA_944387205.1 uncultured Oscillospiraceae bacterium
ATGGCCAGCCCCGGCACCAGCAGCATAATGGCGCCAATGACGATCTTGTCCAGATGGACGCTGAGGCCCAGATAGACCAGGACCAGTGGCACAAGCACCAGCAGCATGCTGGTACAGACATAGGTGAAGAAGATGTTGGCGTTCATCCGACTCATGGAGCTGACGGTGCGCTTGATGGTCAGGCCGCAGAGAAAGGCGATGGCCGCGTCCCCGGCGTGGCCGCCCCAGAAGAGAGTGAAGAAGGCGGCGGCAAAGCCGTGGGCCAGATAGCTGATCCAGGCAGGATAGGAGGGTGCCTCCATCACCTGGCGCAGGCGGGCCTGAGCCTCCTCCACCGACGGCCGCTGGGCGCAGACCAGGCGGCACAGGTCGTTGAGCCGGTCCAGCCGATCCAGGTTATTGGACGAGCCCCTGATGCGGACCGAGCGAGTGTAGTTGCGCACATCGTCCCGGATGGTGATGATGATGCAGGGGGGAATGGCAAAGACCTCGATGTCCTGGTAGCCGTAGGCAGCCAGCATCCGGGAGGCGGATTCCTCCACCCGATAGATCTCCGCGCCGTTGCGGATCAGCTGGCGGCTCATCTCACTGCAGAAGCTGAGCAGCTGTTCCGTTTCCTCTGGCTTCATGGATGCCACGCCTCCTTTCCGTTTTGGCAGATATAACCGGAGAGCTCCGGCAGACATAATTATAGGGGGCAGGTGGAAAAAGTCAACCATTTTACCGGGGCAAAAGAGACAAAAAACCAGCGCCAAAGGGAAGAAAACCGCCGGAATGTTGACAATTCCGCCGTTTTTATTCTATACTGAACCTGTATTTTCATTCCAAATTTCGGTCCTTCGGTGAGGAGGGAAATGACTCTCCTGCCGGCACAGACCTGTAAGCTGAGAAAGGACACCCATGGAAAGCGAATATCAATATGACCCCCTGTCCCAGGGGCCGAACACGATCCTTATTGTGGATGACGATGAGATGAACCGGGCCATCTTGGAAAACATCTTTTCCTCCTTTTATGCCGTGGAGGAGGCGGAGAACGGCCGGGAGGGATTGGAAAAACTGACGGCGAATCAGGAGAAGATCTGCGCGGTGCTGCTGGATGTGGTGATGCCGGAGATGGACGGACTGCAGGTGCTCCACGTGCTGGAACAGCAGGGGCTGCTGGGGAAGATCCCGGTTTTTCTCATCACCGCTGAGGCCAGCGACACCACCATGCGGGAGGCCTATGAGCTGGGCGTCATGGACGTTATCAGCAAGCCGGTGGTGCCCTATGTGGTCCGGCGGCGGGTCAACTCGGTGGTGGAGCTGTTCCAGGCCCGGAGACGGCTGGGCAACGTAGTGGAGCGCCAGCAGTCGGAGCTGCTGCGCCAGGCCCAGCAGATCATCCAGCTGAACATGGGCATGATCGAGTCGCTGTCCACTGCCATCGAGTTCCGCAGCGGAGAGTCCGGCGAGCACGTCCGCCGCATCCATGACATCACCCGCTTCCTGCTGGAACACACGGAGCTGGGTCATGGGCTGACAGAGGAGGAGATCACCCACATCTCCCTGGCTGCCATCATGCACGACGTGGGGAAAATCGCTATCCCTGACACCATTTTGAACAAGCCCGGCCGTCTGACGGCGGAGGAATTTGAGATCATGAAGACCCACACGGTGCAGGGTGCGCTGCTGCTGGAGCGGATCCCCCAGATGCGGGAGGTGGCGGCCTATCACTATGCCCGGGACATCGCCCGTCACCATCATGAGCGCTGGGACGGCCGGGGCTACCCCGACGGGCTCAAGGGGGATGAGATCTCCCTGGGGGCCCAGATCGTGTCATTGGCGGATGTATATGACGCTCTGGTCAGCCGCCGGGTGTATAAGGCGGCCATTCCCCGGCAGGAGGCTCTGGAGATGATCCGCACCGGGCAGTGCGGCACATTCAACCCGGCTCTGCTCCGGTGCTTTTTCCGGGTGGAGGAGGAGCTGTGGCGGATGTACAGCAAAAAAGAGGAGGCGTAACAGATGGACAAGGCGAAAAAGGACCGCCTGACAGCGGCAGACATCGACGTGGACGGCGCTCTGGAGCGCTTTATGAACAACGAGGCGCTGCTGGAGCGCTTCTTGCGCAAATTTCCGGCGGACCCCAACTATGAAAAGCTGACGGCGGCCTTTGCTGCCGGGGACCGGGAGGAGGCCCTGACTGCCTCCCACACCCTCAAGGGCGTGTGCGGAAACCTGTCTTTAACGATGCTCTTTTCCCTGCTGAGCCGGCAGGTAGATCTGCTGCGGGCAGAGGACTGGGACGGCGCGGCGGCGCTGCTGGCGGAGATCGGCCCTGCCCGGAAGGCTGTGCTGGAGGCCATTGAGGAGGTCTGGGGATGAGCGGACGCAGACGCCGGTGGCGGCGGGTGCTCCATCAGATGCGGCCCAATCTTATTGTGCTGGTGCTTTTGGCTCTGTTGGGGGCGGCTAGTTTTGTACTGCTGCGGACCGAACTGCTCAAAAACGCCCAGGATTTAGGCACCTCCCTGGCCCAGAGCTATGCTTCGGAGGAGCGCAACAACCTGACGGTGTATGAGACGCTGCTGACCTTTGGCATCGAGTCCATCGACAGCCGGGTCCAGGAAGGCAACACCGCTCAGGAGCTGCAGGAGTGGATCAGCCTCTATTTCGAGAGACTGGAGGCGGTGCTGGGAAAAAACACCGTGGATCCCTACCTGGTGCTGGACGGAAAGATCATTGCTGTCAACCCCTGGGAAGGGGATGAGGACTTTGACGTGGAGGGGGCCATATGGTACCAGATGGCCTGTGAGGCCGACGGCCAGGTGGTCTTTACCGATGCCTATACTGACTCCATCTCCGGAAAGCCGGTCATCACTATGGCCCAAAAAGGCCATACCTCGGGCACTGTGCTGGCTTTTGAAATCTTTCCGGAGAATCTCCATTTTCACAACAACCCCCTGACGCTGCCAGAGGGGGCATCCTTCTATCTGTGCGATGCCTCCGGCACCGTCCTCTACCGTCAGACTGATCTGGATAAGAGTGAGGAAGAGCTGCAAAGTTATGTGGGGGCGCTGGTGGAGAGCATCCAGCGGGGGGAGCATGACCATTACGACTCTTACGTCTATGATACGAGCGGACAGCAGCGCTCAGTGTATTACAGCATCATGCCCAACGGATGGATCTCTGTCATCACGGTGCCCTATGACACCATTCTTCAGGAGCTGGAGCAGTTTACAGATGTATTTCTGGCAGTATTGCTGCTGTGCCTGCTGGGCTTTTTGCTGATGACCTGGCGGGATCTTCGCCTGAGCGCCAAGGTGGAACGGACCAATGAGACGGTCCGGGTCCTGGGCAACTCCTACTATGCCCTCTATCGTGTGGACCTGGATCAGGGCACCTATGAGATGATCAAGGGCTCAGACTATGTGCGTCAGCGTCTGCCGCAGATAGGCAGCTATGAAGAGCTCACAGAGGTCATCGGTCAGGTCATGGAGAAGGACGCCTATGAGGAGTATCGGGAGAGCTTCTCTCTGCCCAATATCCGCAAGCTGGTGGCCAAGCGGATCCGGGACTTTGGCGGGGATTTCCAAAGGATGTTCGGGGGTGTCTACCGCTGGGTTAGCGTCCGGGTGCTCTTTGATGAGTCCCTGGCCCCCGGTGAGGTGGTGCTGTGCTTCCGGGAGGTTGAGGAAGAAAAGCAGCGTCAGCTCCAGGAGCGCAAGCTGCTGGAAAACGCTCTGGAGAGCTCCCGCCAGAGCGAAAAGACCAAGCAGGCCTTCTTCAGCAACATGTCCCACGATATGCGCACGCCGCTCAACGCCATCATTGGGCTGACGGAGCTGGCCCGGCAGCATACAGAGGATCCGCAGCGTACCGACGGATACCTGGAAAAGATCGGTGTGTCCAGCCGGCAGCTGCTGGAGCTCATCAATGACATTCTGGATATGTCCAGGATAGAGCAGGGGAAGGTGGTGCTGGACTACCGGCAGTTTGATCTGAAGGAGAGCATTCGGAAGTGCGCCGAGCCCTTCCGCCTTCAGGCGGAGAGAGAGGGCAAGCAGTTCCAGCTGTCCTTTGACGTGTCCAATCCGGTGGTGCTGGGCGATGCCTTCCGCATCAGCCAGATCATGAACAATCTGATCTCCAATGCCCTGAAGTTTACCGGACAGGGGGACAGCATCATCGTCAGCGTTACCCAGTTTCAGGAGGACACTCACGCCAAATATCAAATCGTGGTCAAGGATACGGGGATCGGTATGTCTGAAGAATTCCTGCCCCAGCTCTTTGAGCCCTATGCCCGGGAGACACGCTTTGCCGCCCAGAAGATCGCCGGCACAGGTCTGGGCATGCCCATCGTAAAAAACCTGGTGACCCAGATGAGCGGCCAAATCCAGGTGGAAAGCCGCCTGGGGGAGGGCACCACTTTCACCCTGGTGCTGCCGCTGGAGGCGGTGCGGTCCCAGGAGATGGAAGAGGCAGAGGACCGGGAGACGGACCAGAAGAGCGCTCAGCCGGCGGCGTCGGGCCTGGCGGGCCGCCGTATCCTGCTGGCGGAGGACAACGAGGTGAATATGGAGATCGCCACGGAGATCCTCACCAGCGCCGGACTGGAGGTGGCTCAGGCCTGGAACGGCCAGGAGGCAGTGGAGCAGTTTGCCTCCTCCCAGCCCTTCTTCTTTGATGCGATCCTCATGGATATGCAGATGCCCCAGATGGACGGTTGTACGGCGGCCAAGCAGATCCGCCGCATGTCCCGGTCTGATGCTGAAAAGGTGCCCATCATCGCTGTGACGGCCAATGCCTTCGCTGAGGACATTGCTGCTACCACTGCGGCGGGTATGAATGCTCATGTGTCCAAGCCCATCGATTTCCCGGCCCTGTTGGGTAAGCTGGAGGAGTTGATGGAGTGGCCTGATAGAGGCTGAGACAAATCCGATAGAAACATGAAAAAAGCAGGCCTGCAGCCAGTGGATTGGCTGCAGGCCTGCTTTTTTGTGGCCGGGGAATAGAGGACTTAATACAGATGATATTTTTTCATGAAAAAGAAATTTAATTATTTTCAAGCGCGAATTTGGAAGCAAAATACTCTGAATTAAGAGGTAATATAGAACCACGCGGAGCGAACAACAGTCCCCCTTTTTTATTCAGAAAAACTGATATAGAGAAAAAAATAAGCAGATCAGAGCGCAGAATGTGTTTTTTGGAAAAACAAAAATTGAGAACGATGTTTGCAGAATAAGGATGCGGAGCAACAGTACAAAATTTCATACCCTATCTGCAAGTTTTGAAAATGAAAAAATTGCATTGCTTTTCCGACACTTTCCAAAAGATTTGTGCACATTGTTTAAAAGGTTTACAAGTTTCGTAAAAATATTTGTTGACAGGGGGATAAATCCTCTGATACAATCCCAGTTGTAGGACAACTGACATTCATCAAGTCGGCGCAATTTGCCCTCAAATAACTACAAGGATATGGAGGAGAGAAGTATGAATTGCACAGTGGCAAAAGAAACCTTGCTCGACATCTATACCCGTATGGTGACGATCAGGAAGTTTGAAGAAAAAGCGGGCGCGATTTTTGCCCAGGGACAGCTCAATGGCTTTTTGCACCTGTATGTGGGCGAGGAAGCCGTGGGCGCAGGTGTTTGTGCAGCACTGAATGATGATGACTATATCGTCAGCACCCACCGCGGCCATGGCCATCTGATTGCCAAGGGCGGCGATGTGAACAAGATCATGGCAGAGCTCTACGGAAAGGTCACCGGCTACTGCAAGGGCAAGGGCGGCTCCATGCACGTGGCGGACTTCTCCAAGGGCATGCTGGGCGCCTGCGGCATCGTGGGCGGCGGCATTCCCATCGCGGTGGGCGCGGCGCTCTCCAGCAAGCTGCAGGGCACCCGGCAGGTGGCGGTCACCTTCTTTGGTGACGGCGCCTCCAACGAAGGAAGCTTCCATGAGTCCATCAACTTTGCCGCAGTGCAGAAGCTGCCGGTGATCTTCCTGGTGGAGAACAACGGCTATGGTGAATTCACTCCTCAGTGCAGAGCCATGTGCATCGAAGACATCGCCGACCGTGCCAAGGGCTACGGCATCCCCGGCGTGATCGTGGACGGCATGGACGCAGTCGCGGTGTATACCACCGTGGCGCAGTGGGTGGAAAAGCTCCGCAACGGCGAGGGCCCTGTGCTGATTGAGGCCAAGACCCACCGCAAGAGCGGCCACTCCGAAGGTGAAGTTGCCTTCCTGGACGGCCAGCCCTACCGCCTGCCGGAAGAGGAGAAGATCGCCAAGGAAACGGACTGCATCGACAATCTGCGGCAGTATCTGCTGGCCAATACCGATGCCACCCAGGCTGATCTGGATGCCATCGATCAGGCGGCTGCCAAGAAGATCGAGGATGCTGTGGAATTTGCCAAGAACAGTCCCTTCCCCACGGCAGAGGATCTGTTTACCGACACTTGGGTTTGAGATGAGGGGTGAGATGTCATGAAAAAGTATTATATTCGTGCCATTCAGGAAGCGCTGTTTGAGGAGATGGAGCGGGACAATTCCGTGTTCCTCATGGGCGAGGACGTTCGGATCGGCTGCTTTGCAGCCACCCGCGGCCTGTGCGCCAAGTACGGTGAGCAGCGGGTCATCGATACGCCGATCTCGGAGCTGGCAGTGGCCGGCGCCGCAGTGGGCGCCGCTGTTACCGGCAGCCGTCCCATTGTGGACCTGATGTTCGGCCAGTTCTTGATGCTGGCCTATGACCAGGTCTCCAGCCAGGCCAACGCCATGCGTTATATGTTCGGCGGTCAGACCAAGGTCCCCCTGGTGTATCTGGTGCAAAACGGCACCGGCCCCTGCGTGGGTCCCCACCACAGCAATTCCGTCCATCCCCTGTTCATGAACATCCCCCTGGTGAAGGTGGTCATGCCCAGCTGCCCGGCGGATGCCAAGGGCCTGCTCAAGTCCGCCATCCGCGACGACAACCCGGTGGTGTTCTTCAACCACACCTCCATCGGCGGTATGAAGGGCGAGGTACCTGACGAAGAATACCTGATCCCCCTGGGCAAAGGCGACATCAAGAAAGAGGGCAAGGACATCACCCTCTGCGCCGTGGGCATCATGGTCAACCACTGCCTGAAGGCCGCTGCCCAGCTGGAAAAAGAGGGCATCAGCGCCGAGGTGGTAGACCTGCGCACCCTCAAGCCCTGGGACAAGGAACTGGTGCTGGAGAGCGTGAAGAAGACCGGCCGGTTCCTGGCCGTGGATGAGAGCTACAAGACCTGCGGTGCCGGCGCCGAGTGGGTGGCCACTGTGGCGGAGGAAGCCTTCTCTGATCTCAAGTGCCCTGCCTCCCGTCTCTCCGGTGAGGAGATCCCCATCCCCTTCAGCCCTGTGCTGCAGCAGCTGGCAGTACCCAATAAGGACACCATCGCGGCCAAGGTCCGTGAGATGGTGAAGAAATAAAGGAGGAGTAAGCCATGGCAAAGGAACCGGTATACATGCCGAAATTCGGCATGACGATGACAGAAGCAGAAATTGTTGAGTGGTACGTAGAGCAGGGCCAGGAGGTAGCCCAGGGCGATCCGCTGCTGGGGATCGAGACGGAAAAGACCTCCGTGGACATCGAGGCTCCTGCGGACGGCTTTGTCTGCGCACTGCTCTTTGAGCAGGGTGACTCTGCCGAGGTGGGCAGCATCCTGACTTACATCGCAGAGACGGAAGAGGAAGCCGCAGAGGACGGCGGGGAGGAGAAGGCTACTGCGCCTGCCGCTCCCGCTGCCGAGTCTGCACCGGCTGCTGCTCCTGCTGGTGACAATGGGGTGCCTCTTTCCAGAATGCGCCGCATCATTGCCGACAATATGCGCTCGAGCCTGCAGAACACCGCCCAGCTGACCCACTTCCGTGAGGTCTGCATGGACCGTATGGTGGCCCTGAAGGAGTCCATGGACGGCATCTCCTACAACGATCTGCTGATGAAGGCCTTTGCGCTGGCAGTGGCCAAGTATCCCAAGGTGCGCAACCAGCTGGTGAACGGGCTGCTGACGGTGAAGCAGGAGACCGATCTGGGTATGGCTGTGGCTCTGGAGGATGGACTGATCGTTCCTGCCATCCGCGGCGCGGATAAGCTCTCCCTCCAGGAGATCGCTGCTGAGCGCAAGCGGGTAGTGGCTGCCGCTCGCAGCGGAGGACTGAATCCTCAGGATACCGGCAGCTGCCTGGCCACTCTCTCGAGCCTGGGTGCCCAGGGCATTGACGGCTTTACGCCGATCCTCAACAGCCCTGAATCTGTGATCCTGGGCATCGGCCGCATCATCCGCAAGCCCTGGGTGAAGGATGACGCCATTGTCCCCGCCTATGTGACCACCTTCAGCCTGACCTTCGACCATCAGGTGCTTGACGGCAAGGACGCCGCGGATTTCCTGGCTGTTTTTGCTGAGATCCTGGAAAATCCGGACGAAATCACCCTGTAATTTCGCCGTCTCAAACGCTGAAGTAAGGAGGTCTGTAGGGGGAAGCTATGAACGATCATTTGAACGAAGATTTATTGGAAATGCGCCATATCACAAAATCATTTGCCCGTATGGTGGCAAATGACGATGTGAGCTTCAGCATCAAAAAGGGTGAGATCCGCGCGATCCTTGGCGAAAACGGCGCAGGAAAGTCCACGTTGATGAATGTTCTGTATGGCCTTTATAAAAAAGACGCGGGAACGATCATTTGGAAAGGACAGGAACTGAATGTCGAATCCCCCGCAGAGGCCATCAAAGCCGGCATCGGCATGATTCACCAGCATTTTCAGCTGGTTGAGAAGTTTACCGTACTGGAAAACATCATCCTGGGCCTGAAGGAGGGCAAGTTCATCGAGCTTCCGCTGGATCAGGCGGAGAAAAAGGTGATGGCTCTGTCCGAAACCTATGGTTTGAATATCCGTCCCAAGGTCAGAGTGGAGGACCTGACGGTGGGCGAGCAGCAGAGAGTGGAGATCGTGAAGGCCCTTTATCGGGAGTCCGACCTGCTCATCATGGATGAGCCCACGGCGGTTTTGACGCCCCAGGAGGTCCACAGCCTGTTTGAGGTGCTCAACAAGCTGCGCGCTGAGGGAAAATCCATCATCTTCATCAGCCACAAGCTGCCGGAGGTTTTGGAGCTGTGCGACAGCATCTCCATCATGCGGGACGGCAGAATGATCCAGACCCTGAAAAATGAACCCGGTCTGGACAGCCGCACGCTGGCCTCCCTGATGGTGGGCCGCAGCATCGATCTGAACATCACCAAGCCGCCCTGCAAGCCCGGTGAGGTGGTATTGAGCCTTCAGGGCGTTTCCGCAGACCCGGTGGCGGAGTCCAGCGGCGTGAAAAACGTGACTCTGGATATCCACCGGGGCGAGATCGTGGGCATCGCCGGCGTGGACGGAAACGGCCAGACGGATCTTTCCGAGCTCATCATGGGCCTGCGGAAAGCCAGCGGAGGCCGCATGGAGTTCCTGGGTCAGGACATCACCCACAGCGATACCAAGCAGATGCGCAACCTGCCTATCGGCTATATCCCGGCAGACAGAAACCACGCAGCGGTAGTGCTGGATTTCTCCATCCGCATGAACACGGCGCTGAATCATCCGGATCGAAAGCCCTATGGTTCCCGGTTCCTGATGGATTTCAAAAATATCGCCCAGATCACAGATCGGAAAATGGAGGAGTTCAATGTCTCTGCTACAGGTTCTGACGAACTGGTGGGGAACCTCAGCGGCGGAAACCAGCAAAAGGTGGTCCTGGCCCGGGAAGTGGGCGAAAAGGTGGACCTGATCATTGCTGTGTATCCCACCCGCGGTCTGGATATTGACGCAACGAACTTCGTCTATGAGACCATGCTCAAAGCGCGTGAACAGGGAACAGCGATCCTCTATATCTCGACAGAGTTGGAGGAGATCCTGACGCTCAGCGACCGCATTGGTGTTTTGTATGAAGGAGAGTTGGTAGGAATCCTCCCCGGTGAAAATGCCGAGGTGGAGAAAATCGGATTGTTAATGGCAGGTGAGCGGGTGAAATGATAAAGAAAGAACGAATGGTAAAGAAGGAAAAGAAATCTTTCTTAATGGTTTTGTTGGACTTCAGCCCCATTATCGGCGCGGTGCTGGGACTTCTCATCGGTTCCCTCTTCGTCATGCTCTGGGGTGTCAGCCCAGTTACATTTTTCAAAGAGCTGTTCAAGGGTGCTTTCGGAAGCACCTTGGCTATCGGCAGCACGCTCAACCGTGCTACGCCCCTTTTGATCATCGGCGCAGGCACAGCCATTGCGTTCCGGGCCGGAGCCAATAACATCGGCCAGGAGGGCCAGCTGTTTGTGGGCGGCATCGCCGCCGGTGCCGTGGCGCTGCTCATGCCGTCCCTGCCCAAGGGGCTGAGCGTTCCCATGATCCTTGTGGTCGCCATGCTGTTCGGTATGGTCTTTTCCGGCATCGCCGTCTTGTTCCGGGTGCTCAAAGGCGTCAATGAGCTGCTCACCACGCTGCTTTTGAACTATGTGGGTACGCTGCTTTTGTCGGCGCTGGTCAATGGCCCCATGGCCTCCAGCGAGATCGTCAGCTATCCCCAGACGGACACCTTCGGCAGCCAGTTCCTCCTGAAGTACTGGCCCAATTTCGGCTATCTCCATTCCGGCATTTTCATTGCGCTTGCCATTATTCTGCTGACCGGCTACTATCTCTGGCTGACGCCCGGGGGCATGCGCCTGCGCATGACGGGCTTGTCCCCTCTGGCGGCCCGGACCTCCGGCAACAATCCCACCAAGATCTTTGTCTGGTCCATGCTGATCTCCGGCGGTTTGTGCGCCGTGGCCGGCGCGGTGGAGGTCATTGGCTGCAATGACTGCCTGCGCCAGGAGTTCGGCTCCAACCTTGGTTTTGACGGCCTGGCCGTTGCTCTGCTGGGCAACACCAATCCCTTTGGCGTGCTGCCTGCCGGCGTGTTCTTCGGCGCTCTGCGCACGGGCATGCAGGCCATGCAGCGCTCCACCGGCATCCCCAGTGTGATCCTAGACCTCATCAAGGGCTCCATTATGGTCTTCATCATGGGCGGCGCTGCCTTGAAGCTGTATATCGAGTCCAACGCCAAGAAGAAAGTGGCAAAGGCAGGGGAAAAGGCCCATACCGAGGCTGTGGAAGCATCCGCCGGTACGGGATCTCCTGAACTGCAGGAAGCAAGTCAAGGAGGTGAGGAGAAGTGAGTGTTGATTTCGTCGTGGAATTCCTGAGCTCCACTATCCGCATCGCTGTTCCGATCATTCTGATCGCTCTGGGCGTGTGCTATTCGGAAAAAGCAGGCGTTCATGCCATGGGTGCGGAAGGATACATGCTCATTGGTGCTTTCGTCAGCGTGGTGATGACCATCGCTACGGGCAGCCATTTCCTGGGTGTTGTCTTCGGCATTCTTGCCGCTGCTCTTTCGTCTGCTGTCTTCTCCGCCTTTGCGGTGTATCTGGGTGCGAACCAGGTCATCTGCGGCCTGGGCTTGAACTTCATCATGCTGGGCCTGACAAGCGCCCTGCAAAGACTGTTCTGGGGCACCACTGGTGTTCCCCGCATCGAAGCGATGAATCCCATTGAGATCCCCGTTCTCTCGGATATTCCGCTGATCGGGCCCATGCTGTTCGATCAGCCCATCCTGACCTACATCACCTATTTGCTGATCCCGGTGGCCTGGTGGATCATGTTCAAGAGCACCTGGGGCCTCCAGCTCCGGGCTGTGGGTGAAAATCCCAGCTGCGCAGATACTCTGGGCATCAATGTGGCCCGGACCCGGTCCATCTCCGCCATCGTCTGCGGTGTGTTCTGCGGCATGGGCGGCGCCGTGCTGGCTCTCCAGCAGGTGCAGAGCTTTACGGAGAACATCTCCAATGGCCGCGGATGGCTGGGACTGATCGCCGCCACCTTCGGCGGATGGAATCCCGTCGGCGCTGCCGGAGCAGGTCTGGTATTCGGTGCCTCGGAGGTGCTGCAGCTGCGGCTGCAGATGCTGGGCAATATCCAGATCTCCTCCTATGTGATTTTGATGCTGCCTTACCTGGTGGCTCTGGTGTTCATCCTGCTCATCGGCAAGGGACGCAGACACCCCGCCGCCATGGGCAAGTATTACAGAAAGCAGTGACCCCTTTTATTTCGCTGTACCCGTCCCCATACAAGCGCAAAGGAAAAAGGAACCCCCGGTGGATTTGAGCAAGTGTCTCTTGCTTGAATAATATTTCAAAACATGGAGGTAAGTATGAAAAAGTTTTTTGCAATGCTCTTAGCGATTTGTATGGTTGCCGTTATGCTTGTGGGCTGCGGTGACACGGCGTCTTCCTCTTCCAATGGATCTGACACGCAAAGCAATGCCAGTGATTACAAGGTGGCTCTGCTGCTTCCCGGCAGTGCCAACGACAAGAGCTGGAACCAGTATGGCTACGATGCCCTGATGAAGGTCAAGGATGAGCTGGGCGTGGAAGTGGCCTACTCCGAGAACGTGACCAATGTGGACCTGCAGCAGGCTCTGCGGGACTACGCTTCCCAGGGCTATGACATGATCATCGGCCACACCGGCGGCTTTGAGGACGACATGATCAAGGTCTCTGCCGATTTCCTCGACACCAAGTTCGTCTGCATTGCCGGTTCTACGGGCAATGATGTCAATGTGACCTCTGTGGATACCGCTCCCTGGCAGTATGGCTATGCCTACGGCTGGATGGCCTCCCAGGTCTCCCAGACCGGCAAGGTGGGCTACATCACTGCCAATGAGGGCACCGGCACCCAGAACAACCTGGTGGGCAGCTGGAAGGACGGCGTCAAGGCCAACAATCCGGACACCCAGGGTACTGTGGTTTATCTGAGCGACTCCGACGACGTGGCCTCTGCCCGTGAGGCTGCTCTGGCCATGATCTCCGCCGGCTGCGACGTGGTCATGCACGAGCTCAACCGCGCTGCCCAGGGCGTTATCGATGTGTGCAAGGAGAAGGGCGTCTATACCATCGGCAGAAGCGCTGAAGATGTTGCTGCCGCTCCCGACCAGGTCCTGACCTACTGCAACTTCGACTGGGGCCCCAAGTATGTCTATCTGGTGGAGCAGGGCATGTCCGGCGCCCTGGAACCCGGCTTCCTGTTCTTCGGCTTCAATACTCCCGAGGCTCCGGGCTTCACCTTCACCTATGACGACGCCAACGGCTGGAATCCCAATGTGGTTTCCGAGGAGATCCTGGCCAAGTTCAAGACCGACGTGGAGGAGATGTTCATCGCCGATCCCGCCCGTTCCTACACTACAGAGCAGGCTGCTGGCGGTACTTTCTAAAAAAGAGCAAGCCCTCAGGTATTTTGCGGGCTGTCTCGCTAGGCGGCAGGCCGCTCTATTGAGAGCGGCCGCCGCTGCGACGGGAGAGTCCTTCAGACCCATGATTTGTTGCTGGAGTCTCTTGAAAAACGATCTTCTCTGGATATCGCTGGCTGAAAGGAAGGAAACGCTTATGAAACGACTCTCTGCACGACTTGTACTGGGTATGATCTGCCTTACGCTCCTGGTGGGATGCGGCTCCGCTTCTTCCGGTACCTCAACCTCTTCAGGGGAAAATGAGGGAAAACAGATCCGCGTGGCATGTCTGCTTCCCGGCAGTGCCAGCGATCGCAGTTGGAGCCAATTTGGCTATGAGGCGTTGATGCAGGTGAAAGAGCAGCTGGGGGCCGATGTGGTGTACAGCGAGAACATCGCTGATGCCGATCTGCTGCCGGCACTTCGAGGCTATGCCTCTGATGGCTATGATGTGATCTTTGGCCATGGCGGACAGTTCCAGGATGCCATGGAAAAGGTGGCGCCTGAGTATCCCGATACGGAGTTTCTGGTGATCTGCGGCGCAAATCCCACCGGCGAAAATGTCACAGCTGCGGACAACGCGCCTTGGCAGTACGGCTATGCCTATGGTTGGATGGCCTGCCAGATCAGCCAGACCAAAAAGGTTGGGTATGTGGGAGCTCTGGAGGGTATCGATGTGACCAACAACTTTGTGGGCAGTATCAAGGATGGCCTGAAAACCAAGGACCCCAACTGTCAAATTTCCGTTATCTATCTGGATGACAACAATGATGTAGCTGCAGCCAGGGAAGCAGCCAACGCGCTGGCTGCCGCAGGATGTGACGTGATCCTCCATGAGCTCAACAGAGGTGCTCAGGGCGTGGTAGACGTATGCAAGGAGAAAAACATCTACACCCTGGGACGAAGTGAAGCCGATGTGGCCTATGCTCCGGACCAGGTGCTGGCGTATTGTGACTATGGATGGAGCTCCAAATATGTGAGCTTGACCAAGATGGCCATGAATGGAGAGCTGGAAGGCGGAACCATGTACTTCGGCTATCACACTGCGCCGGAAGCGCCGGGATTTGCATTTGTCTATGACGAGGAGAATTCCTGGAACCCCAAAGCAGTTACGGAGGAAATGCTGGACAATTTCCAAGTAGAAGTGGTGGATATGTTTGTTGCAGACCCCATCCGCTCCTATACGGTGGAGCAGGCGGCAGGAGGTACTTTCTGATCCCTTGGGCGTAGGGAAAATATTGAGAAAGGGGAGCCTCCTGCTGTAAAAAACATTTTCAAGAAGTTGGACTTCTAACAACAAATACATATTTAAAAAAAGAGGGACTGTTATGCGTTTAGAAAACAAAGTTGTCATTGTTACCGGTGCTGGTTCCGGTCTGGGTAAAGCTGTTTCTCTGAAAATTGCCTCTCAGGGTGCAGACCTTGTGTTGGCAGATATCAATGGCGAGGCCATTGCACAGACCGCCGCAGAAGTGGAGGCAATGGGCCGCAAGGCACTGCAGTGCGTGGTGGATGTGTGCAACGGTGAGAGCGTCAACAAGATGATCGCCGACGCAGTTGCGGCCTATGGTCAGATCCATGGCCTGGTCAATTCGGCCGGCATCTTTTCCAGCATTCCCTTCTTGGATCTCACGGAGCGGGACTGGGACCGCATGATCAATATCAATCTGAAAGGCTCTTTCCTTTGCGCACAGTCCTTCATCAGACAGGCGGTGGAACAAAAGACCGGCGCTTCCATCGTATTTCTCAGCTCCATCAGCGGCTTCATTGGCTTTACCAAGTCCGCTCACTACTGCGCCTCCAAGGGTGCGGTCAGACAGCTGAGCAAGGCCATTGCTCTGGAGTTTGGTCCTAACGGCATTCGCTCCAATGTGGTGGCTCCTGGCACCATTGAGACGCCCATGAACGCCTGGATCATTGATGATCCTGAGATGCACAAGCAGTCTGTGGCCTCTATCCCCATGGGGCGGTTCGGCAAGTCCGAAGAGATCGCAGATGCCATTGCATTCTTGCTTTCCGATGAGGCCTCCTACTGCACCGGCTCTGAGCTGCTGGTAGATGGCGGCCAGATCACTCACTGCTAAAGCTCACTTCTATTACTTTTAAGAAAGGACTCCGTTATGAAAAAGTTTGAGAACAAGGTTGTAGCAATCACTGGTGGCGGTTCCGGACTGGGTAAGCTCTCCTGCGAGATGTTTGCCGCGGAGGGTGCCACGGTCTGCGTGATCGATATCAATGCTCAGACGGCAGGCGCTGTGGCAGAGAGCATCGTTTCCGCTGGCGGCAAGGCCAAGGCCTTTGCTGCGGATATCACCAACGAAAGTGCCATGGAAAAGCTGTTCGCTGAGATCCATGATACCTATGGCCGCCTGGATGTGCTGTTCAACAACGCCGGCATCAGCCCCATCGGCACGGTTACCACCACTTCCTACGCCGACTTCCGCAAGGTGCTGGCCATTGATATGGAGAGCATCTTCCTGGGCTGCAAGTATGCGATCCCCTACATGGAAAAGCAGGGCGGCGGCGTGATTTTGAACACCGTGGGCACCTTTGGCCTCAAGCCCATCCCCAACAAGGTGGGGTATGCCTGTGCCAAGGCCGGCGCCATGAGCCTGACTCGCTCCGTGGCCATCGACTTTGCCCGCAGCAACATCCGCTGCAACGCCATCTGCCCGGGCTTTGTGGATACGCCGCTGAATAAGGACTTCACCGGCGAGGCCCGGGAGAAGTTCCTGGATTCCTATCAGCCTATGACGCTGAAGATCCAGCCCGAGGACATTGCCAAGACGGCGCTGTTCCTGGCCAGCGACGACGCCAGAGCCATCACCGGTCAGGCAGTCGTCATCGACGGCGGAACGGAAGCCTGCCTGTACTACTAATCATCCATTTACTTATTACTAATAAGAGAGGCCGGTTTCAATGAATGTAGATCTCAGCCGGGTCTTGGAGCGCCTGGATACGATTTATGAATGCGGCAAACAGGAGGATGGCTCCCACAGCCGCCTGGCTTTTTCACCTGAGGATCAAAAGGGCCGGAATCTGTATATGTCCTATTTCCGAGCCCTGGGACTTACCCCCAAGGTAGATGCGGCTGGAAATATCCGAGTTCGCCTGTCCGGCCGCGACAATACGCTTCCAGCTATTCTGATGGGTTCCCATTTGGATACTGTTCCCAACGGCGGCAAGTACGACGGAGCACTGGGCTGCGTGGCGGCGCTGGAGGTCTTTGAAGTGCTGCGCCGCAGCGGCATGGAGCTGGAGCATCCCCTGGAAGCCATTGTTTTCACCGATGAAGAAGGAGCCCGTTTTGGCAAGGGCCTTTTTGGCAGCAACGCCATTTGCGGCCATCCGCTGCCCGTCTCTAAGCAGGATGTGGACGGACAGGGCATGAACCAGCTGCAGGTGCTTGAGGAGTTCGGCGTGGACTGCGGTGCGCTGGATCAGGCAGCCATCTCTCCGGAGAACGTCCACTGCTTCCTGGAACTGCATGTGGAGCAGGGCGCGTCCCTGTGGAGAAATGAGAAGGAGATCGGTGTGGTCACTTCCATCGCTGGCGTGGACCGGTTTGAGATCACATTGGAAGGGCAGGCCAACCATGCCGGAAGCACCCTGATGCGGGATCGGAAGGACGCCCTGGTCACAGCGGCAGAGTTCATTGCCGCCGTGCCGCAGACCGTGGATGCCTATGGCGGAGATTACTCCGTGGCCACGGTGGGCTGCGTGCGTGTGGAACCCAATTCCGTCAACGTGGTGCCTGGAAAATGCGTCATCAGCCTGGAGATCCGGGACCGTGAGCAGGCTGTTATGGACCTGCTTCTGGAAAAACTGCAGGAAAAGCTGGAGAGCATCTGCAGTGCCCGGGGCGTTGCCTCGGATCTGAAGGTCATTTCCCGGTGCCCGCCCTCGCCCATGAGCGATTGGGTCATCGACTGTGTGGAGCAGTCCTGCCAGGAGGCGGGCCGGAGCTATGAGAAGATGCCCAGCGGCGCATTCCACGACTCCCTTTTGATGAGCGCGGTGTTTCCCACCGGCATGATCTTCATCCCCAGCCAGGAGGGCATCAGCCACTCCCCGCTGGAATACTCCGCCCCCACAGATATTGAAAACGGCTGCGATGTACTGCTGCGGACCGTTTTGACCATTGACAAGACAAACAGGAGGTAACTTATGCAGGCATTTAACTTTACCATGCCCACCAAGTTCTATGTGGGCTGTGGACAGGTCAATCAGCTCAAGGAACTGGCACCCCAGTACGGAAAGAAAGCCATGGTCTGCGCGGCCAAGGACACCATGCGTCAGCTGGGTATTCTGGACCGGGTGGTCGGTTTGCTGAAGGACGCCGGTCTGGAAGTGTCCATCATCGACGACGTAGAGCCCAATCCCCGGGACGTGGACATCGATCGCCAGGTGCAGTTCTTCCTCAGCGAGGGTTGTGATTTCACCATCGGTCTGGGCGGCGGAAGCGCCCTGGATACCGCCAAGGCAGTGGCCTTCATGGCTGCTCAGAACCCCGGCGATTCTGTGCGGGACTATCTGGCCGGCGGCAGCAAGTCCGACCTGGCGGATGTGAAGAAGCCCTATCCCGTGATCTGCATCACCACCACCGCGGGCACCGGCTCTGAAGCCACCAAGTGGTTCGTCATCACCAACACCATCAATCATGACAAGCCCGGCGTGGGCCATGACCTGCTGATGCCCTCCGTGTCCATTGTGGACCCGGATCTGATGATGACCATGCCCCCCAGCGTGACCCGGGCCTGCGGCATCGACGTGCTGTTCCATGCCATGGAGGCCTATCTGGCCAAGTGCGCCAACGCCTTTACCGACGCCTGCGCCCTGGAGGCCATTCGTCTGGTCATCAAGTATCTGGGCCGGGCCATTGAAAACGGCGCCAATGACAAGGAAGCCAGAGAGTATATGGCCTGGGCCAACACCTTGGGCGGCATCGTCATCGGCGAGGGCAACTCCGGTACCGTGGCTATCCATGCGCTGGGTCACAGCGTAGGCGGCCAGACCAATACCGCCCACGGCCTGACCATGTGCCCCCTGGCCGTCCCCTATCTGGAGATGACCTGGGACGCCGACATCGAGCGTCATGCCAAGCTGACCCGCCTGTTCGGCTACGGGGACGACACCATGACCCAGCAGCAGCTGGCAGAGCTGTGCCCCAAGGCTATGAAGGGCGTTCTGGAGAGATTCGGCTGCGACATCACTCTGAAGGACCTGGGCGTCACCGAGGAGATGATCGAGCCCATGACCGACTCCGTCTTCCAGACCATGGCGGGCGTTTTGAACAACAGCCTCAAGCCCTTTACCCGTGAGGACGTGATCGCTCTGTACAAAAAGTCCATGTAAGTGGTGGAGAAAACCATGGGCACCGTCATATGTGCAGGCAAGCTCTGGACCGGAGAAGGGCCGCTCCAAGAGGATGCGGCGCTGTACTTCACCGGTGAGAGGATCAAGGACATCGGTCCCCGGGATGAGGTCATCACCCGGCACCCGGGGGCGCTGGTCCTGGGGAAGAGCGACTGGCTGGTCACGCCTGCTTTTATCGATGCGCACGACCATGGCCGCGGCGTGTCGCCTGTGGCCTTCGGCGCGGCGGACAGGGCGCTGGAACAGTGGATCCCCACCTTGGGCCGTGTCCGCTCCTCCGCCTATATGGCAGCGCTCTATGATGGGCTGCTGTTGGCTTCCTCCGGCGTCTCCACCGTGCTTCACAGCCACAATCCCTCCTCCTGGGGAAACATGACTGAGGAGCTGGTGGAGACAGCCAGAGGGTATAACGAGGCGGGGATCCGCGTGATTCTCTGTCCCCCCTATGTGGATCAGAATAATCAGATCTATTACAGAAGAAAAGAATTTGCAGATGGGCTCCCCCAGGAGCTGCGGGAGGAATTCCTCTCCGGAATCAGCGACTGCCCCTTTTCTCTTCCCGAGTACTTCCGAATCGTGGAAACCCTCAGGCAGCAGCTGAGCTATTCCATCAGTACCGGCATGGTGAGCCTCCAGCTGCACCCGGCGGGACTGCAGTGGTGCAGTGATGAGACTCTCCTGGCCATGCAGGCCTATGCCCAGGAGCATGACCTGGGAATCCACATGCACATGCTGGAGACCAAATACCAGAAGATCTACAGTCAGAAGTGGGGCATGAGCAGTGTGGAGCACCTGGACCACCTGGGACTTCTGACGCCGCGGCTCTCCCTGGCCCACATGGTTTGGGCGGAGGAAAGCGACTGGGCTTTGCTTGCAAAGCGGGGCGTCAAGGTGGTCACCAATCCCTCCTCCAACCTGCGGCTGCGCAGTGGTGTGATGCCCCTGCAGACTGCGCTGGAGGCCGGTGTTGTCTGTGCCGTGGGTCTGGATGGCTGCGGACTGGATGACGACCAGGACTATCTGCGGGAGCTGCGCCTGGCCCGGTTCAATCCGTCCCGCTCCGGCGTGGGTGCTGGGATCTCCCCGGCGCAGATGCTGACCATGGGAACGGCGGCAGGTGCTGCCGTGGCAAGAGGAGAGGGCGGCGTGCTGCGTAAGGGCAGCTGGGCGGACTTCGTCTGTCTGGACTATAACCGCCTGTGCCATCCCTTTGCTGCTCCGGCGGCAGACCCGCTGGAGCTGCTTGCGGTGCGGGGGACCCGGGCCGCAATGGATCGGGTGTATGTGGCAGGGGAGTGCATTGTCCGCAATGGACGGCCCTGCGCCTCCATGTCTCTGGAGGAAGGCGGCGCCCGTCTGAATGAAACGCTTTCGGCGCTGATTGACCCGGACTCGGGCCCGGGCGTCAGCGAGGCGCTGGTAGAGGCCGTTGGACAGTTCTACAAGCGCTCGGAAGCAGAAGGGAGTTTCCAATGAAGATTTTTGTGATCTCCCCCATCCTTCCCCCGGAGGGAGAGGATTACCGGGAGCAGTACCGGCGCAGAGACAGCGCCCAGATCCCGGCGGAGTTCTCCTTTGCCTATATCGACAAGGGGCCCCGGTTCATCCAGAACGCCTATGACGATGCCTGTGCAGCGCCGGATCTGATCCGGAAGATCCAGGCGGCGGAGCGGGACGGAGCGGACGCCGTGGTCATCAACTGCAGCGCGGATACAGCGCTGCGGGCCTGCCGGGAGGCTGTGTCCATTCCGGTCATCGGCCCCAGTGAGTGTACCATGCTCTATGCCTCCCAGTTGGTGGACAGCTTTACGGTCCTGACCTTTGCCAAGCGCATCAACGGCCGTTTTCAACGGATCGCCCAGGAGCTGGGCCTTTCCCACCGCCTGGCGGCAGTGGAATCCGTGGAGATGGACTTTGACGACATCAGCAACGGACAGGACAAGGTGGTGGACAAGCTCTATGAGACCATCCGCGCCATCCATGAGCGCACCGGATGCGACGGATATATCCTGGGCTGCACGGACTTTGAGGACGTGGCACCTGCACTCACCGAGCGCCTCCAGGGCGGCGGGGTGGACGTGATCTTGTTCAAGCCCTATGAGATCGCCGCCTGGCAGGCCTATATCACTGCAAAAATGGGGCTGCGTCAGGGCAGCGCCAGCTATCCCAAGCCCCTGTTTCCAATATCTGAATGAAAGAGGTTTGCTTATGAAAGTTGATCTGCTTATCAAAAACGCGCAAATCGTCAGCGCCCGTGATACAGTGGCCGGCTGCATCGCGGTAAAGGACGGCAAGATCGCCGCCATTGCCGACAGCCCCGAGGGCTTTGAGGCTGCCCGGGTCATCGATGCCGGCGGAAAGCCGGTGCTGCCCGGCGGCATTGACGTGCATGTCCACTTCCGGGATCCCGGCCTGACCTACAAGGAGGATTTCTCCACCGGCTCCATGGCGGCAGCCGCCGGCGGTATCACTACCGTCTACGATATGCCCAATGTGCAGCCCCCCACGCTGAATGTGGAGAACTTCCAGATCAAGAAGAAGATCGCCGAGGAGAAGTCCTACGTCAACTACGGCATCTACGCCTATCTGGTCAATAACCTGGACCAGATCGACGCCCTCATCGAGGCCGGCGTGTGCGGCTTCAAGTGGGACCTGAGCACCTTCGACTGGGAGCTGCCCGAGGGCTACTATCTGCCCGATAACAACGAGGCTGCCGATATCTTCAAGAAGATCGCGGCCCACGACTATGTGGTCACGGTCCATGCCGAGGACATGGAGCTGGTGAAGAACTACACCGAGCACCTCAAGGAGAGCGGCCGGGACCCCAAGGACTTCTTCTCCCATGTGGAAGCCCGCCCCGATATCGTGGAGGTCTCCGCCCTGTACCGCACCTTCGTGCTCTCTGAGGTGTCCGGCTGCCGGGTACATATCACCCACCTGACCTCCAAGCGGGGCCTGGAGCTGATCAAGGAGTTCCAGCACAAGGGCACCCCCGTCACCTCCGACGTGGGCCCGGCCTGGTTCACCTTCTGCGCCGAGGACTATGAGAAGTTCGGCGGCGGCATCCGCGTCATTCCCGCCATCCGCTATGAGAAGGACCGGGAGGCCCTGTGGAACGGCCTGGCCAACGGCGACATCGAGGTGCTGGCCACCGACCACGCCCCCCACTCCAACGATGAGAAGTTCAACCGCAGCTGGTGGGATACCCTGCCCGGCACCATCGGCGTCCAGACCAGCCTGCCCATCATGCTGGACCATGTGAACAAGGGCGAGGTGACACTCAACCGCGTGGTGGAGTGCATGGCCGAGAAGCCCGCCCAGATCTTCAACATCTTCCCCCGCAAGGGTCAGATCGCTGTGGGCGCCGACGCCGACCTGGTGGTCGTGGATATGGACAAGGAGTGGACCGTCACCCACGAGGAGATGTACAGCAAGACCAAGTACACCCCCTATGATGGCTTCAAGCTCAAGGGTAAGCCCGTCATGACCATCGTCATGGGCGAAGTGGTCATGGAGGACGGCAAGATCGTGGGCAAGCCCGGTGTGGGCCGGATGGTCAATCCCAGAAAGGACTGGTAATCCATGATTATTGATCACCACAACCATGTATGGGAAGGCGAATCCACCGGAGGCTTTCTGGATGAGAGCATGAGCGTGGGCCGTATCCTGCGGGAGATGGACCAGGCGGGCGTGGATATGTGCGGTGTGTGCACCGTGGCTCAGGCCATTGACAACGACTATGTGGTCAAGGCCCAGCGGGAGCATCCCGACCGGCTTTTCGGCTACTGCATGGTCAATCCCAGAATGCCCGGCGCCAGAGACACGCTGAAAAAGTATCTGGACCTGGGGCTCAAGGGCCTCAAGCTCCATCCCCGTCTCCACGGCTACCAGCTGGGAGATCTGGGCATGATCGCCCCGCTGATGGAGCTGTGCCGGGAGTATAAGGTGCCCATGTTTTCCCACGGCGGGTCCGAGGAAAATGACCACCCGTTCTACTTTGAGGAGATCGCCCGGGCGTTCCCGGACGTGACGGTGATCCTGGGCCATATGTGTGCACTGAACTACTGCGACGATGCCATCCTGGTGGCCAGCCGCAATGAAAACATCTATCTGGACACCTCCACCGCCGAGCTCTTCTCCCTGAAGGCGGCGCTGAAGAAGGTGGGCGCGTCCCGGATCATGATGAGCACTGACTGGCCCGGAAACGATTTCCGCATGGAACTTTTGAAAGTCAGGATCGCCACAGAAGGCGACGACGAGGCATACCGCCTGATTGCCGGCGGCAATTATGAGAGGATCCTGAAGGGATACTGATTTATATAAAACAAACAGAAGGGAATTGAGAGACATGGATCAGAAACTGGTTGTAATGCTTACCGACAACGACGAGACCGTTGCCACCGCGAAGGCGGACTTCCTGGCCGCTGCCGACCTGCCGGTGCAGGAGTGGGGCTTCAAGGACGTGGGCCTGCCTCTGGATCAGATGGTGGACCTGGTCAAGACCATGAAGGCCCATGGCAAGCGCACCAACCTGGAAGTGGTTTCTCTGTCTGAGGAAGAGGGCCTGGCCGGCGCCAAGATCGCCGTGGAGGCTGGCTTTGATGTGCTGATGGGCACGGTCTACTATGACTCCATCCGTGACTACCTGGCCGGCACCGGCGTGCAGTACTATCCGTTCTGCGGCAAGGTCTACGGCCATCCCTCCGTGCTGGACGGCAGCATTGAGGAGATCGTGGCCCACGCCAAGGAGCTGGAGGCCAAGGGCGTGGACGGCATCGACCTGCTGTCCTTCCGTTACACCGGCGACGCCATGGCACTGCTGGCCGAGGTGGTCAAGGCTGTGAAGGTTCCCGTTATCTCCGCCGGCAGCGTGGACCGCTATCAGCGCATCGACGATATCGCAGCCACCGGCGCAGCCGGCCTGACCATGGGCTCTGCCCTGTTCCACAACAAATATGTGGAGGGCGGCTTTGTGGACAACCTCAAGGACGTGTACAACTACATGAGCAACCACTAAACCACAAAATTCCACAGCAAAATATAAAGGAGGATCATTATGGATATTTCTATGGTCAACGCCAACATGAAATTGGTGGAGAACAACCATCTGAGCATTTCCCGGGCCGCTCTGGCTCCTGGCGATTCCATTTTGCTGCCCAAGGCTTTCATGCTGGACAGCATTCTGCCTGAGTTCAAGAACACCAAGGTCCACTACTATGCCGCTCCCTGCATGGGCGCCAAGTTCCTGGAGTGCAAGCTGATCATCGAGAAGGATGGCGGCAGCAAGGAAGCCATTGTCAACGGCTATGAGAACTTCATGTATGTGATCTCCGGTGAGGTGGAAGTGCTGATCTCCGGCAAGAAGCACACCATGGAGGCCGAGGGCTACTTCTGGCTGCCTCCCATGGTGGACTTCGAGATCTGCAACAAGAAGGACGAGACTGCCAACGTGCTGTGGGTCCGCAAGCGCTATGAGGAGACCAAGTTCTACTCTGTGCCCGATCCCATCATCTCCAGCGTGCTGGATATTCCCCCTGTGCAGAACATCGCCGAGATCGAGCAGCAGTGCCTGCCCTTCGAGAAGAACTTCGGCTTTGATATGGCCATGAATATGCTGACCTTCGCTCCCGGTGTCACCTTCCCCTGCGTGGAGGGCCACATCTTCGAGCACGGCGGCTACTTCCTCAACGGCCGTGGCAACTTCTGGATCAACAACACCAACTATGAGATCCACGAGGATGACTTCTGCTACATGGCGCCTTTTACCCCCCACTATGTGGTGGCCTATGGCCCCAAGCCCCTGCGCTATCTGCTCTATAAGAACGTGAACCGCGATTTTGCGCTGTAAGAACTTGAAAACAGGAGGCGGAGACATGGAAAGAGAAGCATATCTGCTGGCTGTGGACCAGGGAACCTCTGGAACCATGGTGGCTCTTTTGGATACGAAGGCGCAAATGGTGGATGCTGTGGACATTCCTGTCTCCGTCTCCACTCCCCATTACAGTTTTGTGGAACAGGACCCGCAGGAACTGATCCGCTCTATCCGGGAGGGGGCCCAGAAGCTGATGGCGGCGCACCCGGACAAGCTGGATGCTCTTTTGGGCGCGGGCTTTGCCAACCAGGGAGAGTCTTTCCTCCTTTGGGACTGGGAGACCGGAGAGCCGGTGACCCCGGTGATCAGCTGGCAGGACGGCCGCTGCGAGGCGCTGTGCCAGCAGTTGGTGGACCAGGGAAAGGACCAGTGGTTCCATCAGCGGACCGGCCTGCACCTGTCCAGCGAGTGGCCCGCCCTCAAGCTCCGGTGGCTGCGGGAAAATGAGGCCGGCCTCAAAAAGCTCTGGGACGCTGGCCGGTTGGCTTATGGCCAGCTGGACGCCTGGTTCCTGTATGCGCTCACCGGGGGACGGTGTTATGCCTCTGACCACAGCACGGCCTGCCGCTCGGGCCTCTGCAATCTGCGTACGCTGGACTGGGATCAGGAGCTGATCGCCGGCTTTGGGGCCGAGGGGCTGCGTCTGCCGCCTCTGTGCGACAACACCGCCCAGTTTGAGGGAGTGGACCTGGGCATTGGAAAGCGCCTTCCCTGGGTGGCTGGAGGTCTGGATCAATCCATGGCGCTGCTGGGGCAAAGATGCATCGCCCCTCACACGGCCAAGGTGACCTATGGTACCTGCTGCGCCTGTTGGATGAATATGGGCGACGAAGTGGTACTGGATGACCATCTGACCACCAGTGTGGCCTGGAAAGCAGGGCAGAGCCCTGTCTATGCCCTGGCGGCGGAAGGCGGCGCGGCAGGCAGCATCGTCACCTGGCTTCAGCGCAACTTCAAGCCCGAGTGGAAGACGGGCCAGCTCTCCGATCTGGCGCGGGAGTGCGGAGAGGACAGCGCGGTGGTGTTTGTTCCCGCCTTCAACGGCCTGGGGGCGCCCTATTGGGATGCTGCGGCTCGAGGGACGCTGTTCGGCGTCACTGCCGGCACTGCGCCTGCTCATATCCTGCGGGCGGGGCTGGATGCGGTGGCCTACACGGTGAAGGATATCCTCAGCGTCATGCCCCCCTGCAAGGCCCTGGTGGCCGACGGCGGGATGTGCGCCAACGAATACCTCATGGAAAAACAGGCCAATGTGCTGGGCCAGCCGGTGCTCTGCCCGGAAAACCGGGAGGGGACCATCACTGGCGTGGGGTATCTCATGTGCTTGAGCCTGGGGCTGTTTCGATCTTTGGAGGAGATCCCTCAGTCCTTCCGGGACCGCAAGATCGTACCCGGCCGGGAGGATGTGAAGGGCTATGCCCAGTGGAAGCGGGCAGTGAATGCGACCATAGACTTTTATAAGCAAAGCTGATTTACCATGCCTTGAAAGTTCAGAATACTGTGAACATCAAAGTAGATAGGAGAATCATCACCATGGACAGACTGCAAAAAACCAATGCGCTCCAGGAGCGCGCCATGAAGAGTATGCCTCTGGGTGTGAATTCCAACGGCCGTTTCTGGGGCAAGGGCTGCACGCCTTACTTCAGCCGTGGCAAGGGTTCCCATATGTGGGACGTGGACGGCAATGAGTACATCGACTATCGACTGGGCTTCGGTCCTGTCATCCTGGGCTATGCCTATGATGAGGTGGACAATGCGGTCATCGAGGCCCTCCACAGCGGCGTGACGCCGGGCATTACCTGCGAACGCGAGGTGGAGGTGGCCGAGGCGGTCATCAATATGTGCCCCGCGGTGGAAATGGTTCGTCTGGTCAACACCGGCTCCGAAGCCACCATGAATGCCATCCGCGTGGCCAGAGCCTATACCCGCAGAGAGAAGATCATCAAGCTGGAAGGCGGCTATCACGGCGGATATGACTATGTGCTCTACTCCACCTATGCGCCTCCCACCGCCTACGGCAACCGCCGGGACCCCATCAAGATTCCTGCCAGCTCCGGCATTCCCAGAGCGCTGGACGATCTGATCATTCCCATCCCCTTCAATGATCCCGAGGTGCTGGAGCTGACGCTCAAGCGCTATGGTCACGAGGTGGCCGCCATCATCACCGAGCCCATGCTGGGTAACTTCGGCCTGGCCGATCCCAAGCCCGGTTATATGGACTTCCTGCGCAAGAAGTGCGATGAGTATGGCATTTTGTGGATCCTGGACGAGGTCAAGACCGGCTTCCGTGTGGCCAAGGGCGGCGCTCAGGAGCGTTATGGCTATCGTCCCGACCTGTCCACCTTTGCCAAGTCCATCGGCAACGGCTTCCCCATCGCCGCCTACGGCGGCCGCAAGGAGGTCATGGACATCGTGGGCAAGGGCGTCACCCAGGGCGGTACCTATGCGGGCAACGGCGTGGGCACTGCGGCTGCCAAGGCTACCCTCCATATCATGCAGACCCAGGATGTGCACAAGCACATCGATTCCATGGGCACCCGGCTGCAGAAGGGCCTGGCTCAGGTCTTTTCCGAGGTGGGCATCCCCTGCCTCATCAGCTCCATCCCCTCCATCTTCTCCGTCACCTTCGGCCTGGAGAAAAATGAGGATGCCCGCGACTGGGGCAAGGCGGACAGCGGCCTTTATAAGAAGCTGGCGGCCAAGGTCTTTGAAAAGGGCGTGCTGATCGACGAAGATCCCAGAGAGCCCTTCTGCCTGTGCTATTCCCACTCTGAAGCCGACATCGATTTCACCATCGAGGCCTTCCGCCAGGCAGTCAAGGAGCTGTAAGAAACAACAAGGAGGATTTTGCTGCTATGAACGCTTACGATATGCTTCTGACCAGAAAGAGCGTGCGCTCCTACACGGGTGCTCACGTGGACGACGAGCTGGTGGAGAAGATCATGCTGGCCGGCACCCGGGCTCCCTCCGGTATGGCCAACGAGCCCTGGCGCTTTGCCGTGGTGCGTGATCCCAAGGTCAAGGGGGAGATTGCCCAGCTGACCAAGCACACCAAGGTGCTGGAGGGCGCTGATGTGCTCATCTGCCTGTTTATGGACAATTCCGTGGGCTATAACGCCACCAAGGACGCCAACACCATCGGCGCCTGCGCGGAGAATATGCTGCTGGCGGCCCACGCTCTGGGCCTGGGTGCAGTGTGGATCGCTGAGATCCTCAAGAACAAGGAGCAGGTGACCGAGCTGTGCGGCGTGGACGGTTCCCGCTATGACCTGATGGTGGTCATCCCCGTGGGCTACAGCGCGGAGAATGCCGATCCCAACCCCAGAAAGAACTCTGTGGCGGACTGCATCATCTCCAGAAAGTAAGAGATTTTCTATTTCAACAGACAGGAGCGATTGACCCATGGATCATTCCTTTGACCTAATCGTTCTGGGTGCCGGACCTGGCGGCTATGTAGCCGCCATCCGGGCATCCCAGCTGGGGCTGAAAACAGCCGTCATTGAAAAAAAGCATGTGGGCGGCGTCTGCCTCAATATCGGCTGCATTCCGTCCAAGAACCTGATCCGCAGCGCCAGTCTGCTGACGGAGGCCAAGCAGCTGGAAGCCTTCGGCGTGCAGGTAGACGCTTCCCGGCTGGACTATGCCGCCGTGCATGCCCAGTCCAGAAAGGTGGCTGAGACCCTCTCCAAGGGCGTCAGCTTCCTGCTCAGCAAGAACAACATCACCCTTGTGGAGGCGGAGGGCGAGCTGGTGGATGCCCACACGGTCAAGACCTCCGCTGGGGAGACGTTGACGGCAAAGAACATCCTCATTGCCACCGGCTCCTCCCCTCGGGTCATTCCCGGTCTGGAGTTTGATGGGGAGAAGGTGCTCTCCTCCGACGACATCCTCATGACCAACCAGCTCCCCGGCAGCATCTGCATCATCGGCGGCGGCGCCATCGGCTGTGAGTTCGCCTATGTGCTGCGCAGCTTCGGTGTTGCGGTGACGCTGGTGGAGATGACCCCCCATCTGCTGCCCTATGAGGATGAGGAGATCGCCAAGGCTCTGGCCACCTCCTTTAAGAAAAAGGGCATCTCCGTCCACCTGGAGTCCAAGGCGGTCATCACCGCCCGGGAGCCTCAGGTCACAGTGGAGATCGAAAACGCCAAGGGCGTGAAGAAAGCCGTTACGGTGGACAAGGTCCTGGCTGTGGTGGGCAGAGCGCCCAACACGGCAGGCATCGGCCTGGAGAATCTGGGCATTGCCACAGAGCGGGGCTTCATTCCCGTCAACGAGCACTTTGAGACCGCTTGCCCTGGCGTCTATGCCATCGGCGATGTGATCCCCTCTCCCATGCTGGCTCATGTGGCCTCCCACGAGGGTGAGATGGCCGTGGAGCACATGGCCGGGATCGCTCACGAGGCCAAAAAGACCTATGTGCCCAACTGCGTCTACTGTGAGCCCCAGGTGGCAGGCTTCGGCATCACCTCCGCCCAGGCGGAGACTGCCGGCGCAAAGGTCTATTCCTTCCCCTTCCGTGCCATCGGCAAAGCCGTTGCCATTGGAAAGAGCGAGGGTATGGTGAAGATCCTGGCGGACGGCTCCGGAAAGATTCTGGGCGCCCATATCATCGGCGCTGAGGCCACGGAGCTGATCCACGAGCTGGCCATTGCGGCCTCCAATGGTGTCCGGATGCAGGATATCGCCGGGGCCATCCATGCCCACCCCACCCTTTCCGAGGCCATCAAAGAGTGCTGCTGCGGGTTTGAAAATCGGGTCATTCATCTGTGACAAGGAGCAACCGTCATGAAAAAGGCAATCGATCTGAAGCGTAAGGCATATCTGTATCCGGCTCCTGCTTTGGTCATCGGCACGATGGCCGGGGAAAAGGTCAACTGGTCTACCGTTGCTTATCATGGCATTCTGGACAGTCAGACCATTTTGCTTACCATTGAGTCCAGTCACCTTACCACAAAGGCAATCCGTGAGGTGGGGCGCTTTTCTGTCAATATTCCCAGCTCAAAGGACGCAAAATGTACGGACTATGTGGGTACCCGCAGCGGGAATACCTGTGACAAGTCGGAGTATTTCCCCTGCACCCTCTTTGATTCCGCTGTCCCGGTGATCGATACGTTCGCACTGAGCTACATCTGCCGGATGGAAGAGTGCTATGAGAAAAACGGCAAGACCTATGTGATCGCCACGGTTACAAATGTGCTGGCGGAGGAAGGCTTGGTCCGTGAGGACGGGCTGATCGATCTTCTTAAGCTGGATCCCTTGCTGTTTGATTGGACGGGCTACTACAAAGTGGGAGGCTATGTGGGGCGGCCATTTTCCAAGTAAAAGTATTTATCGGACGGAGTGCAAGGCTTTCACCGCCTATTTCTAATTACGTAAGGATATTTTTTCCTTTTATGTAAAAGATAGGTACTTTTAGGCTTGACACCCTTTGTCACTTATACTATGATAAATTTGCTCTAGCCTGTAGAAAATTATGGAATAAGAGCGGAAAACATAGTGAAATTATGGGAGATCTGAAACATGGCGAGCAATTTCCTCGATTATGACAAGGACGTTACGCTGGTCCAACGTATTTGTTCAGCCATGCGTAAGATGATCCGGGAAAACTTTTATGAGGTCGGCAGCAAGCTTCCCAATGAGATCGAACTGGCCAAGACTTTCAAAGTCAGCCGCGGCACGATGCGGGCGGCGCTGCAGATTTTGGAGCAATCCGGCATCATTGTCAAACGCAGAGGAATCGGTACATTTGTGGCAAAGGAGCCTATGCTGATCAATAATCTGAGCATGAACTTCGGTATCACTCAGGTCATTGAATCCATTGGGGCCAAGGCCGGCACGGACTATATGAAAGTCTATACCGCGCCTTTGACAGACCCCAAGATCGGAGAGCGGCTGGAACTTCCTGCAGATGCTACGCTTCTTATCATCGAGCGTGTCCGAACGGCAGATGGGAAAAAGGTGGCCTTCACCCAGGATATTTTTGGACTGGACACCTTCTATCGTCTCACCGAGGCGGATTCTCTGAGCGAGCTGGAGGAGTATCTGGCAAAGAGCGAGTCTTTGTATACATACCTGCGGGCCCGTCTGGACAAGCCGATCCACCACGCCATCTCTTATATTCTACCCATTAAGTGTGACGAACCCAGGATCACGGAGCTGCTGGGGATTTCCGAAAACTCCGTGCTGCTGGAGATCGAACAGGTGGATTATATGACCGACGGGGAACCCATCTGGATGGCCAGAGAATATCATTTGCCCGATGTATTTACCTTCTCTGTATATCGTATGATGTAAAAATTGCCCCAAGGCAAAGAGACGTTCCAAAAAAGGACTGATGCAGCTTAAATGCTGCATCAGTCCTTTTTTGTTGGCGGCGCTTGATTTTCCGCAGCAAAGAACACCGAAAGAGAGGAAGATCGGCATGTACTGTCCTGTGAGGAAGCTGCCAAAGAAGGGAAAGAAGGAGACAAGAAGGTGTCCAAACTCGGGAAGTGAGGCGAAGGTGGGGGAGACGGTGTTATGATTAGACAAAGAGAGAAGGACGAGGTGAACCGGTTTAGCGGCTCACCTCGTCCTTCTCACAATTGGGAGGGATGTACCAGGAGGGTTTTCCTTGGGAATAGAAATGGTTAATACAGCTGCAGCAGTGCGCTCAGGATCTCCTTCATATCGGCTGCGACTCCATAATCCGCATAGTCAAAAATCGCAGCCTCTGGGTCCTTGTTGACCGCAATAGTCAGCTTGGCGTCCCGTACGCCCTCTGTATGCTGGATAGCACCAGACACACCAAAATACAGGCAGATCTTGGGGTGTACGGTGGAACCGGTCTGACCGATCTGGCGCTCAAAGGGAATCGTGCCGTCGTCCACCAGAGGACGGGTACCGCCGATCATGGCTCCAACTTTTTCTGCAAAGACCTGGGCAAGCTGCAGGTTCTCGCCCTCCAGGGCGCCACGGCCCAGAGAGAGGATCTTTTCGGCGCCGGTGATGGATTCCTCGGTGCTCTCCACCACTTCCAGGACCTCCACTTGGGAGGAGGCGTCAGCGGCGGTCAGCTCCTGTACAGCGGGCACCTCACCGCAAAGCGGACAGGGCTCATATACACCTATTTGAATGGTCACCAGCTTGGGCTCGTCGGTTTCCGCCGTTACCACCATGGCATTGGCGCCGAAAGCGCTCTTTTTCTGCAAAAAGGCACCGTCTTCCCCCAAAAACAGCTCGGAGCAGTCGGCGGTGAGGCCGGCGTCCAAGCGTACAGCCACCCGGGAGAAAAGAGACCGGGCGGTGCGGTTGGCGGGGATCAGAACGCTGGCAGGAGAAAGATGCTCCAAAGCCTGAGCCACAACGGCGCTCAGGGCGTCGTCCTGAAAAGCGCTCAGGCCTGTTTGAACAGCAGCCACCTGGACCCCGGGGAATGCCAGCTGCTTTGCCAGGGCTTGGATATCCTGACCCAGTACCAGCAGCGTGATAGACTGGCCGGTCTGGGCGGCGATGGCTCGGGCGGCAGTGACCAGTTCCCCGGTGCAGGGCTCTACCACGCCGTCAAACTGCTCAGCATAGATACAGATACCGTTCATCTTTCGCCCTCCTCATCCATCAGTTCTTTGATCCGCTTGGCGATCTCCTCCGGCGTGCCGGTGAGCATTTCTGCCTTACGATGGGAACCTTCCCGAGCCAGAGTATCCGTCACCAGGGACTTGGCACCGGGCATGCCGATGACAGCAGTGTCCAGAGACAGATCCTGGTTGGTCAGGGTGGGGATCTCCACCTTGTTGGCTTTCATCTGGGAGCGAATGGTGGGCAGAACAGGCTGATTGCTGCCCAGACCCACCGTTGCCATGCAGGGGAGAGACATGCGCACCCGCACCTTTTGGATCTTCCACTGGCGCAGCACGGAGAGCTTGCCGCCCTCCAGCTCCAGCTTCCGGGCATCTGTGGCGCAGGGCAGGCCCAGCAGCTCAGCTACCATGGGGCCCACCTGACCGGTGGCGCCGTCGGAAGAGGCGTCGCCGGCCAGGACCAGGTCATAGGGGCCAGTGTGAGCCAAAGCGGCCTTGAGCACTTTGGCGGTGCCCAGGGTGTCGCCGCCGCCAAAGCACCGGTCAGTCAGCAGCCAGGCTTCGTCGCTTCCCATGGCCAGGGCGGTGCGAAGAGCCTTGTTGGCGTCAGGGGGACCCATGGTGAGCACGGTGACGGTCCCGCCCGCCTGCTGCTTGAGAGCCAGGGCTGCGGTGATGGCATTGAGGTCAGAGGGATTCACGGTCATCTCCGCGTTTTCCCGAATGAGGCAGTGGGTCTGGGGATCCACCGTCACATCGTTGGATGCGGGGACCTGCTTAATCAATACGGCGATCTTCATGGCTTACTTCAGCAGGCGCTTGAACGCCCACTCCTCCAGCAGCATGGTGCTCTCGCCGCGCATGATGAACTTGGCCAGATCGCGGCTGACGGCAGGAGCCTCGATGACACCGTTTCCGCCGTAACCGGTGGCCAACAGATAATTCTTCACAGGGGTCTCGCCCACGATGGGCAGGAAGTCACGAGGCTCAGCACGATAAGAGAGCCAGGAGGAGACCAGACCGCTGTCGGCAAGGCCGGGAACGAAGGAATCCATCTGCTCAAACAGGAACTCGATGAAATAGTCATCGGTGCCGCCGGTCTGAGGCAGCTTGTCGGGATCCCACTGACCCGCGTGCATGGGATCGTCCAGGTTCATGGACAGGTGGGACTTGCAGATGAACACATTCTCGCCGGCGCGCAGGGCGTAGAAGGCGGGGTACTTCAAAACGGGGAACACATAGCCGGGACGCTTGGTGGGCGGGCAGAGGAAGAATGCCTCCGCTTTGGTGTGCCAGATGGGAACGTCCAGACCCACCAGCTCGCCGGTAAAGCGGCTCCAGGGACCGGTGCAGTCCACGATCACGTCGAAGTCCCAGCGGGTGCCGTCGGCAGTCTTCAGGGCCACAGCGGTGTCACCCTCCCGAATGATCTCGGTGACCTCGGTGCCGATCTTGACGGTGCCGCCGTTGGCCTGCATCTTCTTGACGAAGGTGTTGGAGATCATGGTGCCGTCAAAATAGCCGTCGTCCTTGGTGTAGCCGGCGCCCAAGATATTGTCGGGGTTGATGTCGGGCAGGATCTCCTTGATGCGGGCCTTGTCGGTGATGTACTCGCCGGAATAACCAGCGGCCTTTGCCAAAGCGATACCGGCCTTGATACGCTGTTCCTCCTGCTCGTGGGGAGCCACCACCAGAGTGCCGGTCTGATCGAAGCCGGCGGAACCCTTCTCCTCCTGCTCCATTTTCAGGTAGGTCTCAAAGCCGTACAGGCGGACGTCCCAATAGCGGTTATTCAGGGAGTCGTCGAAGAGGCATACGGTGCCCGCGGACTTGGCGGTGGTACCGCAGCCGATGCGTCCCTTTTCAAAGAGGACGATCTCAGCCTCTCCGGTATAAAGACTCAGGTAGTAGCTCAGCGCCGCACCGGAAATGCCGCCGCCGATGATGCCAATCTTTTTCTTTGCCATGACGCACTCTCCTTAAAATTTTTGTAAAGATGGGAAACGCTCTGCCCATCCGCTCAAAGAGCAGGTGCTCCCTGATGGATAGTTCAGGGGGTCCTTGCCTAAATATCCGCAGGATACAGGCCCGGGGAAGGACGTTTCCGTTTGTGAGTTTAGTCTATCCAATGGGGAAAAGAGCGTCAATGAAAAGCGGGAAATGGGGCGTTTTTTTGTGGAGCTGCACCTGGAAAGTGTGCATACTGCACATAACAAATTTTTAAAAAGAAGAAAATGCTCCGGTGAGGAAGACGGCTACTTTACAAGGCTGTACGTGTATGCTATGGTAAAATAAAATGGGACGGTCGGAAGCCCCTTGTTTTTGACAAATAGCCAAAATATTTTGACTCATCCCTGTTTTCCTATGTGCGGATATTCCTGTGCAGTATGAACGGAGTCCTTCCGGAAAACGGAGCGAGATGAGAAAAAGCTGACCTGTATTTCCCAGAAAAAGGCATGCAGCGGAAAGCATACGGCGGGAATATCAGGTGAAAAACCTCGGATATATACGGGGGACGGATGCCATGTGCACAATAAGGAGGAAGTATGAGTACAACGCTTCGGTGGCTGATCGAGGGAAGCTCTCTGGAGAACCTGCGCTGTGTGGCTTGTTCGGACCAGCTGGATACCCCCATCACCAATGTAAATGTTCTGGACAACCTGGACGTGGTCAAATGGATCAAACCCAACGAGTTGGTGCTCTCCAGCGGATACCTCTTTCTGGAGGATGAGCAGCTCCAGCGGCAGCTGATCCGGGACCTGCGCCAGGTGAACTGTGCGGCGCTGGGTGTCAAGAGCCGCCGCTTCTTTCAGACCATTCCCGAGGCCATGATCCAGGAGGCCTCCAAGGTGGGGCTGCCGCTGATCGAGCTGCCCTTCTTTTACTCTTTTTCAGATATCAGCCGAACGGTCTACGGGCATTTGTTCAACCAAAACACCTACCGGACCCGCCGGGAGCAAAAGCTGCTGCTGGCCATGACAGGGCCGCTGTTTGCCGGCGGAAGCGTCCGGGATATGCTCAGCTGCATCGCCCAGCAGTACCGGACTTCTGTGCTGCTGGTGAACCGGAAGGGCGTGCTTCTGGAGATGTTCCACTTCCCCGGGGCGGAGCTGGACCCGCCGGATCGGTTCCAGCATTTTTCCATGCCGGACGCCGGGGATGTGGTCCCCCTGCCCATGGCGGAGAGAAAACAGCTCTTTTTGTGCGTACCGCTGCAGGGGGGATACGGCAGCCTATTTCTCCTGGAAACGCCCAGCCGCTCCCTGCGGGGAGAGTTGATGGTGCTTCAGCATGCGGCGGCTCTGCTGAGCCTGAAGTTGGAGCAGCGGCGCTTTCAGCGCATCTCCTCGGAGCAGGGGCGCAGCAGCTTTATGAATCTTCTGACCACGGATACAGGGGAGATGACCGAGGAGGAGATCCTCCATATCTGTGAAAGCAGCCGCTTTGACTGCCAGCGCAAGCGGATCTGCGGGGCCCTTTTTCCCCGGGGTAAAATGAACCGTATGGAGATGGAAAGCGCCGCAGAGAAGCTGCGCAAGTGTGCCAGGGACTTTTGCCAGAGGACAGAGCTGGACCTGACCTTTTTCCTCTGCCGGGATGAGCGGCAGATCTGCCTGTTTCTCCTGGGAAAGCCCTCGGTGAGCAATCCGGAGCTGACCCGGCTGGTCCGGGAGCTGCTGGGGGATTTTTGGGAGCAGGAAGGGGAGGAAGCCGCCAAACAGCTGGTAGCCGGAGTGGGCCGCTGCCAGCAGGAGATTTCCGCACTGCCGGGTTCTTTGGAGGAGTGCCGAAAGCTGACCCAGCTGATGTCCCGGGTCTTTTCGGAACGGAGCATTTTCACGGCGCCGGAGATCACCGCCTACCGCCTTTTGGAGCAGCTGCCGCCGGAGGAGCTGAGGCAGATCTATCTGGACACAGTGGCCGTGCTGGCCCAATTCGACCGGGCCAATCACTCGGAGCTGCTGCAGACGCTGACGGCCTTTTTTGCCTGCCAGTTCAACGCGGTCCAGGCGGCCAAGGAGCTGTATATCCACCGCAACACCATGCTCCACCGGCTGGAAAAGATCAAGGAGATCCTGCATTGCGACATGACGGATATGGACCAGGTCATGTCCTTGTATCTGGGGCTGTGCATCTTCAAAATGCTCAACTGAACTGCACCGAAAACAAGAAAAAGCGGACGCCAAAGGCGTCCGCTTTTTTGCTTGGCAGAGGATTCCCGGGGCGTGCCTCACTGGCTGATCTCCCGCATGGCGGCGATGGCGGCGTCCACTTCCTCCTCCGTGTTGAACCAGGAGAAGCTAAAGCGCACGGCGCCCAGCTCCGTGGTGCCCAGGGCCTCGTGCATTCGGGGGGCGCAGTGGGCGCCGGGCCGGGTGGCGATATCGTAGTCCTGGGAGAGCACGTCGGAGACGGCGCTGGAGTCATAGTCGCCGATGTTCAGAGCTACCACAGCGGCCCGCTCTCCGGAGAAGTCGCCGTAGACCGTCACGCTGGGGATCTGGGTGACCCCGGCGTAGAACCGGCGCATGAGGGCGTCCTCCTTGGCGTGGATGGTCTCCAGGCCCACCTCCTGGATATAGTCCAGGGCGGCGGAGAGACCGGCGATGCCGTGGCCATTGAGAGTGCCCGCCTCCAGACGGGTGGGCAGCTGGGGCGGCTGAGAGCGGTTGTAGGTCTGTACGCCGCTGCCGCCCACCTTCCAGGGCCGGACCTCCACGCCCTCCCGCAGGCACAGTCCGCCGGGGCCCTGGGGGCCCATGAGGCCCTTGTGGCCGGTGAGGCAGAGCAGGGCGATGCCCAAGGCCTCCATGACGAGAGGGAACACCCCGGCGGTCTGGGAGGCGTCCACGATGAACAAAAGCCTGTGGGCCTTGGCGATGGCGCCCACCCGGGCGATGTCCACCAGGTTTCCGGTGAGATTGGAGGCGTGGGTGCAGATGATGGCCCGGGTCTCGGGTCGGATGAGCTGCTCAAAGTCAGCGTAGTCAATGCAGCCCTGACGGTCCGCCGGTACAAAGCTCACCGCCGTGCCCTTCTCATCCTGCAGGCGATAGAGAGGCCGCAGGACGGAGTTGTGTTCCAGATCGGTGGTGATCACATGGTCCCCGGCGCCGATGGTGCCGGAAATAGCGATGTTCAGGGCTTCCGTGGAGTTACAGGTGAACACCACGTGGTCCGCCCGGGGGCAGCCGAAGAACCGGGCCAGCTTTTCCCGGGTGGCGTAAATGGTCCGGGAGGCGGCCAGGCTCCCGCTATGGGTGCCCCGGGAGCTGTTGCCCATGGAGCGCATGGCGTCGGCCACCGCTTCGATGACCTGCTCAGGCTTATGCAGCGTAGTCGCCGCGTTGTCCAGATAGATCATGGCTTAATGACCTTGGAGGCCTTGCTGAGGGTCTCCACGATGGAGTACATATTGGTAACGGTGCCCACGGCCAGCTTGTCCTTGAGGCCGTAGAAGTCCAGGCAGGTGCCGCAGGTCATGATTTCAACGCCCTGGGCCTCCATGGTCTTCAGGTCCTCCAGGCTGGCGCTGCCCTCAACAGTCAGGTGGGCGCCGCCGTTGTAGAAGAGGATGGTCCGGGGCAGTTCCTCCAGCTGGGACAGGGCATAGATAAAGCCCTTCATCAGCGCCTTGCCCAGCTCGTCGTTGCCGTGGCCCATGGTAGCGCTGGACACGGCCACCACGGTGTTGCCCCGCTGGTCGGGGATGCAGCACACAGGCTCCTCAGCCGCCTCCGTCTCCTGGGCCAGAGGGCTGTCTACAGCCATGGTGATGACAAAATGATTTTCTCCCAGCTTTTCGCTCTTGGCGGGCAGATTTTTGCCGGAGGCCAGACGCAGCACGTTTTGCACCGCGATCTCGTTGTCCACATGGACCTCCAGGGTTCCGCTCTCACGTATCTCCTTCAGGGCCTTGGTGGCCTTGACCACAGGGATGGGGCACTGCTCGCCAATGGCGTTTACCACAACGTTTGCCATAATACTGATTCCTCCTGATTATTCCAAGATTTCCAAAAATGCCTCCAGGCGGGTGGACAGCTGTCCGCCGTCCGCCTGGGAGTAGTCCGTTTCCAGCGCCAGGTAGGGCACGCCTGCCGCCTCCGCTGCCTGCCGGATCCAGAAGGACTCCACGCAGTAGGGGGTGCAGGCCTGAAGGTCGATCTCCACCACGCCGTCCACCCGGAAGGTTTGGAGCAGCTCTTTGAGCAGCGCCATGCGGCGGCTGTCCGGGGTCATCACCGCGCAGCCGATGGAGAGGTAGCGCCTGGCGATGGCCTGGACGATGTCCTCCGCCTCCGTGTCCACCATCTGATGCATGGCTTTGATGCCGCTGCAGTTTTCAAAGCAGACCGCCACGCCGCCCTTTTCCTCCAGGGCCCGGACGGTCTTGTCCAGCACGCCGCCGATAGGGCAGCCGGTGACCAGGATCCGCTTGGCATGGGGGGACACGGGCCGCTTGCCTGCATCATAGTCCGCCCGAAGCTGGGCCGTCAGGCTGCGGACTTTGTCGATGGCCTCCTGCCGGTCAAAGCAGAAGCCCAGGCCCTCCAGGGTCTTGTAGATATCATAGCCGAAAGCCGGCGGCGGGGTCAAGGCCTGAAGCTCCATCAGCTCCAGGCGGGCCGCCCGCTCCTCGTTGCGCACCCGGGCCGCCTGGCGCAGGGCCGCGTCGGTGAGACGGACCTGGAAGCGGTCCTCCAGATAGGTGATGAACCGCCGAAGCTCCCGGGTCCAGAACTCCAGGGCGTCGTCTCCGGCAATGCCCTGGGGCAGGTGGAGAATGTAGGTGTCCTTGAGCTTGCCCAGCAGCTCGTACATCTTCTTCTTGCCGTCGCAGGTGGTCTCGCCCACGATCAGGTCCGAGAAATAGGTGTAGGGGCACTTGTCCGACACGGCGAAGCCGTAGCTGGACTTGATGAGGGGGCAGAGGTTCTTGGGCAGGTGGGCCTCCGCCGCCGGGATGGTTTCGTCGCTCATGCCGCACAGGCTCACGGGCGTGATGCCTGCGGTGTCCAGGATTTCCAGCGGCGTGAAGGTGCAGAACACGCCGGCTACCTTGCCGCCCTGCTCCTTAATCTCCTTCACCCGCAAAAAGCCCTTTTGACGGGCCTCGCCGAATTCGGCAAAGCTTTCGGGCAGTGACTGTGTCATACGTTCTTCCCCCTGATCGAAAATGCGCTCAGCGCGGCGCCCAGGGCGCCGGCGTACCGTCCCTCGGGACAGGCGGCCACCTCCGTGCGCAGCTCGATGCTCAAAGCGTCCCGGACATAGGCGCAGCTGCACAGGCCCCCGGTCAGGCACACCCGGCCGGGGCTGCCCTCCAGCCGCCGGGCCTGGGAGGCCACCTTCTTGACGATGGAGTCCACCACTGCGTAGGCGATGTTCTCCTTTTTCTCGCCCCGGCCAATGAGGCTGATGACCTCCGACTCGGCGAACACCGTGCACATGGAGCTGATGGAGGTGCCGCCGCCCCGGCGGGCCAGGTCGCACAGCGCGTCGGGCCGCAGGGCCAGGGTGTTGGCCATGACCTCCAGGAAGCGGCCTGTGCCGGCGGAGCACTTGTCGTTCATGACAAAGTCCTTCACCATGCCGCCCTCCACCCGGATGATCTTGGTGTCCTGGCCGCCGATGTCGATGACCGTCAGCTCCTCTCCGCCGTGGAGCAGCGCGGCGCCCCGGCCGTGGCAGGTGATCTCCGTCACAGTCTTGTCGGCAAAGGGCACGGAGATGCGGCCGTAGCCGGTGGCCACGCAGGGCAGCTGCTCCGGGTCAAAGCCCGCTTCCCGCAGCTCCCGCTGGATGGCCAGGGCCGTGTCCACGCTGCTCCACCCGGTGGGCTGGACCAGGTGCAGCAGCAGCGTTTTGTTCTCATCCAGCACCACCGTCTTGGCGCAGGTGGAGCCGATGTCGATGCCAATGTAATAGTTCATGGGTCCTCACCGCCCGCCTTTTTGGGCGGGCCCTTTCCGTGTTGGCGGCAAGCATCCCCTGCGGCCTTTGTCCCGCAGGGGATGCTCCGTTGAGTCTTCAGCAGAATTTGTCCCGGCGGGGCTGGATCTGGCAGGGGAGAGGCACAATGTCGTAATACTCCGCCTGATTCTCCCGGATGCAGGCCCGCACGGCGTCGATGTGCTCAGACTTCACCAGCAGCGACATCCCGCAGGAGAGCTTGCCCTGGATGGACCGGGGCGTGGGCGCGATGCGGGAGGGCAGGTGATTGCGGCTGAGCAGCTCCTGCAGAGCCAGACCGTGGGTATAGTTGGCAAATAAGATGTAATAGTTGATCTCCGGCGTCTGTGCCATGGCTCAGCCCAGCATCTCCACAAAGGCTTCCACCCGGGTACGCAGCTGTTCGGCATCGGTGTCGGTGTAGTCGGTCTCGATACCCAGCACCGGGATGCCGGCCTCCTTCAGGGCCTTTTCCACGGTGTAGCCCTCGGTGTCGTAGAGGCAGCAGAACTTCAGATTCACATCGATGACGCCGTCCACCTGGTACTCCTTGGCCATGCGCAGGATGTCGTCGATGCGGCCGGTGTTGGGAGTGAAGCAGGCGCAGTTGGTCTTCATGTACCGCTGGGCCAGGGCCATGAACTGGCCCTCCAGGGTGGTCTGGGACTCGTCCACCAGGTTCTCGAAATACCGGGTGCCGGTGCACATCTCCTCGCACACCACGGCGGCGCCGCTGGTCTCGATGATGTGGTGGAGCTTCCAGTTGGGGATGGCCAGAGGCGTGCCGGTGAGCAAAATGCGCTTGGTGCCGGCAGGGAACACGGACACGCCGTCCTGGATGCGCTGCTCCAGTTCGTCGCAGAGCTTGTTGGTCATCTGGGCGCAGCGGACGGGATCGTCAAAGAAAGCGATCTGCATCACCAGCAGCGCGTCCTTGCCGCTGATGGGCAGCACCTTGGACTTGCGGGCCTCATACATCCGGGCCAGGGCCTTGCGCTTTTCATTGATGGTGTGGATGGCGGCACCCAGGGTCTCGGGGGTGATGGCGTTGCCAGTGAACTCCTCCACCTTCCGGGCGAAGGCGGCGATCTCCTCGGCCCACTTCTGGATGTCCTTCTCCCGCTTCATCTGGGGCAGGTCCATGATGTACATGGGCACGTCCTCGCCCAGGATCTCCCAGGCCTTCTTCTTGCCGTCACAGGTGGTCTCGCCCACGTACATATCCGCGATGCGGAAGAAGGGGCAGGTCCGGTCCAGCCGGGCGCCCACGGAGGCCTTGATCAGGGGGCAGGTGCTCTTGGGCAGCACCTTTTCGCCGCCGGGCACCCAGAACTGGGACCCGCCGCAAAGGCCGGTGACGATGCCGTTGGCGGCGATGACCACCTCGTCGGGCACATAGACGCAGAAGGTGCCGAAGACCTTTTGGCCCTTCTTCTGAGCCTCCAGCAGCTCGGAGGGGCGGATGCCGTGGATCTCAGAGACTACAAAATCCCAGAAATTCATGCCTTCCGGGCGGTTTTCCTGGGAGAGATATACGTCGCCGAAGGCGGTGGGCAGCACCTGGCACAGGTTGTCATGGGTCTCCAGATCCATCCCCAGGTCCTTCCACATCTGTACATAATCTGACATATGCAACCTCCTAAAAAGCCTTTTTTTGTGCTTTTTCTATAAAATTAAGATAGCATACGCCTATGGGACATGCAAGCGGAATTCACTCCCTTCCTTATTGGAATTTCCAATGAATTGCTATTTGTTATTTAAAAAATAGATAACAAATACTCGAGGAAAAAACCACACGGGAAAAGGGAGTGAGAGCGAACCAGAGCAGGAAAAAAGCCGCCGCAGAACGCGGCGGCTTTTGGAATCAGAGCAGGAGCTTAAGGGCCTTTTGGAGGTTCTGGATCTCTACCACCGGGGCGCCGGGATCGAACTCTCCGTCCAGGGACCAGGACAGCTCCTCATCCTCCGCCTCCACCCGCACATGGGAAACATGCCGGAAGATGAGCCCGCCCTGATCATACTGTTGGGACAAAAAGGCCATGATCAGATTCTGCAGCTCCATAGGGGTTTTGGGAGAGGGCACCAGCAGCAGCTCAAACTTCCCATCGTCCAGGATCACATGTTCCGGAGAGAGCTTCATCAGTCCGCCGATGGAGGTGGAGTTGCAGATGGCGCCGAAGAGGAAGCTGCCGTCAAAGACCTCGCCGTCGGCGGTCACCTTGGCCTTATAGGGCCGCAGGGTGTCCAGATCCTTCATGCCCTCCAGAATATAGGCAAAGTGACCCAGGGCGTTCTTCACATTCTGGGGAGCGGCATAGGAACTGCGGGTGAAGGCCCCGAAGGAGGCCACATACACGAAATAGCGGTCCTGGAACCGGCCGATGTCCAGGTCCCGGCCCTGGCTGGCCACGATCTGCCGGGCGGCCAGCACCGGGGAGGAGGGGATCTTCAGGCTGGCAGCAAAGTCATTGGTGCTGCCGGCGGGCAAATAGCCGATGGGCGGGCGCTCCTCCAGAGCCATGAGCCCGGTGAGGGTCTCGTTGAGGGTGCCGTCGCCGCCGCTGCATACCACGGCGTCATATTCCTCTGCCTCTTGGGATGCAAAGGCGGTGGCATCGCCCCGGCCGGCAGTGTAGCGGACCCGCACCAGGTATTCCGCGTCGGAAAAAATATGCACTGCTTCAAACAAGGGAGCGTGGGACTTGCTTTTTCCGGCTCTGGGATTGACAATGAACAGCAGCTTTTTCATAGCGGACAAGTCCTCTCTTTCCAGCCCGGAGCAGGGCTATATATTGAAAGCGTAAAAATTGCGTAAAATTTTCATTCGAAAAAGCGGCTGTATTATAGCATAACCAGGTAACTATTGCAATCAGCAAAAAAAACGCTTATGCTAAAAGACGAAAGAAAACTGCGGGCCGTTTCGGCCCTGAATTCAGAGGGTACAGGTATGAAACGCAACGGAATTTACTTCAAGTGGGGGCTGACGGCTTTTTGCACCGTCTGCGCCATTTTGCTGGTATATGACACCTTTTTTGCCGCCGGCGCCAGTTTTGCCGGGCGGCTGATGGTCATTCTGGCGCCGGTGCTTTACGGCGCCTTCATCGCCTATTTGCTGGCGCCGGTGGTGGACTTTTTCGAGCGTACGCTGCTGGAACCCATCACCCAACGGATCCCGTTCAAGGGCCGGGGCCGGGGGCTGCTGTGCCGGACGGTGAGTTTGATTCTGACCTTCCTGGTGGTGTTCATTCTGTTTTATGTGCTGCTGTCCATTTTGCTGCCCGAGCTCTATAAAAGCGTGGTGCAGCTGGTGAACAACGCGGAGAGCTATTATAACACCATCTACCACTGGATCAATGATCTGTTGGAAAAGAATCCGGATGTGGAGGCTTGGGTCACTGCCCAGCTGGACACCTCCTACCAGAACCTGCTCAGCTGGCTGTCCAGCAAGGTGGTTCCCCAGGTCCAGACGCTGCTTTCCGCCGCTGCCGGCGGGGTGATGGAGGTGCTGAACTTCCTGAAGGACATGGTGGTGGGCCTCATTGTGTCGGTGTATCTGCTGGCCACCAAGGAGCGCTGCGCCGCCTCCTGCCGCCGGCTGCTCTATAGCCTTATGGTGGAGGATCGGGCCCGCTGGACCCTTCGGGGTATCGCCAAGATCGACTCCATCTTCAGCGGCTTCGTCCGGGGCAAGCTGCTGGACTCCCTCATCATCGGTATTTTGTGCTTCGTGTGCAGCTCGCTACTGCGCTTCCCCTATACGCCGCTGGTTTCTGTGGTGGTGGGTGTTACCAATATCATCCCCTTCTTCGGCCCCTTCCTGGGCGCCATCCCCAGCGCCTTTTTGATTTTGCTGGTGAGCCCCAAGCAGTGTCTTATTTTCATCGTCTTTGTCCTTATCCTCCAGCAGCTGGATGGCAACGTTATCGGCCCCAAGATCCTGGGCGGCTCCACGGGCATCTCCAGCTTCTGGGTCATCGTGGCTATCCTGGTGGGCGGCGGACTGTTCGGTCTGCCGGGCATGTTCTTCGGCGTGCCCTGCTTTGCCTGCTGCTATACCGCCGTCAATTACTTTGCCGAGAGGCGGCTGCGGAGTCGGGGGATGCCCACGGACATGGCCGCATACAGCGGCAGTGAGGTCCGCCGCGGGCCTGGGTCGGAGCAGACAGGGCCGCCCCAGGAGAAGAAATAAGCTCCTTTCTGACAAGTTCTCGAAAGGCAAAGGCGCTCTGCTGGAGGCAGGGCGCCTTTTCTCCCTTTTTCCCGCTTTTGTGAAAAAGAGGGTTGCATTTTGCGGGGGAGTGGTGTACAATACACCCGCGTTAGAAAAATAACAATCTCTGACGCCACAAGTGAATAGCGTAGAGTACGCGAAATCTGTGAAAAACACCGACCCGGGATCGGGCGGCGAAAGGAGAACACATGATGAGAAGCAAGCGCATTTTGGCTCTTCTTCTCTCGATGGTCCTTCTGAGCACTGCACTCAGCGGCTGCGGAGGCGGTAGCACAGGCACGGATTCGGGAGAAGGCAATTCTGTGACAGAGGGCGGCTCTACCGGCGAGCCTGTCCAGGGTGGAGAGATCACCGTGGGCATCGCTCAGGACCTGGACAACAGTCTTGACCCCCACCTAGCGGTAGCGGCAGGAACTAAAGAGGTCATGTTCAACGTGTTTGAGGGCTTGGTCAAGCCCAATGCCGACGGTGAACTTATTCCCGCAGTTGCTGAACGCTATGAGGTTTCCGAGGACAAAACGCAGTATACCTTCACCCTGCGTGACGGTATCACGTTCCACAACGGAGACGCAGTGACTGTGGAAGATATCGTATATTCCATCAATCGCTGCGCCGACGACTCGGAGGGAACCCCTCTGGTGCCGGCGCTTTCTGCTGTTCAGACGGTAGAGGCCACTGATGAAAAGACCGTGGTGGTCACCATCGACGCCCCCAACAATGAGTTCCTGTCCTATATGACCCTGGCCATTTTGCCGGAGGACTATACGGAGCAAGACACCGCCCCTGTGGGCACCGGCCCCTTCAAGTTCGTCTCCCGCAGCCCCCAGCAGAACATTGTGCTGGAGCGCTATGAGGGCTACTGGGGCACCCCTGCCTATCTGGACAAGGTCACCTTCCAGATCGTGGAGAATCCCGACGCCCTGGTCATGTCCCTCCAGTCCGGCGCTCTGGACCTGGTGGCCCACCTGACCTACAACCAGACCACCCAGCTGGGAGACGACTTCAACATCGTGGACGGCCCCATGAACCTGGTCCAGGCTATCTACCTGAACAACAAGGTGGCGCCTTTTGACAACGAGACCGTCCGTCAGGCCCTGTGCTATGCCATCGACATCCAGCAGATCATGGATCTGACTGCCGGCGGCAGCGGCTATCCCGTGGGCTCCAGCATGTATCCCGCCTTCCAGAAGTATTTTGACGACAGCCTCACCAACTATTATAGCTACGACCCGGCGAAGGCCAAGGAACTGCTGGCCCAGGCCGGCTATGCCGATGGCTTTGATATGACCATCACCGTGCCGTCCAACTACCAGCCCCATCTGGACGCTGCCCAGGTGGTGGAGCAGCAGCTGGAGGCTGTGGGCATCAACGTCACCATTCAGCCGGTGACCTGGACCTCCTGGCTCAACGATACCTATATCGGCCGTGACTTCCAGGCAACGCTGGTGGGCGTGGACGCCTCCTATCTCACCGCCCGGGCCATGCTGGAGCGGTTTACCTCCACTGCGGATGACAACTTTATCAATTACAACAACGCTGAGTATGACCAGCTGTTCCAGCAGGCCATCACCAGCACCGACGACGAGACCCAGACGGAGCTCTATAAGCAGATGGAGCGGGTGCTGACCGAGACTGCCGCCAACGTCTACCTCCAGGATCTGGCCAACTTCGTGGCCATGAACAAGGACCTGGGCGGCCTGGAGTTCTACCCCGTGTACGTGCTGGATCTGTCCACCGTATACTACACCGCTTAAAGACACTGACCACCTCCGGCTCAGCCGGAGGCGGTGCCCGGAAGGCGTGACCTCCGGTAAACACAAGGGAGATGATGACCATGAAGCAGGCTTTAAAAAAGCTGGGAGCCTTCCTCCTGACTATGGTCATCGTCTCCTTTGTGACGTTTTTGGCCTTTCAGCTCATTCCCGGCGACCCGGTGACCCATATGCTGGGCACCTCCTACACCCCCGAGCGGGCGGATGCTCTGCGGGAGCAGCTGGGTTTGAAAGGGCCGCTGCTGGTGCGGTATTGGGATTGGCTCCGGGGCTTTGTCACCGGCGCCATGGGTACCTCTTACAGCTATAACCTGCCAGTAAGCCAGCTGGTGGGGGAGAAGGTGGGCAACACCCTGGCCCTCAATGCGCTGACCTTTGTGCTCATCGTGGCGCTGTCGCTGCCTATCGGCCTGTTTACCGTCCGCCGTCACGGCGGCGCTGCGGACCGGTGCCTGACGGTGGTCAACCAGGTCATCATGGCCGTGCCCCCTTTCTTCACCGGCATTTTGTTCACCTGGCTCTTCAGCGTGGTGCTCAGCTGGCTGCCGGGCAAGTTCATCGAATTCTCCGAGGACCCTGTGGGCTATTGGCAATGCCTCTTTTTCCCGGCTCTGGCCCTGGCCCTGCCCCGGATCGCCATGACGGTGCGGATGCTCCGCAGCACGCTCCTGGAGGAGCTACACCGGGACTATGTGCGCACCGCCATCAGCCGGGGCAATGACAGCCGCGCGGCCCTCTACCGTCACGCCCTGAAAAACGCCCTGCCCCCGGTGGTCACCTTCCTGGCCCAGACCATGGCTGAGATCGTGGCCAGCAGCATCGTGGTGGAGCAGGTGTTCTCCATCCCGGGCTTGGGGCGTCTGCTGCTGGCTTCCATTAACTCCAGCGACTGGCCGGTGGTCCAGGCCATCGTGGTGCTGCTGGCCCTGTGGGTCATGCTGGCGGGCACGGTGGCGGATCTCATCAACCAGCGCATCGATCCCCGTCTGCGGCTTGGGGGTGCGAAATGAAAAAGAAAACTGTGCTCCGCCGCAAGAGCGACGGGTATCTGCGCCTGGGCCTTGCCATCACCGGCATCCTGACGGCCCTGATTCTGGTGGGCTGCTTCTGGACGCCCTATGACCCCAACGCCCTGAGTTCCGGGGCGCCCTTTACGCCTCCCTGCCTGAGTCACCTCTTCGGCACGGACCACTTCGGCCGGGACATCTTCAGCCGGGTCCTCAAGGGCGGAGGCACCACGCTGCTGGTGGCGGTGTCCACCGTGGCCATCGGCGGCATCGCGGGCACCCTCATCGGCGCCCTCACCGGCTACTTCGGCGGCATCGTGGACGAGGGGCTCATGCGCCTCAACGACGCCATGACCGCTTTCCCCAGCATCTTGCTGGCCCTGGTGCTCATCAGCCTTCTGGGCTATGGCAAGAGCAACCTGATTTTAGCTCTGGGCCTGGTGTTCATCCCCAGCTTTGCCCGGGTGTCCCGGGGAGCCTTTGCCTCCTGCCGGGACAAGAACTATATCCAAAGCGCCCGGCTCATGGGCGCCAGCCCCGGCCGCATCCTGCTGGTGCATATCCTGCCCAACACGGCGCCGGTGCTGCTGCCTGCCGTCACCATCGGCTTCAACAACGCCGTCCTGGCGGAGGCCTCCATGAGCTATCTGAGCATCGGTGTCCAGCCCCCCGACGCCTCCCTGGGCTATATGCTCTCGGAGTCCCAGGGATACCTGGCCTCCGCGCCCTGGTACGCCCTGTGTACCGGCGGCTTCATCGTGCTGCTGATTTTGGGTGTGGGGCTCATCGGCGAGGGGCTTCAGCGGCGCCAGCGGGAGAGCGGCAGCCGCCGCTGAGTTTTCTCTTAGAATTGCCTGCCCCAGGCGAAGAAAGGAGCGGGAGCCATGCTGGAAGTGCGGGACCTGCATGTAAAATTCCATAGCCGCCAGCGCCAGGCCGTGGGCGGCGTCAGCTTTTCCATCGCCGATGGAGAGATCCTGGGTTTGGTGGGGGAGTCCGGCTCCGGCAAGAGCGTCACCGCGCTGACAGTGGCGGGCCTTCTGGACCGTGAGAAGGCGGAGTGCTCCGGGTCAGTGCTGCTGGACGGGGTGGACCTGCTCAAGCTCCAGGAGCCGGAGCTGCGGCAGCTGCGGGGCAAGCGCATCGGCGTGGTGTTCCAGGAGCCCCAGACCTGCATGGACCCCCTGATGAAGGTGGGCCGGCAGGTGGAGGAGGCCCTGGCCATCCATACCAACACCTCCCGGGAGGAGCGCCGTCGCCTGGCCATCCAGGCCCTGACGGATGTGGAGCTGCCGGACCCGGAGACGGTCTATGACAAGTATCCCCACGAGCTCTCCGGCGGCCAACTCCAGCGAGCCATGATCGCCGCGGCCATTTTGACCCGTCCGGCGCTGCTGCTGCTGGATGAGCCCACCACCGCCCTGGACGTGACCGTCCAGGCCCAGATCCTGGAGCTGCTGAAAAAGCTCAACCGGGAGCACGGCATCTCCATGCTGTTCATTTCCCATAATCTATATGTAGTGAAGAAGCTGTGCCGCCGGGTGGCGGTGATGCAGAGGGGGCTTCTGGTGGAGGAGGGGGACACCCAGGAGGTCTTTTACCACCCCCAGCACCCTTATACCCAACGGCTCATCGCCGCCATCCCCACCCGGCAGCGGCCCAAGCCCTGAAGGGAGTTCGGCGGAAGGAAAGGAGGAAGCGTCTATGGAAGAAGCACTGGCCCTGGAGGTGCGCCATGTCTCCAGCAGCTATCGCCGGCGGGGGCGGGCCCAGCAGGAGGTGCTCCACGACGTGTCCTTTACCGTGGGCCAGGGGGAGATCCTGGGGCTGGTGGGGGAGTCGGGCTCCGGTAAGTCCACCCTGGCCAAGGTGATCTTGGGCATGGTGCGTCCCGACGCCGGGGAGGTCATCCACCACACCAAGCGCCCCCAGATGATCTTTCAGGACCCTTACAGCTCCTTGAATCCCGCCTACTCGGTGGAGTGGAGCCTGGAGGAGCCCCTGCGCATCTACGGCAAATATGACCGGGCGGAGCGCAAGCGCCGGGTCCGGGACATTCTGGAGCGGGTGGAGCTGCCGGAGGAGTGCCTGAAAGCTCGGCCCTCGGAGCTCTCCGGCGGCCAGCGCCAGCGGGTGTCCATCGCCGTGGCCCTGATCCAGCGGCCTCAGTTCCTCATCGCCGACGAGCCGGTCAGCGCCCTGGATGTGACCATTCAGGCCCAGATCCTGGAGCTGCTGAAAAAGCTCAACCGGGAGCTGGGACTGAGCTATCTGTTCATCTCTCACGACCTGAACGTGGTCTATCAGCTCTGTCACCGGGTGCTGGTGATGGAGAAGGGCGTCATCGTGGAGCAGGGCGGTGTGGAGGAGATCTACGACCACCCCCAGCATCCCTATACCAAACAGCTGCTGGCGGCAGCGGAATAAAAGCGCATGGAAAAGCGGTTCGGGAACCTATCCCGAACCGCTTTTTTTCTCTTTTTGCGGGAGGAAGCTGCGCACCAGAGTGGAGGCTCCGGTGTAGAGCAGGAAGAGGGCAAAGGGCTTTTTCAGCACCGCCGGGTCCACAAAGGTGGCGATCCAGGCCCCTGCGGCGGCTGCCGCCGCCCCCCAGGGGGCCGCCTGGCGCACTGTGGGACGATCCAGAAAGCCATTTTTCCGGTGGACGAACAGGGCCGCCGCCGCGGTGGGCAGAAAGAAGAGCAGATTGATGCCCTGGGCCGTCCGCTGGTCCACCCCCAGCACCAGAGTCATCACCAGCAGCAGCAAGGTCCCGCCGCCTACGCCCCAGGCGGACACCATGCCGGTGAGGGCACCGCACAGCAGGGGGATGAGCCATTCCTTCACAGCAGATACCTCACGCCGCCGTAGAGCACGAAGGCGGCAAAGAGCCGCCGCAGCCATAGAGTGCTCACCTTTCCGTAGGTCTTTCCCCCCAAAATGCCTCCCAAAGCGCCGCCCACCAGGTAGGGCGCCGCAGCGGCCAGGGGGACGCTGCCCCGGAAAAGGTATACCGCCGCGGACACGGCGCACACCGGCAAAATCACCGCCACGGAGGTAGCGAAGAGCTGCCGGTCCTTCAATCGACCCTGGCGGGAGAGCACCGGTATCAGTACCATGCCGCCGCCCCCGCCGAACAGGCCGTTCACCAGTCCGGCTCCGGCGCCGGCCAGACGAGTGCTCCACTGTGCCTGCATGGTTCCTGCCCCCTTTTCCGCGTATGTAAAGGGCCGGACCCTGTCAAAGGGGCTCCAAGAGCCCTTCTGACAGAGTCCGCGGCAGAGCGGTGGGATCACCGGCCTGTGATGCCCTTGTGCCGGGGGAGGTTTTCCCGGCCTCTTACTTCAGCTTGAAGCTCTCGCAGTCGGTGCACTCCACCTTGGTGGGGTTGGTCTCATGGGTGCCCACCTGGATGGAGGACAGGCCGCAGTACTGGGAATCCTGGCAGTGATGGGCGCAGTTGCTGACGGTGCACTTGATGCTTTGGTTGGGGGTGCAGTTGCAATCCTTATTCATATCGTGATATCCTCCTGGTGAAAATCTTTGGCTTTCGCCGCAGATAGTTTGTGCCGCCAACAGGAGAATATGCAAAAAACGTGCGATCAGGACGGACTGTCCTCGCTGTCCTGATCCCGGAAACAGGCGGCGCTGCGGATCTCTTCCGTGATCAGGCAGGTGCACACGCTGATCAGGACTGCCAGCAAAATGACGCCGCCGTACAGAGGATAAAGAAAACTCTCCCGGGTGCCGCCGCCCACGATGGGCCGAAGCAGCAGTGTCCATATACCGCCGCCAAACGTCATGAACAAGCTAAATACTACCAGTACAGCCAGGACGATTTTTCCTGATACAGGGCGGGGGCCGCGCTTTTTGCGGCTGGCGGGATAGAGAAGGCCGTTGGGGTCTGTGTCCAGGACAGCGCTCAGGGTTATCAGGGTCTCCAGATCGGGGTAAAACTTGTCGGTCTCCCAGCCGGAGACCGCCTGGCGGGTAACATGGAGCTGTTCTGCCAGTTGCAGCTGAGAGAGGCCTTTTTTTCTGCGCAGACGGCGGATATTTTCGCTGATGTCGCTCATACCATCCTCATCTCCTATCACAGATATCCTACCATGACCGGGTCAGACAGACAAGCAAGCACGACTTGCACGGCAAAAAACAGCGGCGGCGCAGATGCGCTGCCGCTGAAAAATTCAGATACCCAGAATGAGAGTGGCAAACCGGAAGTAGATGAGCAGGGACAGCGCATCCACGATGGTGGTGATGAAGGGGGAGGCCATCACCGCCGGGTCGAAGTGGAGCTTCTCCGCCAGAATGGGCAGGGAGGAGCCCACCAGCTTGGCGCAGGCCACGGTGCCCACCAGCGTGGCGCAGACCACCAGGGCTACCTGGGGCGTCACCGAGGGATTGCGCAGCAGCAGACGGTCCACCAGCATCATCTTCACAAAGTTGGCTGCTGCCAGACACGCGCCGCAGAAGATGGCCACCCGGCACTCCTTCCACACCACCCGGAGCAGATCAGTGAAACGCACCTCGCCCAGAGACAATGCGCGGATGACGGCGGTAGAGGCCTGGGTGCCGCTGTTGCCGCCGGTGCCGGAGAGCATGGGGATATAGGAGGTGAGCACGGCACAGGCTGCCAGGGAGCTTTCAAAGTGGTTGAGGATCATTCCGGTGAAGGTGGCTGAGAGCATCAGCATCAACAGCCAGGGGGTACGGGCCTTCCAGGTCTCAATGACGCCGGTTTTGAGATAGGGCTTGTCGGAGGGCAGCATGGCCGCCATCTTCTCGATATCCTCGGTGGCCTCCTCCTGCAAGACGTCCATGGCGTCGTCCACGGTGACGATGCCCACCAGGCGGTTTTCCGTATCCACCACCGGCAGGGCCAGAAAGTCGTATTTGTTCAGGTTCATGGCCACCGTTTCCTGGTCCTCCAGGGTGTTGGCATAGATGACATTGGTGTCCATGATGTCGCCGATGATGTCGTCCTCCTCCGACAGCAGCAGCGTGCGGATGGAGAGGTAGCCCAGCAGATGCCGGGCGTCGTCGGTGACATAGCAGATGTTGATGGTCTCCTTGTCCGGGCCGGTGCGGCGGATACGCTTGAGGGCGTCCTCCACGGTCAGCGAGGCCTTCAAGTCCACGAACTCCGTGGTCATGATGCTGCCGGCGGAGTCCTCGGGGTATTTGAGGATCTCGTTGATGCTCTTGCGCACGTCCGGGTCCGCGTGGCGCAGGATGCGCTTGACCACGTTGGCAGGCATCTCCTCCACAATATCCACCGTGTCGTCTAGGTACAGCTCGTCCAGCACCTCTTTGAGCTCGGTATTGGAAAAGCCCTGGATCAGCATCTCCTGCTGGTCGGAGTCCAGTTCCACGAATACCTCCGCCGCCTGCTCCTTGGGCAGCAGTCGGAACACCAGCGGCAGCTTTTCCTCCTCCAGCTCCTGCATCAAAAGCGCCACGTCCGGGGCTTCCATAGTCACCAGCCGGTCCCGCAGCTGGGTATATCGCTTTCGGCTGATCATTTCCTCTATCTCATCCAGCAGCTGCTCCCGGTCATTTTCCCAATCGAACATGCGCGCTCCTCCTCTCTGTACACCCGTGCCCGGGATATTTTGGCGAAAAAAAGCCCAATCGCTCCCGGTGGGTAGCGACTGGGGTCTCAAAAAGAAGCCCGCCCGCCTTTGGGGCTCCCTGACCGTTCAAGCTTTAGCTTCACAAGGCGGTGCAGTTGCGTTAGACGACACCTTGTATTCGATCTCGCCTGTTCAAACCCTCTCATGATGTCTCCATCACTTCGCGGCAGCAACCCATATCCCTGTGGTAGCCTTACCTACCGGACCTATTTTCTCTTTTTAAATTCATACTATGCCACTTTTGTTCCGGTGTCAACCCTGGGCGGAAAAAATCGGAAGTTTCGACAAAGGGGAAAAGAAGGGGGTAGAAGGAATCTTCTGGATCGGAAAAGCCCTTGTCAAACATTTGTTCTCGTGGTATAATATCCTATTCCCGGCCAGTGCAAAATGAGCGTGTCTGAAGGCGGACGGAGGAGGCGGAACATGGGCATCCACGACGGGCACAGAGAGAAGAAACGGCAGCAGTTTCTCCAGCATGGACTGGATGCCTTTGCCGACCATGAGGTGCTGGAGCTTCTGCTGTTTTACGCCATTCCCCGGAAGGACACCAACCCCATCGCCCACGCTCTGATGGACCGGTTTGGCTCTTTGGACGCGGTGCTGGCGGCGCCGGTGGAGGAGCTTTGCCGGGTGAAGGGCGTGGGGGAGTCAGCCGCTGCTCTTTTGAAGCTGACGCCCCAGGTCTATCGCCGGTCCCGCATGGCGGCAGCGGAGCGGGAGCGGGTGCTCAACTCCTCTCAGCGAGCGGGGGACTATCTGCTGGAGCTGTTCACCGGCGAGACCGCGGAGGTGCTCTATGAGCTGTGCCTGGACCGGAAGGGGAAGCTGCTGGCCTGCCGTCGGGTGGGCGAGGGCGGCGTCAGCTCCATCAATGTGGACCTGCGCAAGATCGTGGAGAACGCGCTGCTCACCGGCGCCTCCGGCGTGATCTTGTCCCACAACCACCCCAGCGGCATCGCCCTGCCCTCAGCGGACGACTGCGCCGCCACGGCTCGGGTCAAGGAGGCTCTGGGAACGGTGGGTATTGTACTGGTGGATCATATCGTGGTAGCCGATGGGGACTATGTGTCCATGGCGGACTCGGGACAACTGCCATAAGTGCTGCTTGGTACCCTGTACGTTTTGTCAAAGGAGAAGACTATGCCGAAATTTCAAGTGGTATCTGACTATCAGCCTGCCGGCGACCAGCCTCAGGCCATTGAAAAGCTGGCCCAGGGCGTGGAGAACGGCTTGGACGAGCAGGTGCTGCTGGGTGTCACCGGCTCCGGCAAGACCTTCACCATGGCCAAGGTCATCGAGGCCGTCCAGCGGCCCACCCTGGTGCTGGCCCACAACAAGACCCTGGCGGCCCAGCTGTGCGAGGAGTTCAAGGAGTTCTTCCCCCACAACGCGGTGGAGTACTTCGTTTCCTATTACGACTACTACCAGCCTGAGGCCTATATCCCACATACCGACACCTATATTGAAAAAGACGCCGCCACCAACGAGGAGATCGACCGGCTGCGGTTGAGCGCCACCTGCTCCCTTCTGGAGCGGCGGGACGTGATCGTGGTCTCCTCCGTCAGCTGCATCTACGGCCTGGGCGAGCCGGAGGACTTCGCCAAGATGATGATCTCCCTGCGCACGGGCATGACCTTCGACCGGGACGAGCTGCTGCGCCGCCTGGTGGAGGACCGGTATGAGCGCAACGACATCGCCTTTGAGCGCAATATGTTCCGGGTCCGGGGAGACACGGTGGAGATCTACCCGGCCTACTATAAGGCCCGGGCCCTGCGGGTGGAGTTCTTCGGGGATGAGATCGACCGCATCACCGAGTTCGACCCGGTCACCGGCAAGGCAAACCGCCACCTGGACCATATCGCCATCTACCCCGCCAGCCACTATGTTACCACCAAGGACAAGATGGACCGGGCCATCGGGGAGATCCGCAAAGAGCTGGAGGAACGGGTGGCCTACTTCACGGAACAGGAGAAGTTCGTGGAGGCCCAGCGCATCCGCCAGCGGACGGAATACGATATGGAGATGATGGCGGAGCTGGGCTACTGCTCCGGCATCGAGAACTACTCCCGGGTCATCTCCAACCGGCCTGTGGGGTCGGCGCCTATGACGCTGCTGGACTTCTTCCCCGACGACTTTCTGCTCTTCGTGGACGAGAGCCATGTGACGCTGCCCCAGGTCCGGGCCATGTACAACGGCGACCGGGCCCGGAAGGAGAGCCTGGTTTCCTACGGCTTCCGCCTGCCCTGCGCCTTTGACAACCGCCCGCTGAAGTTCGAGGAGTTCGAGGACCGGCTCAACCAGATTATCTACGTCTCCGCCACCCCCGCCGAGTATGAGCGGGGCCGGGCGGACCAGGTTGTGGAGCAGGTCATCCGGCCCACGGGTCTGCTGGATCCCAAAGTGGAGGTGCGGCCGGTGGAGGGCCAGATCGACGACCTCATCGGCGAGATCAACGCCCGCTCCGCCCGGAATGAGCGGGTGCTGGTGACCACCCTCACCAAGAAGATGGCCGAGGACCTCACCGTCTACCTCACCCAGGCGGGCATCAAGGTCCGCTATATGCACCACGACGTGGAGACCATCGAGCGCATGGAGATCA
>CALXDZ010000082.1 GCA_944387205.1 uncultured Oscillospiraceae bacterium
CCGGACATCCTCTGGGGGATAGCCAAGGAACAGGCCGATCTCGTGGGGAAAGTCCCCCCGCTCCGCCAGTCGCCGGCGCAGCTCTTGGAGCTGCGCCCACAGAGAGGCTTCCTGATAGCCCAGCTGACACAGCAGCGCAGCGGCCTCCCGTTGGCGCAGGTCCGCCTCCAGCTCCTGACGGCGGTAGAGCAGGATCAGCGCGGAACCCCGGTCCTGCCGCAGCACCGCCACATACAGCCCCTTGGGATTCAGCCGCCGGTTCCCCCGGGCCACTGCCTCCCCCAGCTCCCGTCGGGAACGACAGGGCAGATTGAACAGGCTGCCTGTCTTCAGCCCCGCCAGAGTGGGGGCACCGTACTTGACCAAAAATGCGTCCATGGGCATCTCCTTTCCTTCCATTCCGCTTTATAGTTAGTTAATGCTAACCTTAAAGCAAATAAACAGCCGGCCCGCGCCGGTTATCTTTTGCTAACTTACGCGACACATCCTACCAGATATGGTGCAGTCTGTCAAGAGAAATTCTCCGTCCAGCGGAAATGGGGGATTTTTGTTTGCCTGCGGCTGGAAGCCATGCTATAATGAATAAATTATCGCTTTGGGGAGCCTGCACTGCATCAGCCCCCGTGGAGCAGAGAGGAGGTCCTCCATGAACGTACAGGAGACAACGGAAAATTATCTGGAAACCATTTTGATGCTGCATCAGGAGCGGGGCTTTGTGCGCTCTGTGGATGTGGCCAACCGCATGGGCTATTCCAAGCCCACCATCAGCGAGCAGATGAAGAAATTTCGCGCCCAGGGCTATGTGGAGATGGATGAGAGCGGCTATATCACCCTCACCCCCGCAGGAGATGCCATCGCCCAACGGATCTACGAGAGGCATGTGATCATCGCCCAGATGCTCATGTCCCTAGGCGTGGAGGAGCAGGTGGCCTATGCGGACGCCTGTAAGATCGAACACGACCTGAGTGAGGAGAGCTTTGCCCGGCTCCGGGCCCACTTCTCCGCCCATCAGAAGGCAGAGCCCTCCCACCCTGAAACCACTTAAAGACAAGGAGAGACATGAAATGGAACTGCATCACGGCCGCCCTGCGGACTGCACCGGACGGGAGGAGCGGGAGATCCGCACCTATGACCTGCTGGACCAGCTGGGCATCGACTACATCCGCACAGACCACGACCCTGCCACCACTATGGAGGTCTGCCACGTTATTGACGGCGTGCTGGACGTGCTGATCTGCAAGAACCTCTTTTTGTGCAACCGGCAGCAGACCAATTTTTATCTGCTGATGATGCCGGGGGACAAGCCCTTCAAGACCAAGGATCTGTCCGCCCAGCTGGGGGTGTCCCGACTGAGCTTTGCCAGCGAGAACCACATGCAGGAACTGCTGGACGTGCTGCCGGGCAGTGTCAGCGTCATGGGACTGATGAATGACCCGGACAATCAGGTGCGCCTGGTCATCGACCGGGAGGTGCTGGAGGAGGAGTATGTGGGCTGCCACCCCTGCAAGAACACCAGCAGCATCAAACTGCGCACCTCCGACCTGCTGGAGAAGTTCCTGCCCGCCGTCCACCATACGCCTACAGTGGTTACGCTGTGATTCTCTGCCCTGCCCGGCAGCTTTTCTGCCGGGCAGGGCAGCTACAGGACACCGGAAACTTGCTTTTTTCTTATTGAAAAAATTTTTTGTTTTTTTGTAAAAAAGGCTTGCATTCTCCTTAAGGGTATGGTAATATACTTCTTGCGCAATGGCTCTCACAAAACAAAATATCCGGGTGTGGCGAAGTTTGGTATCGCGCTTGAATGGGGTTCAAGAGGCCGCTGGTTCGAATCCAGTCACTCGGACCAATCGGAGTGTCCAGGTTTGGACGCTCCGATTTTTTTGGTTCTTGAAAAGATGCTTTAACAGGGCAAGGACAGGCGGCCGGCTCCTGCTCTTGCCTTTTTCTCAGGAATCGGATATCATCTTTATTAAAGGAGACCGCTGGCAATGTTTTGCGCAGAAAGGAGCCGCCGCAATGACGGAAGCCATCGTCAATCTGATCATCAATTTCCTGCTGGGTCTCATCTTTACCAGCATTGGGATCTACGCCGCCAGGCGGAAAGACCCCATGTGGTTCTGGAGCGGCTCCACCGTTTCTCCCCAGGAGATCCGGGACATCCCGGCCTATAACCGGGCCAACGGGCTCATGTGGTGTCTCTACGCCATCCCGTTCTACCTGGCCGGTATCCTCTATTTTTGCTCTCCCCAACTGGGCATCGCCCTGATCCTCCTGGTGGTTTTTCCGGGCATTCCTGTTCTGATCTGGAATTATTACCGGATCAGGAAAACATATCACCGTTGAAGAGGGCAGCATGCCTGTTCTCCCGCCTGCTTCTATACCAACGCTTTCCTCAGGCTGCTGAAAGGAGCGCTGCCGATATGTATTTCCCCGACGATATGAACTTTCAATACCTCTTTTTTTCCACATACATCGGCAATTTCCTGCAGATGATCCCCGTTGCCCTTCTCACCTTTGCCCTCTACATCGTCTATAAGAGGAAACGCTCCCCAGCACTCTCCGGCCCCAAGCTGGTGCTCTCCGCCCTGTTTCCGGCCTATCTGGCGGCCCTGCTGGGGCTGACGCTGTTTGCCGCCATGCTCTCAGATCTTTACTATATCCTCTTCTATCACCAGCTTCCCTGGCCCGTGGGAGAGGGCGGCTACCGGTGGTTCACCTTTGTCTACGATTTTCATCTCACCTTTTTCCGGGACTTTGGCGCCGAGAATCTGGGCAACATTTTGCTGTTTCTGCCCTTCGGCTTCCTCTATCCCCTGTTCCGCCGGGGCAGCACCTGGAAACGGACGCTTCTCATGGGCGTCCTCACCTCCCTGCTCATTGAAAACATCCAGCCTTTTCTGGACCGCAGCTTTGACCTCAACGACCTGATCCTGAATACCTTTGGCGTAGCCATATCCACAGGTCTCTTTTATACCCTGAGGCGGTTGAGCCGGAAAACATTTTAGTCTCTTTCAAAGGCGGCGGCGCATCTGTGCAGATGCGCCGCCTTTATTATCTGACACTTTGCATTCGAGTCCGTTCTGCTCCCCAGGCAAAAAGAATTTTTAACTTGCTAAATTTTGTAAAATATTATAAAATTGGTGAAACAGCGCAAAAAAGCCACTATTGAGTCACCAGATAAGGCTTATATCCCGCGTTTTCCCCGTGCAGCCAAACCACGAAAGGAGCAAACGCCTATGAAACCCAAAAGAAGCCTTTTGCCCCGTACCCTGGCCCTGGCAGCCGCCCTCTCCCTGCTGGCCGGTCTGCTGACCGTTTCCGCCTCCGGTGCAGAGCCGGAGGCCCCGCTGACGCCCCAGGAGGCCGTGTCGGAGATGACCTGGGGCGTGAACTTCCCGGACTTTTTCATCGCCGACGTCACCTATCACGACGGCTTCCCCATCGGTTACTGTGAAAGCGCCCCCTACGGCTTGGGCATCTGGTTCTGGAATGAGGCCTATGAGTGGCTGACCTTCAATCAGATCCATGAGGATTCTTACTCTGTCAGCGTCACGCTGCCCTATTACAACAGCAGCGACAACCAGCCGGACTGGATCGGCGGGCTGTTCACCATCGCCGTCATGACCACCATCCAGGACCAGCCTGTCAAATTCTCCTTTTCAAACACCAAGCTCACCACGACCGGCGGCCAGGTGACCGAGCTTCCCTCCATGGATGAAACCTACGAAACAGTAACCACCGGAGAGCCCAACGGCAACGGCTATTACAGCTGCTTCCTGGACATTGACAAGTCCCAGCTGCCCCAGGCCGGCGCAGCGTGGAACGGCGCCACCTTCTCCACCACGATAACGCTGATCAGCGCTCCCTTTGCCTCCGAGGCGGCAAAGGCCGATTGCTTCTTTGAGTTCTCCCGCATCCAGACAGACCCCTATGAGATGATCGACCTCTTCCTGGCCCAGGGGGCCAATGTGGTACGTCTGCCGGTGACCTGGACCTCCTTTGTGAACGATACCACCTATGAAATCGACCAGGCCTGGCTTGAAAAGGTGCAGGAGATCGTGGACTACATCCTCAGCAAGGGAGCCTACTGCATCCTCAACACCCACAACGACTATCTCCAGCGCTCCTATGTGGACGGACAGTGGCATCAGGACTGGATGTTCGAGGAATATACCCAAGAGGTTAATACCCGCTTTGCCGCCATCTGGCAGCAGATCGCCACCTATTTCAAGGACTATCCCGACCGGCTCATCTTTGAGCCCTGCAACGAACCCACCATGGACTGGTATGAGGGAGCCCCTGCTGATCATTTCTCCACCCAGGTCAGCCGGGTCAACGAACTCAATGAGCTGTTCGTGAACACCGTGCGAGCTACGGGCGGCCGCAACGGCACCCGCCTTCTGTGTCTGGCGGTGGCCAACTACAACCACTACGGTCAGCTCTCCAGCCTGGTGCTGCCGGAAGATGACGACTATCTCATGGTCCAGATCCACTCCTACAGCGCCATGGAAAAGGATCCCAACCTGGTCAATGATCCCAGCTATATCTATGAGGGCTATGTGACCGAAACGAACAAGCTGTTTGACGCAGTGGATGCCTTTACAGAAGCGAGCAACGTTCCCGTCATCGTGGGCGAGCTGGGCATCACCCACTGGGAGAGCGACGCTGACCAGGCCCCCAAGGTGCAGTACTTCTTTGAGCAGGCGGCGGAGCGGAACGTACCCTGTCTGTGGTGGGAGGACTCCTTTGACAACGCCAATTATTACTACTGGCTTTACAACAAGCAGGCCGGAGAATGGGGCCGCCCTGAGATCCTCCGGGCCATCCAAAACGCCCTGGATCTTGTGCCGGTGACCGTTCAGGTGAACGGCGCCGACTACACCTTCGCCGCCCCTCTGGAGGGTGCCGGCACGGTGCTGGCGGCGGCCTATGACAGCAGCGGGCAGATGGCAGGCTGCGCCTCTGCCGCCCGGACCGCCGAGCAGGCCAGCGTCACACTGACGCTTTCCCTATCCCAGACGCCGGCAGAGGTCCGGGTCTTTTGCCTGGAGGACGGCACCTGGCGGCCTCTGACCAAGGCGCTGCCCTGAAACGCAGGGCTGTAACATAGCCAGCGTCCACACCGCAAAAGGCGGTTGAGCCCTGCGGCCCGCCCGGAAAGGAGGCTTTTCATGTACCGAACCCTTCTGCTTTCCCTCTATGAAAGCGACCCCTTGGGGGATTTGGAAGCAGAAAAAGCGACACCTTTGCTGCGGCGTCTTGTAGTTACGGATGTGCCTCTGGAACAGGTGGAGGCGCAGCTGGACACAGGGGACGGCTTTTCCCTGGAGCTGGTGGAGGGGGAGCATCTGAGTTTTCTGGACTTCTTCGCCTTCAACGCCCACAGCCTGGAGACGGCCCGGGCTGTTATGGAGGCTCTCCCCTCTCTTTCCCAGACGCCGGAGCACCACTTTGCCCGATATATCTGCCTGCGGCGCAGCCAGAGCAATGAGGAGCCCCTCTCCCGCAAGGGGCTGGTCATCTACAAAAAGGCCCGCTTTGAGCAGGGCGCCAGCGGCTTTGGAGAGCTGGTGCTTCTCTGCACCTCCGATCCCTGGATCATGACTTTGGTGGGATATGTGGCAGGCAAGGGCCTGGACGCCCTCTTGGGCTTGGTGAAAAGGGGCGTCACAGAAGCCCAGTCCCGCCGGGTGCTGTTCCACTGCAGCGGATTTTACCGCCGGGCGGCAAAGGTCCTGGGCTGTCATCCCTGGGAACTGCAGATCACCGATCTTTCCCCCAAGAAAAACGGCCTTTACCATATCCGGTTCCGCAAAGTGGATGGGACCGTCTGTAAGGCCGACTGTCATTCTAACGGTGCCATCGTTAAACTAACCTCCCAAAAATCCTCTCAGCCCCCAAAATAAGGAAGGCCGCGGCGTGTGCCGCGGCCTTCCTTTGCCGTTTTTCTCTTTTCTCCCGGGGAGGGGAGCTGCTGAGGGGCGTGAGAGTACGGTCCCAGCCCCGGACCGTCCCGCCCGGTCTTGGGTCTCCCGGCCTACTGTTCCCCTCTGTGGGCGATCATCTCTACCTCTACCTTGGCGCCCATGGGCAGACCCGTCACGGAGAAGCAGGAGCGGGCCGGATAGGGCGCCTGGAACTGCTGGGCATAGAGCTTGTTCATGGCGGGGAAGTCCCGCATATCGGTGAGGAACACCGTGCACTTCACCACGTCGTCCCGGGTCAGGCCGGCAACCTCCAGGGCCTCGTCCAGATTGGAAAAGCACTTGAGGAACTGCTGCTCAAAGGTCCCGTCGATGAATTGGCTGGTGACCAGATCCATGGAGGGCTGGCCGGAGAGATACACCGCTCCGCCGCCTTCCGCCGCGTGGGAAAACGGGAACCCACAGGTCTCGCAGCCCTTTGCCAAATACGCTTTTCTGCTCATGTTTCATTGCCTCCTTGATGATGTTTGGGAGCCCGGCCCCGGCGGCTCTCCGGCCGCTTTTCTGTGCCCGCAGGGGACACACTTTGCGAGGGAGCAGGCTGTCTATGGCACGGCCGGCGTGCGGCCGGAATGCCCGGTCCTATGCCTGCAGCTGCTGCTCCAGCTGGGCGACGGCCGCTGTCAGGATCTCCTCCAGCCGTTCAGCGTCCGGGCCGAAGCCCTGGGCACAGCAGGCTCCGCCGCCGCCCCTGCCGCCGATGCCGGCGATGGCCTCCCGGAACGCCGGGCGCACATCCACCCGCTTTTCCGCCTTGTTGCAGCCGAAGAGCAAAAAGGCTCCGTCCCCAGTCCGGCCGCCCAGTACCGCGGCCACGCCCTTTTGCTCCGTCAGGCAGGCAAAGAGCAGCTTCATCTCCTCCTGGGTGGTCTCCGGCAGGGCAAGGCGCACCAGGGCGACCTCTCCCACCCGCGGCGCCTGCTGCAGCAGCTCCGCCGCCCGGGCCCGGGCCAAACGTCCCAGAAGGGCCTGGCGCTGGTCCTTGAGCTCCCGCAGCTCCTTTTGCTGCCGCAGGACCCGCTCCGCCAGCTCCGTCTCTGCACAGTTGAGCTCCCGGAGCAGACGGGCGGCATCCCCGCAGAGGGCACAGACCCACCGCAGGGCGGGGCGGCCGCAGAGGAAGTGGATCCTCGAGCCGCTCTTGTGGGTATCCAGCCGCTGGATTTTGATGAGCCCCACCTGGCCGGTGGTCTGGTTCTGCAGCCCGCAGCAGGGGGTGAAGTCCAGCTCTCCGATCTCCACGATGCGGATGGCCTGGTCCGTTTGGGGGATGGGCCGTTTGGACCTGCGGCTGATCTCCTCCCGGTCGGGGAAGAGGATACGGACCGGCAGATCCTCATAGAGCACCTCGTTGGCCGCCGCCTCGGCCTGAGCGGCCGCCTCCTCCCGAACATACCCGTCCAGGTCGATCCACATGGCATCCCGCTCCAGCCGCAGTCCCACGGTGTTGAGGCCGAAATCCCGGACGAACACCGCCGAGAGGATATGCTGGCCCAGGTGCTGCTGCATCAGCTCAAAGCGTCGGGGCCAGTCGATCTCTCCCCGGACCTGCTCGCCCTCCAGGGACCCGTCCAGCACATGGACGATCTCCCCCTCCTCCTCGTACACCTCCGTGACGGGGACGCCGTTGAGGGTCCCCAGATCGCAGGGCTGGCCCCCGCCGCCGGGATAGAAAAGGGTCTGATCCAGCACCGCCCGGGTCCTGCCTCCGCTTGTCTCCTGCCGCAGAAGGCGTGCGTCAAATGTCCGTTGCTCTATCGCGTCATAATACAGTTTCCGCGTCATGGCTTTCGATCCTTTCCTCAGTCGTGAAAAATATTGCGGTCAAAGAAGGGGTTCTTCCCGGAGAGGGAGAGAGGGATGCCCAGCCAGAGCACGTCTCCGCCGGCCCAGGGCATCCGGGCCGCCGTCTTGCCCACGGAGAGCATGATCCGGCAGTCCACTCCCCCCGCCGCGGTCGCCGAGACGGCGGAGGACACGGCGATCCCCAGGTCCACATAGGCGTAGGCACAGCTTCCCCCCGCGGCCTGGCAGGCCCCGCAGTCCGAAAAGCCGCAGTAGCCGCAGTGGGGCACGCCCCGGTATTCCCGCCGGGCGCCCACGAGCACCACCGCCCCGGCGCCGCGCACATTGTTGGCGTCCCGGCCGTACCAGGTGGGCATTTTCTCCCCCATCAGCTCCCGGCCCAGAGCCTCCATCTCCGCCGCCAGGTCCTCCTTCTCCCGGTCGGTGACCACCAGGGTGCGGATGGTATCCTTTCCGTGGGCCTTGGGCGCTGTCCGGGCAGCGGCGCACATTCTGGCAGCCGTCTGCAGCAGGGCCATCTCCTCCATTGTCTTGCTCTCTCGGATCATATTCTCTCTCCTCCCGGGCAGCCGTCCGCCGTCAGGGTCAAAGGTCTTTTGACAGACGGCACTTGCATTCTCTTTGGTCTATGTTTATAATGCAACCAGAAGATGATTTAATCAAATCGAAATTTTAGAAATTTTAGTTCGATTTTATTGAAGTATTTAAGAAGGGGGCAGAGCTGTGGATCTGAAATATCTCAACACCTTCCGGGCCGTGGTGGAGGAGGGCAGCTTTGCCCGGGCGGCCCAGCGGCTGAGCTACACCCAGTCCACCATCTCCTTCCAGATCGGGCAGCTGGAACAGGAGCTCTCCGTGGCGCTCTTTGAAAAAATCGGGCGGAAAATGGTGCTGACCCAGGCGGGGGAGCAGCTGATCCCCTATGTGGACGAGGTGCTCTCCTCTCTGGACCGGCTGCGGAACTTCCGGGAGGACCTGGCCGAATGTCAGGGAGAGCTGCACATCGGCGTGGGCGAGACGCTGCTGTGCTACCGCCTGCCGGCCATTCTGAAGGCTTTCCACCGCCAGGCTCCCAAGGCCCGGCTGTTCCTGCGCTCTATGAACTGCTACGACATCCGGGACGAGCTGATGGAGGGAAGTCTGGATCTGGGGGTGTTTTACGACTGTGTGGGAGGCTTCGGCACCAGCCTCTCCACCCATGTCATGGGTACCTTCCCCCTGGCGCTGGTGGCCTCGGAAAAGGTCCGGGCGCAGCACCCGGATTTCATCACCCGTGACCAGCGGATCCCCCTGCCCTTCGTCATCAACGAGCCCAACTGCGTGTTCCGGCAGATCTTCGAGCGCTATCTCCGGCAGCGCTCCATCATGCTGGACCACACCATCGAGCTCTGGAGCATTCAGACCATCAAAAACCTGGTGGTCAGCGACGTGGGCGTCTCCTACCTCCCCCGTTTCGCCGTGGAGGAGGAGCTGCGCAGCGGGTGCCTGGCGGAGATCCCCACGGAGCTCACCGGCACCACCATCACCGCCGTCTGCGGCCACCACAAGAACAAGTGCCTCAGTCCCCTGATGCAGCTCTTCCTCCAGCTGTGCACCAGGGAGGCGGATGGCCGGATCGCGGAGGCCCGGGAAGTTGGATAGACCGCCGTCCGCATACTGAAAACAGCACGGGAGGCCGCGGCGTATGCCGCGGCCTCCCGTTTGATGTTTTTTCAGTCCCGACGCAGGAAATAGCGGGTCAGGCACCCTCCGATCAGGGCCACGATGCCCAGGTAGACATAGAGCAAAAAACGCTCCGCCGTGCTTTTTCCGCTGCTCCAGGAGAGGTCTGTATCGTTGTTCCGATACGCCTCCGTCACATCTGCCCCATCTTTATCGAAAAGGCGCACGCTCTCCAACACCAGACTGGCGTTCTCCTTTTCCGGAAGCCCCAGTTCCTCCATCAGCTCCTCCACGTCCATCACCCGGAGGAAGTCCTCCCCACTGAGGTCATAGCGGATGGTAGCGGTGTCATATCCCGTGCCGTCGGCATCCTGGTACCAGAACTCCGCCTCCGCAGCGTAGATGTCCCGGCAGTCATAGCCCGCCAGATAAAAGAGCCGCCAGTCCGTATCCCGGGGGCTCAGATTGCCCCCGTAGAGCCCGGCGGTATAGGCGGAGGGAGACATATCCGCTTCCACGGCCTGGTATTTCCCGTTGAGGCCCCGGACCAGGTGGAGGATGCCGTGGACCTGCTCTTCATTGTCCGCCATGTAGAAGATAAAGAGATGATCCTCCCGGGTCTGCCAGCCCACCACCTCCAGAGGTGTCCCCTCCTCCACGCCGGTAAGCCCCAGGGAGGTGTCCGGAGAGGGAATATAATCCTCCACCGCCGCCAGCCGGCCGGTCTCGGTATTGGCATAGTGGAAAGCCTGGTCATAGAGCCACCACATGCACCACAGTGCCGCCAGGACGGACAGCACCGCCGCCAGCAGCCGGGTGCGCTTGACCCGCCGGAGGAATCTCAGGGCCCGCTTGGGCGCTCTCTCTACGGGAACGGCGGCACGCATGGCCTGCTCCACCTCCCGGCAGCCGGGGCACCCCTCCAGATGGGCTCGGATCAAAGCTGTGGTCTCCTCCTCCGTCAGCTCCTCGATGTAAGAGGGCAGCAGGTCCCGGACCACGCAGCAGTCCAATTTCTTTTCAGTTCCCCCCATGTTCCTTACCTCCCATCCTTCGTGACAGTTCCTCTTTTCCTCGGTAAAACCGCACCCGGGCCCACACCTCGCTGCGCCCCAAAATGTCTCCGATCTCCCGGAAGGAGAACTCACCCGCCAGGCGCAGATAGAGCACCTCCCGGGTGTCCGGGGGCAGCTGCTGCATGGCTCGGTAGAGGGCCATGCGGTCGCTGCGGCGCTCGTACTCCCCCGCCGGGTCGTCGCCCGCTGGCAACCAGGAGAGGGTCTCCTCCTCCAAAGGCGTCGTGCGCCGCCGACGCTCCAGCTCCTTGTACCACAGCCGCTTGGCAATGGCACACAGCCAAACCTGGGGCGTACACTCACCCCGAAAGGTGCTCAGGCCCTTGAGGGCCTGGCAGAAGGTCTCCTGGGTCAGCTCCTCCGCCGTGTCTGCCTCACCGCACAATGAGAAGAGGTAGCGATAGACGCTTTTCGCGTGCTGCTCATACAGGTCCTCGCCGCCAAAGGCCATGTCCTTCCCCCCTCTCGTTCCTTCTGTCTGTTGGTTCTTTTAGAAGCGGATTCGTTACAGAAACTTTTCCTTTTTTCTCATTCCATTTGAAAAAAGTATACCATGGCCCTTCTTTCCAGACCAGTCTCCTTCGCCAATCTCCCCATCTTGCTTTTTTGCAATCCTGGTATATACTAATATTGTAGACAAGTGTTTTTGTTTAACGAAAACGCAGGAGGGATCATCATGCGTCAGAAAATATGGAACCTGCTTACCCTGCTCGGCGTTCTTCTGCTTTTGGCAGGCTTTTTGGGGAGGGAGACCGGCTGGGGACGGCCGCTGCTGGTCCTGGGCGCGGTGCTCTTTGTGATCGCCCTGGTGGGCGGGAGCCGGGACTATGCCCGGCATCCCTATCTCTGCCCCGTCTGCGGGCAGCCCCTATGTCCTGTGGGCCGGTGGTTCCCCGGACTGAGCCATGTCGGTGCAGACCCTATCACCTGCCCCCACTGCGGGACTGTCTCCCGGCTGTGTGACCTGCGGCAGCGGGAGTGAGTTGCAAATCCTGAAAAGGAGGAAGCATCATGAAACGCAGATTCTGGAAAAAAGCTCTGGCAGGCGCGGCAGCCCTTCTGCTGCTGGCCCTGGCGGTATGGCGGCTGTGGCCCCGGTCTTTTGCCTCCCTCTTCCCGGAAGGCCACACCGCTGTCACCAGCCTCAGCGCCTCCTGCACCATCAGCGGCATCGATGAACTGCATTCCCTGGCCTTTGACACCTACACAGTGAACACCATATACCCAGGCGAGGAGGAATTCGAGGCCATCTTGTCCCTGCTCCAGTCCTCCCGATACCGTCCGGACCTGCACAATCTTCTTCCCTGGCCTCAGGAGAGCGTGGTCACCGATGACAGCACCCGCTCTGTTACAGTTTCCCTGGTCTGGGACAACCAAGAAGAGGGCTTTGCCACCCTCTTCTTCCATACGGACCGTCTGGCGGTCCTCTCCCTGGCCACTGAGGCAGGATTTTTGCGGCTCCATCCCACCGACCGCACCCTGATGGAGCAGCTGGTGGAGCATCTCCAGTCCCACGGAACTCCGTCCACAAAGTCCCAGTGAGACACAGCTTCCTCAAGTTCACCTCTAACAGAAAGGAGTGCTGTCCCGTGAGAAAGCACTGGACCCTTCGGGAGGGGCTGACGGCCGTGCTGGCTGTGGCCGCTGCCGCGCTTTTGACCCGCCTGGCAATTCAGCTCATCGCCCCTCTGACCCCAAGCATCCTGCCGCCCCTGCTGGCGCTGTTGCTCCTCCCCGCACTCTGCGGCGGAGCGATGGCCTTTTCCCTGCGTCGGCGAAGTCGGAGCCTTTTGCCGGCAGCTTTGGGGCTGGCCATCGTCACGGCGGGGCTGGTACTGCTGTGCCAGTTTCCCTCCGCCGGGGCTCAGCTGCGCCGGGGCCTTCTGGGGACCTATGACCCTGAGGCGGCGGTTTTCGACCTCCTCTTTGCCGCCCCGTTCTGCACTGGTCTGTCGGCCGGAGTGGGCATAGGTGTCCTGCTCTGGCGTTGCCGCAGCCAGACGAGATAGTAAAAACAGGCGGGTGCATCCTTTTAGAATGCGCCCGCCTGTCTTTTTTCTCTGTGTGTTAAGTCCGCCAGACCGCATAGGTGGAGGCCGGGCCCAGAGGGCTCAAGCTCCCGCCCAGCAGAAAGACCTTCACAGTCAGGTTTTCCCTGCCCCGGGAGTCCAGGCGCAGGTCCGTCAAGGTCACCGCGCCCTGTCCCAAGGCGCAGGTGCAGACCGTCCGATCCAGCAGCTGACCGCTTGCCTTATCATAGAGGGCCACTACCACCTGGCAGCTGCCCGAACCGCCGGGCAATTCTACCGGAACAGAGCCGGTCACCAGGCCATCCCGCTCCTGGAAGCAGAAGATCTGCACCGTAGTCTCCGCCACTGCGGCGGTGTGGCTGGCCGTCTCCTCCAGGGTGGCCCGGAGCTGATAGCTGCCCGCCGCCGTAGGCAGTCCGGGCGTCCAGACCTCCGCTCCCTGGGTACGATAGCGATAGGTCAGCTCTGCCTCCCAGGGTGCCCCGTTCAGGGTCAGGGTCGGGCCCTGCAGGTCCGGCGCCTTACCCGTCCACAGGAAGGTCTGAGGGCCGTCAAAGGCCAAAGCCGCCGTGCCCTGGGTGATGGTGAAAGCCTTTGCCCCACTGCGGCTCTCCATGAGGGCCCGGCCGTCGTCCCCACGGAACACCGCCCGGACCAGATAGCTGCCCGCCTCTGTGGGGGCAGCGGGAAGGGGCGTGTCCGGCCGGGAGGCCAGGTAATACACATACTCCACCTGAGTTCCCTCCACCAGGGCGCCGGCGCATTCCACCGCAGCCTGCGCCTCCAGGGCCACATTCTTTCCTGTATAGACATAGCTGTCCCTATTCAGGGTCAGCTCCGTCTGGGTGGGATAGACCCACAGGGCATAGAGGTGGGCGATGTCCCCCTCCAGGGCACTGCTGGCCACAGAGGTGCCGGGGAGGTAACTGATGCCGGTGCCGTCCGGGCGGGTATTCCAGACCAAGAGGGGCTTCCTGTCCCGCAAAAAGGTATCGCCACCGTAGAGGGAAAGGCTCTCGTCTGTTCGCTTTTGCAGCCGCACGGTGTCATCCCCTCCGTGGTAGACCACAAAGGCCTCATCCCGGCGCCACTGGGCGTAAAAGTCACTGCCCTGAGGGACCGTCACCTCTGCCTCAGGCAGATAAAAGGGCGTATCCTGAGAGAAGTCCGGCGCTGCCGTCTGGGCCCAGGCCAGCAGCTCCCTGCCCTCCCATTGCACCGCTTGGGAGCCGGGCAAGGACAGCGGGGCGCTCTCCCCCGTCACCGGCAGCACCACAGTCTCCTGTCCATCGGAAAAGCGGCCGCCGTTGGCCTCCAGCTTGGCCTGATAGGGCTCCCACTGAGCATAGAGCGTGATGGCATTTTGATAGGACTTCTTACCGGTCAGGTTGCTCACGGTCTCCCCGGGGGCATAGAAACGGTCCTTGCCATCCACATAGCCTTTCCAACCCTTGAATGTGTAGCCCTTGCGGCTCATCCCCTGGGAAGGCAGCTGCACCTGAGCGTCGTACACCGTGGAAATTGGCGCGATGGTCCCGGTGCCCCCGTTGGCATGGAAGGAGATGGTGTAGGGATTGGGGATCCACTTGGCATAGAGGGTCTGGCCCTTGGCCTGGATGTCCCCCTCGACAGGCTGGGTAAAGCCCTGGTCCAGGTACCACTCCGTCTCGGCATAGCCGTCCTGGTCATTTTGCTCCGCGTAGACGTCCGGCTTCACCGTCAGATTCTCATGATCCGGCAGGATCAGCTTACGGATATAATTATTGCGTACCACAAAGCCGCTGCCGTCGTTGACCAGGGCGGTATTGTGGCTCAGGTCCAGCTCTGTGAGCTGGTTGTGGTCGATATGCAGAAACCCCAGCTGGGTGAGCATACTCACATCGATGCTGGTCAGGCGGTTGTCAAAGGTCTCTATGAAAGTCAGTTTCGTATTGGTGGACAGGTCCAGCTGAGAGAGCAGATTGTGCCGGCAGTAGAGCCAGTCCAGCTCTGTGCAGCCGGTCAGATTCAGACTGGTCAGATAATTGGATTCGCAGTTCAAATTGACCAGAGCGGTGTTGTGGCTCAGATCCAGCTCTGTCAAGCGGTTGATATCGCACAGCAGCGTCATGAGCCTGGGATTTCCGCTCACATCCAAAGCCGTCAGCAAGTTATTGCTGCAATAGAGCTTCTCCAGGTTAACAAAGGTCCCGATCCCCTCCAGGGAGGCGATTCCCTGATTGGACACCTGGATCTCCGTGATCCCCTGGACCTCCTCCGCCGTCAGTACGCCGTCGGCGCCCGCTCCGTTCAAATTCTTTTCGTCCAAAATCCATTGACGGAACACCGGGTCGGGAAAGTGGTTTTCATCTACAGTGATCCCGTCCTCTGCCCGGGCCGTAACGGAGATCCAAAGCATCATGCAGAAAAAAACAGGCAGTAAAAATGCCCAGTTGCGTTTCATTGGCTTCCTTCTCACTTTTTTGTCCAAGAATTCCTCCTATTGAGGTATCCCGAGTATACCTGGTGCAGGCCCGCTTGTCAATTCCCATATTTTTTATGGGAATTTTTGCTTTGCGGAAAGGAGGCATCTGCACCTTGGAAGAAGAAAAAGCAGACGGGAGCACCCTTCAAAGGACGCTCCCGCCTGGAACCATTTTTCGTTATGCCAAAAACAAAGACACCGCACAGTATACCAGCAGCAGCGCCATAATGGTATTGACCACCTTGGCGTGCTTGGAAAACAGCCAGTGGAACACAGAGCCAAAGGCCGACCAGCACAGTGTGAAGAAAAAGCCAATGAACGCCAGCAGCAGTGCAAAGCCCAACAGAGGAAGCACCTGACCGCTGAAATAGGGCAGAATATAAGCCTCCATGGACATGATGCAATAGACATAGATCTTGGGATTGATAAACTGCAGCAGGAGACCTGACAGAAAACCGTCCCGGTGAGATCCCTCCTCGATGCCGCCGCTTCGGAAGGTTTCCCAGGCCAGATACAACATATAGGCCGCTCCCACCACCAGCATGGGCGTCTTGATCTTGGGGATCAGGGCAGAGAGCAGACTGCAGAACACGGTGCACAGCACCATGACGATGGAAAAGCCCACCCAGATGCCCAGATTGAAAGGCAGCGCCTTGCGGAATCCCTTCCGGCTGCCGTTGGTCATGGACATGATATTGTTGGGTCCCGGTGTGATCGCCGTGACTACTGCGTACGTCAGAAAGGAAAACCAGTTGAACATCTTTGACATCTCCTTCAGGGCGTGGTATCATGCTAGAAGAATTTCCACGATACCGGATTTCTTGTATAATATACTATATTTCCGATATAATGTCAACAGGAGCGTGAAAAAATGGATGTGACCGCAGTGGTGGCAGAAAACGTCAAAGCCATACGGACGAAAAAACGGCTGACCCTGGACGCGGCAGCGGCTCTGACTGGCGTCTCACGAAGCATGCTGGCCCAGATCGAAAAGGGAGAGGTCAATCCCACCATCTCCGTTCTCTGGAAGATCGCCAACGGATACAAGGTCTCCTTTACCTCCTTAGTGGAGGACGGACAGCAGGAGGTGGCCGTGCTGCGGCAGGCGGAGGCACAGCCTCTGGCAGAGGACGAGGGGCGGTATGTGAACTATCCCCTCTTCCCCTTTGACGACGAGCATCTGTTTGAGACCTACCGCATCCACATCAAGCCCGGCGGGCACCTCTCCGCCCAGCCCCACCTGGAGGGCTCGGAGGAGTATATCACCGTCTTTGCCGGGCAGCTGCAGATCACCGTGGATGGGCAGGCCTATACATTGACCATGGGGGATTCCATCCGCTTCCACGCGGATGTGGCCCACACCTACTGCAATCCCGGCGCAGAGGATACGGAGCTGAGCATGCTGATCTACTACCGCAAGTGAACAACTTTAGGCAAAAAACCGGGAGCACCCTAAAGGGATGCTCCCGGTTTTCGTCAGTTCAGAAAGAGGGACACAGCACAGTACACCAGCAGCAGCGCCATAACGGTGTTGACCACCCTGGCATATTTGGAAAACAGCCGGCGGAACACGGAGCCAAAGGCCGACCAGCACAGCGTGAAGAAAAAGCCGATGGAGGACAGCAGCAGCGCAAACCCTAACAGCGCAAGCGTCTGGCCGCTGAAATAGGGCAGAATATAGACCTCCATGGATACAATACCGTAAATATAGATTTTGGGATTGACAAACTGCAGGAAAAGTCCTGCCAGGAACCCGTCCTGCTGGGTCCTCTCCTGGATGCCGCTGCTGCGGAAGGTTTTCCAAGCCAGGTACAGAATGTAGGCCGCTCCCACCATCAGCATGGGTGTTTTGATCCTGGGGATTAGAGCAGAGAGCAGGCTGCACCCCACAGCACAAAACACCATGACCACGGAAAATCCGACCCAGATACCAAAATTATAGGGCAGTGCCCTGCAAAAGCCCTTTCGGCTGCCATTGGTCATGGAGGTGATCGTGTTGGGGCCCGGTGTCACCGTTGTAACCACCGCATAGGTCAAAAAGGAGATCCAGTTGAACATTGTTTACCTCTTTTCCCGAGCGTGCTCTCCCGGAGAGCAGCCGCTTCTGCACTTAGATTTCACATATGCCTCAATGTACTATATTTGTTATATCCTGTCAATCCAAGCGGCAAAAGCATCCGGCGCAGCTGCCCGGATATCCGTACACAGGAAAGGACCTCCCGTGCCTTAAGGGCACGGGAGGTCCTGTTTCATAGATGCAGCGTCCAAATCCGGAGCACTTACTTGCTGATGCACAGCTTGTCATCCTGCACGGTGATGTGGGCGGTGTCGCCCTCCTTCAGTTCGCCGCTGAGCATCTGCTCAGCCACGGTATCCTCCACCTTGTTCTGGATGGCACGGCGCAGAGGTCTTGCGCCATAGACGGGATCGAAGCCCTCCTTGGCCAGCTCCTGCACCGCCTCGTCGCTGGCATCCAGATGGATGCCCAGACTCTCCATCCGCTCCGATACGGTGTGGAGCATCCGCCGGGCGATCTCGGCGATATCCGCCTGGCTCAGGGGACGGAAGACGATGGTGTCGTCGATTCGGTTGAGGAACTCAGGACGGAAGACCTGGCGCAGCTCCGCCAAAACGGTCTCCCGCACCTTGGCAAAACGCTTTTCCTCATCCTGGTCGGTACCCTGCTCCTCAGCAGAGAAGCCCAGCTTGCTGCTGGCAGCGGTAATGCTCTTGGCGCCGATGTTGGAGGTCATCACGATGACCGTGTTCTTGAAGTCCACGGTGCGGCCCTGGGAGTCAGTGATCCGGCCGTCGTCCAGAATCTGCAGCAGTACATTCCACACGTCCTCGTGGGCCTTTTCGATCTCATCGAACAGCACCACGGAATAGGGCTTGCGGCGGACCTTCTCCGTCAGCTGGCCGCCCTCCTCGTGGCCCACATAGCCCGGGGGAGAACCGATCAGACGGGAGACCGTGTGCCGCTCCATGTACTCAGACATATCGATACGGATCATAGCGCTCTCATCGCCGAACATGGCCTCAGCCAGAGACTTGCACAGCTCTGTCTTGCCCACGCCGGTGGGGCCCAGGAACAAAAACGAACCGATGGGACGCTTGGGGTCCTTCAGCCCCACACGGCCCCGGCGAATGGCACGGGCCACAGCCTTCACAGCCTCATCCTGGCCCACCACACGCTTGTGGAGGGTGTCCTCCATGTGCAGCAGGCGCTGCCCCTCGTCCTCCGTCAGACGCGTGACGGGGATGCCGGTCCAGCCTGCCACCACGGCGGCGATGTCCTCTTCGGTGACGGGACGGTGGCACTGGTTGCTCTTCTTCCACTTGTCCCGCTCGATCTCCATCTGCTCCTGATAGTTCTTCTCGATATCCCGCAGTTGAGCGGCCTTTTCGAAGTCCTGGGCCGTGATGGCCTCCTCCTTCTCCCGGCGCAGTGCAGAGATCTTCTCCTCGATGGCCTTCAGGTCGGGAGAGACGCCGCCCTCTTCCATCCGCACCCGGCTGGCGGCCTCGTCCATCAGGTCGATGGCCTTATCGGGCAGGAAACGGTCGTTGATATACCGGGCGGAGAGTTTGACGGCAGCCTCCAGAGCCTCGTCGGTGATCTGGAGCTTATGATGGGCCTCATACTTGTCCCGCAGGCCCTTGAGGATCTCCAGGGTCGCTTCCTGGCTGGGCTCGCCCACTTGGACGGGCTGGAAACGACGCTCCAAAGCGGCATCCTTTTCAATGTTGTTGCGGTACTCGTTGAGGG
>CALXDZ010000083.1 GCA_944387205.1 uncultured Oscillospiraceae bacterium
ATGGCCTTGTTGGGGGCCACGCGGTCGAAGGAGGGCATGGGGTACTCGGTGGTGAAGGGCTTGTCAGCCAGCTTCTTGAGCAGCATATCCACCGCGCGCTTGGAGCCGCGCTCCTTCTCGAAGAAGTTGCGGCGGATGCCGTTGGGCATATAGCCATCCTCGCAGGAGGCGCCCAGCTTCTCGCCCTTCATCAGCTTCATAGCCAGCTTGGCCATGACGGGGGCAGCCTTGCGCATGCCGGCGGCACTGTTGGTGGTGGCGACCATCAGAACGCTGTTCTTCAGGTCGGCGCCGGGGTTCTCCTCATACATACCGGTGAGGACCTTGATGCCCAGCTCGTCCTGGACCGCCTTGCAGATGGTGGCGCAGGCATAGCCGTAACGACCGGCATTGAAGGCAGGGCCGGCGATGAACAGGTCAGGATTGATCTCCTTGACCCAGTTCAGGACCTGTTCCTTGGCATCCTTCTCATGCTCGGCAAAGTAGGAGTCGCCGCACACGATGGTGTTGACGATCTCCGCCTCACCCTTCCAGGCCTGATTGAAGGCCAGACCAGGGCCCACGAAGCCGTCCCGCTTCTCGGGGGGCACGTGTGCCATTTCTTCGCCGCCGATGTTGGCGAAGAACTGGTTGATATAGTGTACTACCTTGAAACTCATTCCAGCATCCTCCTTTCCCTTATCTGGCGCTGAGACGGTTGAAGCCCATCTCGTTGGTGGCGCCGGTAATAACCTGCAGCTCGGCCTCGATGGTGCCGTCAGGCCGCAGGGAGCCAGCGTGACCGCCGGCGATCTTGTCCACATAGTCCAGCATACCGATCACCTTGTCCATCTTGGGCAGGATGATGACCTCATTGGCGTTGCCGCCGGTAACCACAGCGTCAGCCAGAGGATCAGCGTCCGCCAGGGACTGGGACTTGCCGTCCTGACCAGCGTACTCATCGGTGATGATGGTGGTCTTGACGCCCTGGAGCTCGATCTTCTTGGTGTTCATGATCAGGTCGGTATCGGGGTTGCCGAAGCCCTCCTGAGAAACGATGACGCCGTCCAGATCCAGCAGGCGGCACAGCTTGGCGGTCCAGTCGGAGGAACGCTGCTTGTCGGCCAGATACACGTTCTCGTTGGTAATGATGTTGCAGACATACAGCAGGCTCTTGCCGTGCTGCTCGAACAGATCAGCCACCACGGGGTTGTTCTGATGATGATAGGTGGTGTTCTTGTCGCAGGCGGAGACGCAGTTACCGGAGATGATGGCACCGTCCATGGTCTCGGTGGGGTTGATGATGGTGGTCAGGGTGCGCTTGGCATCCACACCGTAGACATAGGTGTCGTGGAGCAGGCCCTGGCTCTGGAGCATGTGGACATAGGCCACACGGGGCAGGTCGGGATACTTCTGCATGCCCTCCTTGATGCCATAGGTCTCGAAGACCTTGGTCTCATTGGGCTCCACATTGCGGCCCAGCTCACCCACAAAGGTGGCAGCCCGCAGGCCGGCGATACGCACGGCATGCTCATACTCGTGCTGCTTGAGACCGTCCACAGGCTCGCAGACCATGACCAGGTTCAGCAGCTTGGAGAACGGAGTGTACTCAGCGCCGGGGCCGGACATATCGATGATGCCCTCCTGGAAGCCCACGATCTTACCGGCAGTGACCACAGCCATGCCGCGCAGGACGTGGGTCTTGCCGGAACCGACGGTATCGACTTTGGCGATGACACCGGGGAACTCTCCGCCGGGGCCCTCTACCTTCACACGGGGCTCGATAACGTCCTTCACAGGGGTGATGCGGACGCTCTCACCGGGTTTGGCAATATCAAAGCAAGCATCCTTCAGGCAAGCCTTGACATCATCATCCTGGAAAACGAACGCCTTCACCTCATCGGGGTTGACGAAGAGCGTACCGTTCTCCACTTTGCATTCCTTTGAAAATTGAATATCGCTGATCTCAATGAAGCCCAGCTCCAATTTCAAAGCGAACACCTCCTCCTTCTATCTGATTTTTTATGGTTGTTGCAGCATACTAAGACCCGCCACGGCGTCAAAATCAATGCCGCCGCAAAGCAGGGTATAGTCAATCAGTTGGAAATCCTCCCGCAGCTTGTCTGTCAGCACGCGATTCCGGGGGGTAAACTTATCAAAGGCCATCACCGCGTTGGACATGATCTCCGCCTGCTCCGGGGAGAATGTGTGAGGCACCTTGGACACTACCACGGACTTATAGGGGGTCTCATTGGGCTTGACACTGCCGGAGAGGGGATGGGTGTAGAGGGTATGACCCAGATAGACCAAATCCCGAGCTTTCACCAGGACATCCCGGTAGCCCACATCCTCATAGGCAATGTCATACCACTTTTCCAGGCAGCGGACCACCAGAGGATTGTTTGTCAAAATCAGGTAATCTCTTTCCATCGCTCGCTCCCGCTTTTCGATTTCCATCTGTTCTTATTTTTACAGAAATCATGGTTTCCTGCAAGGAAAATCGCAGATTTATCAATAAACTCTATAAGCATTTTTCCTTGTTTTTCCGCCATTTTATGCACATTTACTAATAATTTGTGAATATTTTGTCTATTTCCCAGTTGAGCCCATTTCATACCGGATCCTACTTTTTGTAATACTCCCTGGCAAAGTCGTAAAAGGCTTGGGCCACGGGTGAGAGAATGCCGTTTTTCTGCCGGACCAGATAGAGCTTTCGGCGCAGGCTCACACTGTCAAAGTCGAAGGCCAGAAGCCGGTGGGCCTGGCAGTCCGCTGCCGAGGCCGCCCGGGACATGACGGTGATTCCCAGCCCCTGAGCCACCATACGGCGGATGCTGTCGGTGGAGTGGACCTCCATGGTCACCTGTAGTCGGCTTACGTCCACCCCCATCTCCCGCAAAAACAGCTCCGTTTCCTTCCGGGTGCCGCTGCCCTTCTCCCGGCTGATGAAGCTCTCCTCGGTGATCTGGCGGATGGGAAAGCCTGTGCGCTGGAAGCGGCGGTACTTCTCCGTGTTGGGGGTGATAATCACCAGCCGGTCCCGGGCAAACTCCTGAAAGACACACTTGGGGGAGTCCACCAGCGTGCCGCAAAAGCCAATCTCCACCGTCCGGGCCGCCACAGCGGCCACCGCCTCGGCGCTGTCCACCATCCGCAGCTCAAAGCGGATGTCGGGATATTTCTCCCGAAAGTCCTGCAGCAGCCGGGGCAGGAAGTACTGGCCCGGGATGGTGGAGGCCGCCAGGGTCACCGTCCCCGCCATCTCCTCCCGATAGGCTCGGATGGCCTCCTGGGCCTCCTCCCGCAGGGTCAGGAGCTGCTTGGCGTAGCGGTAGAGCAGCCGTCCGGCGTCAGAGGGATAGAGCTCCTTGGTGGTACGGACGATCAGCTTGACCTGCAGCTCCCGCTCCAGGGCCGCGATGTGGGCGCTGACCGTGGGCTGGGTCAGGTGGAGGCACTGGGCCGCCCGGGAGAAGCTGTTGTTCTCCACCACGGCGGTAAACACCTCCAGTTGTTTCATATCCATGTTTCCTCACTCCCTCCCCGCCTCAATGGAGATAAAAAACGAGGCGCCGCAAATTGCGGCGCCTCGTCTGGCGGGAATATGTGGGAATCGAACCCACCTGGGCAGCTCTTCACCACCTGCACCGGTTTTGAAGACCGGGGGGCACACCAGCACCCATCTACTCCCATGCGAAAGACAGTATAACATGGTTTGTCCTGCAAAGCAAGAACAAAATATCACCCTGTCTCCGCACTCTGACACCGCAGAGTTTTCTTCTTAAAATCCTTGGACCAACCGCCGCAGGTCTCCGTCCTTCTTGGTGATCCGGTTTCGGTCCCAGTACTCCAATACTGCCAAGGCATACTTCCGGGAGGTACCCAGAAGATCCCGCAGCTGGGCCAGAGTCAGCGTCTCATTGGTCTCAAAATGGGTCTGGGCCACCTGGCAGACCTGGTCATAGGTTTCCTTGTGCCAGCACAGCTGAGGCGCCAGCATCACCAGATGCCCATCGGAAAGGACACTGTCGAACACCTGCTTGCAGTCGTTTTTCTCATTGGGGGGGAAAGAGGCCAGGACCTCGTCCATGGTGGCTGTCTCCACCCCTGCCTTCTGGTAGATGGCCAGCAGCTTGTCCCGAATGGCGTTCTGACGCTTGGTCAAATGGATTTCAAAATCCGCCAGGGCGTACCGGTCCGCCACCCGCTTGATCTTTCCCTCCTGCCGCAGGGCGCCCAGCAGGGCATCGCTGACGGTCTGGTCCATAGCCTTGAACAGCTTCTGGCGCAGCTCCGCCGCCTTCATGCCCGCCTGGAGGGGATTGGCTTGGTGATACTTCTCCAGCAGCTCCCGGCACTGGTTCCACAGGCCGTCCAGCACCCCGGCCTCCAGATACCGGCCCGGCAGGGGCTCCAGCACCCGGCCCCGGCCAATGAGCTCCTGGAGCTCCCGGTCGAAGGTCTCCTCGTCCAAAGCGGTCTGCTGCATCAGCTTCTTCCGGTCCGGCAGGGCACAGCCTGCCTGGGCCACCGCCTGGGCCAGCTTCTCATCCCCGGAGCCGGACTCCCGCACCGCCAGAGCCT
>CALXDZ010000084.1 GCA_944387205.1 uncultured Oscillospiraceae bacterium
AGCGGGCAGCACTGGATGCCCATGGCGGAGAGCACCGGGATGGCCACCGTCAAAGAGCAGCGGCCAAAGCCGGACATATCGTGAATGGCGGCGACACGGGGGGTCGGCATAGAGGTCATCTCCTCGAATAGAATCAGTAAGGAACCATTTCCCTCTGTGAGAACAGAAAAAGGCCGGAGCAAAGAGGCCCTTGCTCCAGCTTGGTGCGGGCGGCGGGACTCGAACCCGCACACCACTGAGGTAACGGAACCTAAATCCGTCGAGTCTACCAATTCCACCACGCCCGCATATTCAATTTTACGTCTACTTTTACTCGGCGAGGACTGCCCAAGGTAGAATATTGCGCTTGATCCGCATCTATAAAAACAGGCCATGCCTGCTTTTACCTGCTTGGTGGGTAATTATTCACTAAGGTGACAGCACCTAAATCTCGCATGTCTACCAATTCCATCACAGGCGCATATATGGGTGCCAGGCTTGCTGGCACTATTTCGTTGTCATAAATGCTTGGGGTGCTCCAGTGTTCCAAAATCTCTCGTGCCATCATTTTTACCTGCTGTGCATCAAGGCCGATAGTGTTCTTGCTGAGATTAGCAGGATTCATTGCCAGTACTTCATTCAGCCAAACTTTATGATATTCTTTTCCACTATGGTATTTTGAAATGCGGGATTGTACGGTTGATACCTTCTTCCAGTCCATATGAAATTTATCTATTGTTTCATAGTAGGCATATGAAACAAACCAGGTTGCCCCCATGCGAGACAATATTTTTCCACCGGAAAATGAAAAATCATGAGTAGCCATAAACGGTCTCCAGCAAGTAGACGAAAAAACTTTCACAAAAGCAATTGCGCCTAAATACAAATGTGACTTCCGATTCCGCCATACCCGTACATTTGAATTTTACTCACTTCAAATGGACTGCCAGTAATGCGCCTAGTGCCATGACAAATGTTATAATTCCTGCAATTAGCACCACAATATAGCTTGGCATTGTGCTTTTGGAAGACCGTGGTGGAACGGGATTGGACGGACGTGCCATATTTTTGAAAGCTTTTTCCGTTGAAAATCCTGTGTTTCTTTGTGGCCGGGAAGCCTTATAATGTATTGCCAATGGATCTGTTTGTTGAAGAATACGTTGGTGAAATTCTTCAATCCAGACAGCATCCTCTGGAGAGCACATTTCCTCCTCGGTAACATCAACTTCGTGAGCAATCTGATTGCGAATATGACGATAATGCTTCAATCGTTGGTAATCGGTGTTCCATTCGGGAACATAACGGCTCCCAGCTGCAGTTTTCTCCATATCCTCGATATAGCCGGTGACACCAATACCGTTCAGATCTCGACACAAAGCATCCAACCGTTTATAAGCCTGCATAAATCTCATAACAGTTCTCCACAGCAAGCAGAGGGGGTAACTTCTTATTTCACTGAGGTGACAGCACCTAAATCCAGCATGTTTACCAATTTCATCATACCCGCATATAGGAGCAGCAGGAACACCCTGCTGCTGTTTTTACGCTTTTGTCCGGAGGGAATGCCGAAAACTCACCTCAACAGGCCTCTATGGACAATCTCTGCACGGATTTCGGAAATTGTCATCCCCGACTCCTGCACAGCGGTATTCAAATACATTTCAGATGCTTTTTCAACTTTTTCCGTACCAAATGAATACTCCAGCCCCAGCGCTTTACTGGCTGCCGCATAAAAATTATTCCAGGAGCGATGGGATCTTTGCTTAACTGCAATCACCTGTTCAAATCTCAAATCGTCGCTCATCACTTTGCGCTCCTCCCTATCGCTTTGATGCCGCTATCCCTTTTTTACGTAGCTTTACTCATTTCCCCTTTATACAGGATACAAGAAAAGTCTCTGCCTTCGGCGCAGCAGGATGGAGCAAGCCTTTTTTGCTGTTCCTCCGGAGCCAGGAAAGGCTGCAATGAAAATCTCGGTACGCTAGCCGCTTTGCGGCCATTATACCACGCTTTCCTTCTGGGAACAATAGGAAAGTTCCCGTACAGAAATTTGACATTTTCCGCCCTGTCCCGTATGATGTGAAACAGAGATGCTAACTTTCCCCCTATTGGCGGAAAAAGTTCTTATAAAAGGAAAGGATGTGGCTCCATGACCTCTCCCCTGCTTGCGGCCAGTCTCAGTTCCCTGGACTGGTCATCCATCACCAATATGAAGGTGGGTACCTTCTCCATCAACAGCATTTTCTCCGCTCTCATCGCTCTGGTGCTGTGTGTGGCTGCCATAAAGCTGATCATGCATCTGCTGGGCAAGCTGCTCTCCCGCTCCCGTCTGGATGAACGCATTCGCAAATACATGGCAAGCACGGTCAAGGCCCTCCTCTATGTGGTAACGGTCTTTATCGTGGCGGACAGTCTGGGGATCCCCATTACCTCGCTGGTAGCGCTGCTGTCGGTGTGCGGTCTTGCCATCTCCCTGGCTGTGGAGGATGTGCTGGGCAATATGGCCGGCGGACTGCAGATCCTGGCCACAAAGCCTTTTACCGTCGGGGATTTTGTAGAGGCCTCCGGCGTTACCGGCACAGTGGCGGAGATCGCTCTCCACTGCACCAAGTTGGACACAGTGGATGGCCGCCGGGTGATTTTGCCCAACAAGGCTCTGTCCGGCAGTCAGCTGATCAACTACTCCGCCCTGGGCCGCCGCCGTATCGAGCACAAGGTCACCGCCTCCTATGATGCGCCTCTGGATGTGGTATGCGCGGCCCTGCTGGAGACCGCTGCCTCCACCCCCAACGTTCTCACTGACCCAGCTCCTGCCGCCCAGGTGGAAAGCTACGGCGAGAGCTCCATCGAGTACAGTCTGCGCTGCTGGGCGGATACGGAGCACTACTGGGAGGTGTACTACGCCCTGCTCACCGCCATCAAGGGCTCCTTTGACCGCCACGGCATCGAGATGACCTATAACCACCTCAACGTCCACATCCAGTCCCCCTGATCCCAAAGAAAACATCCGGCCGGCGCCGTTGCAGGCGCCGGCCGAATTCTTTTTTCTCAGCCCAAAGCGGTATCCAACACCATCATGACCAAAAAACCTGCCAGGGTCCCCAGGGTGCCGGAGTGGGAGTGCTCCCCCAGGTGTGCCTCAGGGATCAGTTCCTCCACCACCACGTAGAGCATGGCGCCAGCGGCAAAGCTCAAAAGCCAGGGCATCAGCGGCGCCGCAGCGCCGGCCACCAGCACCGCCAGCACGCCGAAGATGGGCTCCACCACGCCGGAAGCGGCGCCGTAGAGAAAAGCCCGCCGGGCCGGCAATCCCTCCCGCCGCAGAGGCAAAGAGATCGCGGCACCCTCTGGGAAATTCTGAATACCAATACCCACCGCCAGAGCCAAGGCCGCAGGCCACAGCGCCGCGTCGCCGGTGTGCTGGGCCGACCGGGCAAAGGACAGGCCCACCGCCATGCCCTCCGGGATGTTGTGCATGGTCACTGCCAGAACCAGCAGTGTGGTCCGTTTCCAGGATGAGGGCCGTCCCTCCGGCGCTTTTGCGCCCACATGGAGGTGCGGCATGAGCCCATCCAGCACCATCAAAAACGCCACGCCCAGGACCAGACCGCCTGCTGCGGGCAGGGCGCCGGGCAGCCCCATAGCCTCCGCCTCCTCCATGGCGGGAATCAGCAAACTCCACACCGACGCGGCAATCATCACTCCGGCAGCAAAGCCCAGAAACACCCGCTGCACGCCCTCCGACATCTCCCGCCGAAAGAAAAATACCAGCGCTGCTCCCAGCGCAGTCATCAAAAAGGTAAAACCGGTTCCTCCGGCTGCCCATAAGATCGCTTGTTCCATCGCTTTCCCCGCTTTTCCGTCTCCTGCTCTGCGCAGAGAGTTAGTTTTGCCTAATTTTTGGATAAAAAGAGCGGCCTCCGGCACTGCCGGAGGCCGTTGCCTTATGGTAGCAGGGTTTGCATTCCCTGTCAAGAGGGAGCAGGTTTTACCAGATACCCAGCACATGCTGCAGCGCCAGGCTGACGCCGGTGATGCCAATCCAGCAGCACAGGCCCAGCACCAGGGGCTTGCCGCCGGTGCGCACCAGCTTGACGATGTCGGTGTTGACACCGATGGCGGCCATGGCCAGAACGATGAAGAACTTGCTCAGGGTCTTGAGGGGATCGAACACGGTGGCGGGCACGCCGGAGGCAGTGGCCACGGTGGTGATGACGGAGGCCAGGATGAAGTAGAGGATGAAGAAGGGGAAGATCTTGCGCAGGTCCACCTTGCCCTCGCCCTGCTCCGCCTTCCGGGTCCGCAGGAAGGCCAGCACCAGTGTGATGGGGATGATGGCCAGAGTGCGGGTCAGCTTCACGGTGACCGCTTTGTCCAGCGTGGCGCTGCCCAGACCATAGAGGGAATCCCAGGTGGAGGCAGCGGCAGTGACGGAAGAGGTGTCGTTGATGGCGGTACCGGCAAAGATGCCGAAAGCCTCGCCGGAAGTTGTGCTGAAGCCCAGAGCGGCGCCGAATGCGGGGAACAGCACAGCGGCCAGCACGTTGAAGAAGAAGATGACAGAAATAGCCTGGGCCACTTCCTCGTCGTCGGCATCAATGACCGGCGCGGTGGCGGCGATGGCGGAGCCGCCGCAGATAGAAGAGCCCACACCCACCAGTGTGGAAATCTTGCTGGGGATGCGCATGGCCTTGTGGAGCACAAAGGCGATGACCAGGGAGGTAGTGATGGTGGACACGATGATGGGCAATGACTGCTTTCCGGTCTCCACCACCACAGAAAGATTCATGCCGAAGCCCAGCAGGATAACAGCATACTGCAGAACCTTCTTGGAGGTAAAGGTGATGCCCTTGGCAAACCGGCTCTTGTCCTTGAGCACCAGCGCCAGGGCCATGCCGATCAAAATGGCGAACACCGGTCCGCCCACTACAGGAAATTTCTGGCCCAAAAGCCAGGATGGGATCGCAATGACCAGGGACAGTCCCAGCCCCGGCAGCAGCGCTTTGATCTTTTCCACAGGAAAAACCTCTCTCTTTCTCATTTTGCCCCGGACTCTGCCCGGCAGTATGGACAGTATACCATACCCTGTAAATAAAATAAAATTAGAACTATTTATTTTTAAATAAAAATGTATTATGCTTGTAGCAAAGGAGGGAGGTCCATGCTGGACTATCGAATGGATACCTTTCTGGCGGTGTGTGAGTCCATGCACTTCACCCGGGCAGCGGAACAGCTGGGACTGACCCAGCCCGCGGTGAGCCAGCATATCCACGCCCTGGAGGAGCACTACGGCCGCAAGCTCTTTACTTATCAGGGAAAGAAGCTGGCCCTGACGCCGGCGGGAGAGCTGCTGCGGGACGCCGCCCGTACCATGCGCCACGACGAGAGCTACCTGGCCCAGAAGCTGCGCACTCTGGGAAGCACGCCCCGGTGCCTGTGCTTCGGTGCCACTTTGACCATCACCGAGTTTTTGCTGCCGGAGTATCTGGCGGCCTATCTGTTGGCCCATCCGGAGCGGGATCTGCGCGTGATCTCCGCCAATACCCAGGAGCTGCTGACCGGGCTGGACCGGGGCACATTGGACTTTGCCCTGGTGGAAGGATACTTTCCCCGGCGGGACTACGGGTGTCTTTTGTGCTCTCAGGAACCCTATGTGGCCGTGTGCGCCCGGGACGATCCCCTGCCGGCCTCCCCCTGCCGTCTGGAGGATCTGCTGGACCGGCGGCTTATTTTGCGGGAGCCGGGCTCCGGCACCCGCAATATCCTGGAAAAGTACCTGGCGGCCCGGAGCCTTTCCATAGAGGATTTCCCTCGCCGGACGGAGGTGGGGAATCTGGGAGCCATCAAGGCCCTGGTGACACGGGGCTGCGGCATCACCTTTCTTTACCAGCGGGCCGCTCAGACGGAGCTGGATGCGGGCACGCTGCGGTGCATCCCCCTGGCGGACCTGTCCATCACCCACGACTTCAGCTTCATCTGGCGCAAGGACAGCATCTTCGCCTCCGAGTACCGCCAGGTCTTCTCTGATCTTCTGGACCGCTCTCTCCCTGCCGGAGAGGAACCTCTATAACGCAAAAAAGCGGACGCCTTTCAGGCGTCCGCTTTCTTTTTTCTTTGACGCGGTCCTTTAGCCGCCGATGTGGGCTTTGAGCTTTTGGAAGGTGTCGTCGCTGATGTCGTGCTCGATGCGGCAGGCCTCCTCCGCGGCCACCTCCGCCGCCACGCCCAGGCTCTCCAGCCATGCAGCCAGCAGGCGATGGCGCTCATAGACCCGCTGGGCCAGGGCGAGCCCGCTTTCGGTCAGCTCCAGCCACCCATCACCGTCCACGGTGATGTAGTTTTTCTCCCGCAGCAGCTTCATGCCCCGGCTGACGCTGGGCTTGGAAAAGTCCATGTGATGGGCCACATCGATGGATCGGACCGCGCCGTTTTGCTCCTTCAGCATCAAAATTGCCTCCAGATAGTCCTCCTCAGACTCGTTTCTTCGAATCATCGTCCAGCCTCCTTTCCATGGTCATCATGCCGCTGTTTTCTGGGGGTCATTGGGATTTTATCATACTTTTTCCCCATCTTCAAGTATTCCATCCCGGCGGTAGACCAAGATGCGGAATGCCGCCCGGACCTGCAGGCGGTCCAGTCCCAGCAGCCGTTCCCGGCCCACCCGGGGCGTTTTCCAGGCGTAGGGCGTCATCTCAAAGAGGGCCTTCAGATCCTCCCCTGGCAGATCTATCTCCGTCTCCACCGGCACCGTTCTCTCATGGGTAAAGCCGGTGTACTGCGTCTCCTTCTCCTCATTGCGGTAGGGCCGGTCATAGAGCACCTGCTTCATCTCCCACAGGTGCTCCGCCGCCGGGATCACATACAAAAACACGCCGCCGGGCCGCAGCACCCGGGCAAACTCCTCCGCCGCCAGGGGGGAGAAGCAGTCCAGCAGCAGCTCCACGCTCTCCGATGCCAGAGGCAGATGATAGGATGAGGCCACCGCAAAGGCCACCTCCTTGTCCCGGCGGGCGGCGGAGCGGAGAATAAATTTGGAGATGTCCGTCCCCGCCACCTGGGGCGTCTTGCCCGCCTGCTCCAGGGCCTGACGGATGCCAGAGGTATAGTACCCCTCCCCGCACCCGGCATCCAACACCGTCGGCGAAGCGGAGGTCAGCTCCACTGCCAGGGCGCACAAGGCGTCCCGCAGAGGGGCATACCAACCCTTGTCCAGGAAGGCCCGGCGGGCGGCGGACATGGTCTTGTCGTCCCCCGGCGCCAGGGAGTGCTTGGCCTGGACCGGCAGAAGATTCACATAGCCCTCCCGGGCGATGTCGAAGCTGTGGCCCGCGCCGCAGCGCAGGGCGCCGCCCTCCCGTCTCAGGGCGCCGTCACACAGCGGGCAGCAAAAAAGGCTCATGGCTTCCTCCTTTTTCCGTCCCGGGTCACATCGTTGATCCACTTCCGGCTCCGCAGCCGGATGAGGCCCAGGGGCATTTTCAGCAGGTTTTCCGCCTGAAGTGCCAGGCACACCACCACGATGGGGGCCTCCAGCACCAGGGCCATCAGAGCTGTCAGGGGGATGGCGAAGCACCACAAGGGCGCAAGATCGATGACCGAGGCCATTCTGGCATCACCGCCAGCCCGGAGCAGTCCCGTGATATTGGAGATGTCAAAGGACTTCATGGGCATCATGCAGATATAGACCACGCACATGGTGACGGCGATGGTCTCCGCCTGGCCCTTGAGGTGGAACAGGGGGTAGAGATGTGGGATGAACACGGTGGGCAGCAGCACCGCCAAAGCCGCCGCCACCGCGATGCCCACCGCCAGGGCAAGCCCCAGCAGACA
>CALXDZ010000085.1 GCA_944387205.1 uncultured Oscillospiraceae bacterium
CGGAGGCAGATAAATACGTCGGCTATCCCTATGTGTGGGGCGGTTCCAGCCCGTCTACTTCCTTTGATTGCAGCGGATTTATTTCATGGGTAATCAATCACAGTGGATGGAACGTGGGACGCCTGACGGCACAGGGCCTTTACAACATCTGTATCTTAGAGGATTGCCGGGAACCGGACACCTATATCTTCTACAATGGGGAGCGGATTCCCGCCGTAACCGGGGAGCCTATTGCGGCGGCGCTGATCGCCGCGGGAGTCCGCACACTGCGTTACACAGCAAAAAACCATACGGGACGCAGTATCTTCTGCGGGATTGGCCGCTGCAATGACTGCAAGATGGTGGTCAACGGCGTGCCCAATACCAGAACCTATGTGACTCCCGTAGAGACCGGCATGAGAGTGGAAACACAATATGGTCTGGGTGAAAAGGAGGAGCGGCAGTGAAAGAAACTGATATTTTGATTGTCGGAGCGGGTCCTGCCGGCCTCTCCGCCGGCATTGCCGCAGCCAAGCACGGCGCCAAGGTGCTGGTAATTGATGAAAACCGCAAGCCCGGCGGTCAGCTTTTTAAACAGATCCACAAGTTCTTCGGTTCCAGAGAGCACAACGCCGGTGTGCGGGGTTTCCGCATCGGCGAGAAGCTGCTGGAGGAGACGGAAGCCCTTCAGGTAGAGGTACTTCTCGGGTATCCCGTCTACGGAATTTTTGAAGATAACCTGGCTCTTTACGGCAGCGCCAACGGCGTGCAGAGTGTGAAGGCCAAGAAGCTGATTCTGGCCACCGGAGCCAATGAAAACAACCTGTGCATCCAAGGTTCCACTCTGCCAGGGGTCATGACCGCCGGCGCCGCTCAGACCATGGTAAACCTCCACCATGTTCAGCCTGGTTCCCGGGTGGTGATGGTGGGTTCCGGAAATGTGGGACTTATCGTCTCCTATCAGATGCTCCAGGCGGGCATTGATGTGGTCGCCGTGGTAGAGGCTGCCCCCTCCATCGGCGGCTACGGGGTCCATGCCAACAAGCTCCGCCGGGCCGGCGTTCCGTTCTATCTCTCTCATACCATCAACCGGATTATGGGTGAGGACGGCGTGCAGCAGGTAGAGCTGGTGGAGCTGGACCACTTCAAGCCCGTCCCCGGAACCGAAATGATTCTGGACGCTGACACGGTATGTATGGCGGTCGGCCTGACACCGATGGTGGAGCTGGCCCGTATGGCCGGGTGCCAGATGGTGGAGATCCCCAGCCTTGGCGGCGTGCTTCCGCTTCACGACGAGGATATGTGCACCACCAATCCCGATGTCTATATCGCCGGCGATATCTCCGGCGTGGAGGAGGCCAGCACCGCAATGGAAGAGGGCCGTCTTGCCGGAATCGCTGCCGCTGAAGCTCTGGGTTACCTCAGCACGGAGTGCGCGGCTCAGGAGAAGGACGCCATTCGCGCCCGGCTGAACACCCTGCGTTCCGGTGATTTTGGCCAGAAGCGTGCTGACGCCAAGGAGCAGATCGTGAATTATTTTCATCAGGGAGGAAAACAGTAATGGAAAGAACCCCTGGAATACCTACCCCGGAGCGGCTGGAACAGGGCCCGGTCGCCTGTATTGAGTGCGTCCAGTGCATTCCCTGTAATCCCTGCGAGGCAGCTTGTCCCCAGAAGGCTATTACCGTGGGCGCTGAAATCACCGCTTTGCCCAAGCTGGATGGAGACCGGTGCAACGGCTGCGGCATCTGCATCACCCGCTGCCCCGGCCTGGCCATTTTCCGGCTGCACAAGCACTATACCGACACCACTGCGCTGGTGAGCTTTCCCTACGAATATGTACCCCTGCCTGAGCAGGGCGCGTCGGTGCGCTGCTCCAGCAGGGACGGTGCCTTCGTCTGCGAGGGCGTCGTAAGCAGCGTGCGTACCGCACCGACTTTTGATCATACCGCCATTGTTACGGTTGAGATTCCGAAGGAACATCTGATGGATGTGCGCGGTATCCAGAGAAAGGGGGGGCAGTGATGGTTCCCAACGAGGACGAGATCTATGTCTGCCGCTGTGAGGAAGTTACTGTGGGCGACATTAAGCGTGCCATTGCGGCAGGCGCCCGGAGTGTCCGGGATATCAAAGTACGTACAAATGCCGGCATGGGCGTATGTCAGGGTATGACCTGCCGCAAGAACATTGAACGCATGCTGCGGGAGGCCAAAATCGATCTGGACGTCTGTTGCACCCATCAGCGTTTTACCGTGCGGCTGCTGAACGTGAATGATCTGACTGCCATCACCAACGAGGAGGGAGAGTAAGCATGTCCTTGACAGCGGATGTAATCGTAATTGGCGGTGGCGTCATCGGCAGTTCCATCACCTATTACCTTTCCAAGCGCGGAAAGCGCGTCATACAGCTGGAGCGCGACTACTTTAACAGCGGCGCCAGCGGTTCCTGCGACACCATGATCTCCCCCAATACCAAAGAGCCCAATGAGCATCTTCAGCTGGCTCTGTACAGCGTGGAGCTCTACAAAACTCTGTCTTCCGAGCTGGGGCGGGACATTGAGTATGAGCAGAAAGGCTCCCTGCTTCTCATTGAGAATCAGGAGGAGCTGAATATCATGGAGGGGATCGTCAAAAAGCAAAACAGCCTGGGCCTCAATTCCCGGCTGATTAGCGCCGAGGAAACCCTCCGGCTTCAGCCCGGCCTGAATCGGGACGCCATTGTTGGCGCGTCGTACAGTGAGGTTGATGCCGATGTCAACCCCTTCTGCCTCAACCTTGCATTTGCGGACCGGGCTGCTGCGCTGGGCGCCCAGACCTTTACCCATGAAGGCGTTCAGGAGATTCTGCTGCACAATGGCGCGGTAGCCGGAGTCAAAACCAACCGCAACACCTATTATGCCCCCATTGTCATCAATGCCGCCGGCGCCTGGGCGCCCATCGTAGGCAAAATGGTGGGATTGAATATCCCCATCAAACCTCGCCGGGGGCAAACGGTGATCACTGAGGCGGTTCCTCCCTTTGTTCATAAGCTGGTCAATAACGCCCGTTACATTGTGGGAAAGCATCATCCCGAGCTGCTGAAGGACGACCACTCGGCGAAAGCTCGAATGGGTATCGCCATTTCCCTGGTGCAGTCCCGCAAGGGCAATGTTGAGTTCGGAAACAGCCGCGAATTTGTGGGGTACGATACCTCCAACACCTATGAATGCCTGCGGGAATTGATTAAAAATGCCACTCGCATCATTCCCGGGCTGAAAGACCTCAACATTATCCGCACTATGGGCGGTGTCCGTCCTCATTCCCCTGACAGTAAACCTCTGATCGGCTTCGTCCAGGGTGTGCCGGGCTTTTTCCTGGCGGCAGGTCACGAGGGCGACGGTATCTGCCTGTCTCCTGTTACCGGAAAGCTGGTAAGTGATCTTATTGTGGACGGTAAGACGGATGTGCCCGCTGCCGCCGGCTTTGATCCCAACCGCTTTAATTTGTTCTAAATACTTGGGCAAATGATGCGCTGTATGTCCAAACCTGGATAAACGGCTGCAATTGAGCGATAAAAAGTAGAGAAAACAAACATAATCCGCTGGAATCGTGCGATTCCAGCGGATTTCTGATTGCGGGAGGAAAATTCCGGCCTTCGAATTTTGGGCAACGAGGCGACGGCGAGGGGCGTCTCCCACCACGCTCACAGGCGGAGCACCAACAGTCGGGGGGAAAAATCCTTCCAGGCCAATGTGGAGGCGGCTACCAGAAAACCAGGGGTTGGTACAGGCCGCGTAGGGAAAAGGTATTGGAGCCTGTTGGTAGCGCGGTGAAGCTCTGGTGACGTTCAAATATCACGGGATGCCTGGCGATTATTTGAAGCATCTCGCCTGCCGGAAGTGTGTCCTGTGGCCAAACCCGCTTATCCCTGCGATAGCATGTGCGGCAGCCCACTTCAGTGATTGGGCCAGCTGATCGGGCACGGAAAGAAGCAGGTCAGCAGTGCTTGAGCACAAAGCCGGAGATCGCGCTTTGCAGCTCCCTGGGCTTTTCAAAAATGGATACATGGCCGCAGTCGGGAAGTGTGATATACTCGGCATCCGGAATGGTGTCTGCCAGGATCTGGGAGAACTTGGGCGGCTTAAGGATATCATCCAAACCGCAGATAATCAGAGCGGGGCACTGGATCTTGGGCAGATCGTCGGTCATCGTTACGTCCTGGGCAAAGGTATCGTAAAGGATCTTCTGGCCCTCGAGGTAGCCGTTGGGGTTGGATTTGATGGCCTTGGCTCGGTGTGCCAGCATTTCGTGGTTCTGCTCAATAAATTTGGGGCCGTAGATGCTGGGCGCCATGCCCCAGAAAAATGCTTCGCCGTCTCCGGTGTCGCAGAGGATTTTCCACCCCAGGACAAAGCCCTTCAGAACCGGATCCAATTCACTGACCGAGTCAATGATGGAGATGGTTTTGACCATCTCCGGATAAAGGATGGCGAACTTCATGGACACCTCGCCGCCGTAGGAGGTGCCCACCAGGTGGAGTTTTTCCACGCCCAGGTGCTCGAACAGGGCTTTTGCCTCGGCACAGTGCTGGGCAAATGTATAGGGTCCAGCCGGCTTGTCAGATTTGAGCTGTCCCTTGAAATCGTGCAGGACAACCCGGAAACCGAGACGCTCAAAAATGGGATAGAGCAACTCCCAGCTGTTTGTGGAGGCCATTACGCCGTTGAGAAAGGCGATGGTCTCTTTCCCATCGGGATCACCGTGTATCTCGTAATAGAGTTTTGTGCCGTTTACCATAAATTCTGCCATAGCTACATACCTCCTGCATGTTTATTGATCGTATTTTAATACCGTACTGCCAACAACCTGCTTGAGTACCTCGATTGAACCCGCGCCGATATCCATCAGCCTGCCGTCGCGGTAATAGCGTTCAGTGGGGCTGACCTTGATGTATCCGTGGCCGCCGCATATCTGAAGCGCCTTGTGGCAGACTTCCGTCACTGCTTCCGCGGTAAAGATCTTGAGGGTTGAAGTGTCCAATGACTTTGTTGGACAGTTTGGACAAAATAACTCCCTCCTTTTCATCAGTTAGAGCCTACATAAAAAAGGAGCAAGTTATATGCCAAATAGCACGGTGCTGATTTTTCAAGGGAAATACGGGGGTACGCCGCTTGTTCCTGTATTAAAAACGGTACAACTGTCCCGAGTTGACCGGACAAGCGGACGAAAGGGGAACAACGCCGGGGCACACTCTAAGGGCATATTTACATCTTGTATTTTTCCAGTCGGCGGTATAGCGCTGAGCGGGAAATGCCGAGGATACGGGCGGCCTCGCTGCGGTTGCCGCCAGCCTCCTGTAAAGTGCATTCCAGCAGTTCCCGCTCCTTCCGGCCAAGCTCCTGTTGTAGGATTACAGGTTCACTGCTTCGTTTTATTTCGCTGTTGTACGGAGACTCCTCCCAAAAATGGTTGGGGATGCGGCAAAAATCGATCACTGAATCATTGCTCCAGTTTACCGCCTGTTCCAGCACGTTTTCCAATTCCCACACGTTTCCCGGCCAGGAATAGCGGCGTGCAATCTTCATACTCTCCGGAGTAATGCCAGAGGCGTGGGAACCGATGCGCTGGTTAATCCGACAGAGCAGGCTTTGGATGAGGTCGGGCAGATCGTCCAACCGTTCCCGCAGAGGCGGCATATGGATGGACAGGATATTCAGCCGGTAATAGAGATCCTGGCGGAAGGCGCCCTCGCGCACCATCTGGAGCAGATCCCGGTTAGTGGAGGCCATCACCCGAACATCTAGTTTGACAGGAGCCGCTCCGCCCACCCGCCAGACCTCCTTCTCCTGAAGTACGCGCAGCAGCTTGACCTGCATATCCAGAGGCATATCGCCGATTTCATCTAACAGGATTGTCCCGCCGTTGGCCAGTTCGAATTTCCCAGGGCTGCCGCCCCGCTTGGCGCCGGTAAATGCGCCGCTTTCGTAGCCGAAAAGCTCCGATTCAATCAGATCCCGGGGAATAGCGCCGCAGTTCACGCTGATAAAAGGCGCATCCCGGCGTACGGAACGGGTATGTACCGCCTGAGCGATGATCTCCTTTCCCGTGCCGCTCTCGCCGGTAATCAGCAGCGTGGAGCTGGTGCGTGAAGCCCGACGGGCCAGTTTTTTGACATAGAGCATACTTTCTGTTTCGCCGACGATGCTCATACAGGTAAAAAGCGTCCTGGCTGGGGGGATAGGATGCACGTCCCTGCCCAGAAATATCATATGCTCTGCAATGGATCGGCCCACCATCATGTCGGGAAAGACGGTTTTCAGCATGGCACCCACCAGTATGCCGTTTTCCTTCAAAGGGAAGCGGCAGGTGTAAACTTCTTTACCCTGAATGGTAAGCAGGTCGCCCCACTCGGAATAGCCTAGAGCCAAAGTGTCCCCCAGACGGCAATCCGGGAGCACCTTGCTGATAGGAGCACCCAAAAGCTGGCTGCGTTCCTGCTGGATCAGGTCTACAAAAAAGTCGTTGACAAACCGGATGATCCCATGTGTGTCCACAGCCAGAATTCCTTCAAATGGGGTATTGGTCAACAGAGAAAGAAAGTGAGTTGAATTGTCGACGGCGGGAAAAGAACGAATGTTATTGGAACGCATGTCGATCACCCTCAATTTACTTTATATCCACATCTCGAAAAGCTGCTATATATGAGGAACTTAAGAAAACTCCCCCTGACGCAGTTTTACGGTTCGACATCAGAGATGAGGCGCTGTCCGCTTTTGCTCATCCTATTTCAGTCTGCATGGGTCATTCATTAAAAATTGTCATCATCAATATCAACATGAAACCTGAATTTTGATTCGGATTTTAAAAGGCGGATTATTCTCGAGGGCGCCAGAAGACCAAAAAGGCCAGACTTCCGACTGGGAAAGTCTGGCCTTTTGAGGGGAAAGGAGGGTAGCGTATTTAACACTTTTCAAAGATGGTGGCAACACCCATGCCGCCGCCAATACACAAAGTGGCCAGACCCTTCTTTGCGTCGTCACGCTTGGCCAGCTCGTGGAGCAGGGTGACGATGATACGAGCGCCTGAAGCGCCCACGGGATGACCGATGGAAATGGCACCGCCGTTGACGTTGACCTTGTCCAGATCAAAGCCCAGCTCGCGGGCCACGGCAATGGACTGAGCGGCAAAGGCCTCGTTGGCCTCCACCAGATCGATGTCCTCGATCTTCAGACCGGCCTTGTCCATAGCCTGGCGGGAAGCAGGTACGGGGCCCACGCCCATGATCTTGGGATCGACACCGCCCTGGCCCCAGCTTACCAGCTTGGCCATGGGCTTCAGGCCGTACTTCTCAACAGCCTCGCCGGAGGCCAGAAGGATGGCGGCAGCGCCGTCGTTAATGCCAGAGGCGTTGGCGGCGGTGACGCGCTGGACATGCTGCTTGGCATCGGCCTCGTGGACCTGGGTGACCTCGAAGGTGTGGACGATCTCGTCTTCCACGCCCTCGGGTCCCACAGGGAAGGCACCGCGGAGCTTGGACACGCCCTCCATGGACACGCCGGCCTTGGGGTACTCGTCCACCTTGAACTCCACCATTTCCTTCTTCTTCTTGACCATCACGGGCACGATCTCATCCACAAACTTGCCGGCAGCCTGGGCGGCCTCGGTCTTGTTCTGGGAGGACACGGCAAAGGCGTCCATCTCCTCGCGGGTGATGCCCCACACATCGGCGATATTCTCTGCGGTAGTGCCCATGTGATAGTTGTTATAGGCGTCCCACAGGCCGTCTTTGATCATGGTGTCCACGACCTTCTTGTCACCCATCCGGGCGCCCCAACGTTCAGCAGACAGGGCATAGGGAGCTGCGGACATATTCTCGGTGCCGCCGGCTACGACGATGTCGGCGTCGCCGGCCAGGATGGCCCGGGCGCCCTCGATGACGCTCTTCATGCCGGAGCCGCACACCATACCAACGGTGTAGGCGGGGACGGAGTAGGGCAGGCCGGCCTTCACGCCCACCTGGCGGGCCACGTTCTGCCCCTGAGATGAGGTGAGAATACAGCCGAACATCAGCTCGTCCACTTGTTCAGGCTTTACTCCGGCACGGCTGAGCACGTTCTTCACCACGACGGCGCCCAGATCGGCAGCGGGTACGTCCTTCAGACTTCCACCGAAGGAGCCGACCGCGGTGCGGCAGCAATTGACAACATAGACTTCTTTCATAGCAGCAAAAGTCCTCCTGTCATATAAAAATGAAACGTGTATCCGTTAGGCCTTGGGCGGCATTACAGTGGCGAAACCGGTAATTACCTTTTCGCCGTTCTGATTTTCGACCACGGTCTCCAGCTTAAGGCGGTTTTTCTCCTCGTTCCGCTCTACGACAGTGCAGATTGCGGTTACAGTATCACCGATGAATACCGGCTTTACGAAGCGCAGCTCCTGAGCCATGTAAATAGTGCCAGGGCCAGGCAGCTGAGTGCCCAGAACTGTGGAAATAAAACCGGCAGACAGCATACCGTGAGCAATTCTCCGACCGAACATGCTCTGTTCGGCGGCTACGGCGTTGATGTGGGCGGGATTGAAGTCGCCGCTGAATCCGGCGAACAGTGTAATATCACTTTCTGTGACAGTTTTGGTAAAAGTAGAGACATCTCCGACCTGAATTTGCTGCATTGTCAACCCGTTAGCCATAAAAAAGCCTCCCAAACAAAATAATATTACTGAATCACCCTTCACATAGAATATAGCGCTGCATTTTTCCTTTGTCAAGTATAAAATATACTAAATGTACAAAACAAAAATATATAACCTTTATACTATTGACAAAATGGTGAGCGATTATTATAATGGGGATACTGAACGACCCTTCAACATAATTTGTCATTCACATTTCGCCTGGAAATGCACCATATAATTGGAAAACCAGGCAATAACACTGTGAACAAAGTATGGATGGGGGTATTTTAATATGGAACGCAAGCCGGATGTAGGAATCGTTGGAATTGGAGTCTATCTGCCGAAGAAAATAATGACTGCCAGCGAGATATCTGCCGCAACTAATGGAAACTGGTCGGAAGATGCGGTAATCAATAAGCTGGGAATTGTGCAGAAGTACGTGCCGAGCGACGATCCGTGCGATGGCACACAGGAGATGGGAGCGCTCGCCGCCCTTGACTGTCTGAAGAATACTGGGGTCGATCCCCTGGAAATCGATGCGATTCTCTGCATTACCGAAGAGTGGAAGGAGTATCCGCTTACAACATCTGCCTGCTATGTGCAGGATCGGATCGGAGCTCGTAACGCCTGGGGTATCGATGTACAGAATCGCTGCTGCACCAGTGTTTCGGCACTGAAAATGGCGAAGGATCTTCTGATCGCAGACGATGAGTGCAATACGGTTCTGGTGTGCGGCGGATACCGCAACTGTGACCTGATTGACTTTACAGATAATGACGTGTCGTTCATGTTTAATCTGAGCGCTGGTGGCGGTGCGGTTCTGCTGAAGAAGAATTACGGCAAGAATCGGCTGCTGGGCACCCATCTTATGAGTGACGGTTCCATCGTGTGGACGGCCGGCGGCGCGATAGGTGGAATCAAGAATCCTGTGACCCGGGAGAATGTGGATGAGCACTTCAAGCTGCGCCTGATGGATGCGGTAAAGATGAAGGAGCTGCTGAATGAGAAATCCATGCCCAACTGGATGCACTGCATTGACGAAGCGCTGCGCAAGTCTGGAAAGACCCGGGCGGACATCGATTATTTGGATATCCTTCATATCAAGCGTTCCGGCCACCTGGGTATGCTGAAGGATCTGGGGCTTACGGAGGATCAGACAATCTACCTGGAGAACTACGGACATGTTGGACAGATTGATCAGATCCTGTCTCTGAAACTGGCGTTGGAGCAGGGGAAAGTAAAGGATGGCGACACGGTCGTCATGATTGCCGCAGGTATCGGCTACACGTGGGCGGCAAATGTAATTCAATGGGGGTAAACAATCTATGAGCACCTTCATCCAAGTCGTACTTCGCAGTTTGGAAACCGGCGGTGTCTATGCACTGGCAGCGCTGGGCATCATCATCATTTTTAGAACAAGCAACATTACGCATTTTGCCCAGGGCTCGATGGGGATGTTCAATACATATGTGGTGGCCACTTTGGTGGCGGGTTTGAAGCTCCCCTTATGGATGGCTACGGTGTGCGGCCTCTGTACCGCTGTTTTACTGGGCTGTCTGGTGGATTTTTTCATTATCCGGCGGGCAAAGAAGGTTTCACCCATTGCTAAGCAGATCATTACACTGGGCTTAATTATGGTCTTTGTAGGCCTGGCGCCCATGTTCTTCGGCGTGGACCCGCTCAGTTTGCCGCGCTTTATTGAAAGCGGAGAGCTGAATCTGGGCGGAGCCTATCTGACCTACAACGGTCTCTTTAACATTCTGCTGGGTATCATCCTGATGGTGATCCTCTTTTATGTCCTGCAAAAGACCAAAATGGGCATTGCCATTCGTACCACGGCCTCCAATGAGCCTGTGGCCCGTCTGATGGGCGTTCCCACCAAGAATGTGACCCTGTTTGCGTGGGCGCTGGCTGCCTGCCTGGGCTGTCTGTCCGGCGTGATGATTGCGCCGACCACCTCTGTTACACCCAATGTTATGGACTCTGTGCAGGTCAATGCACTGATCGCCTGCGTTCTGGGTGGATTCCAGACCTTTTATGGTCCGGTGCTGGGCGCGTACATTATCGCCATTGGAACCAACCTGCTGACGCTGTATGTCTCCTCTGTGTGGGGCGGACAGCTTATGTACCTGCTGGTTCTGCTGTTTATTGTCTTCCGGACTCAGGGATTGGTGGGCAAGAAACTAATCAAAAAAGTCTGAGAAGGAGGACGGCAATGAAAAAGGAAAGCAATACCGTACAGCCGTCTGCGACTCCTGTGCGTTCTGCTCCTGGGGTTTTGAAAAACCCCTACATCCGCTACATCCTGTTTGGCGTAGTGATCTGCCTGCTGCCCTTGCTGGCCAACAGCGGCATTATGCCCAGTTCTTTTGTAGTCAATCTTGGTAGTGTGCTGATTTACTCCATTGTGGCCCTCGGTCTGAACCTTCTGCTGGGCTATTCTGGTCTTATCTCCCTGGGCACTGCCGGCTTTATGGGTTTGGGAGCCTATATATCCGGGTACCTGACAGATTCCGTGGGGACTCCTTTTATTGTGGCACTTCTGGTTGCGGTGATCATCGCCGCGTTTATCGGTGTTCTGGTCGGATTCGTTTCCCTGCGGGTAGCGGGTATTTATCTGGCTATCGCAACCCTGTGCGTATCTGAGATCCTGCGTAAGACCTTTGAGGAGCTGGATCAGTTCACCAATGGCTTTTCCGGCCTGACTGCCAGCTATCCCAAGCTTTTCGGTGTGTCTCTCAGCCGTGAGATGACCTTTGTTCTGCTGGCGGTAGTTCTGGTGCTGGTTATGATGCTGACCCATAATCTGGTCAACGGACAGATGGGCCGCGCCCTGCACGCTATGCGAGGCAGCGAGGTGGCCGCGCAGGCTATGGGTATCTATCTGCTGAAATACAGGCTGATCGTTTTTGCTATTGCCACTGCCTATGCGGCTTTGGGCGGCGCCCTGTACATGCACTTCGTAAAGTTCTCTTATCCGTCTATTTGGACCATGATGCTTTCGCTGAACATTCTGGCCGTAGTGGTCATCGGCGGACTGCGCTCCATTTATGGAACGGTAATCGGTGCGTTGATCGTATTTGCGGTTCCCGACCTGCTGCTGAAGCGGATCCCGGTGATTGGTAAGATTGACGGCATTGCCTACATTTTTACCGGCGTACTCATCATCCTGGTCGTCATGTTCTATCCCAACGGAGTAGTTGGCCTGTGCAACGATATTAAAAAGCTCTTTACCCGTGGAAAGAAGAAGGGAGGGGCCAGCGATGTCTAAGACGCATCGTGCTGCCAACACGTTACCTGATCAGCAGGCGCTGAGCATTACTGATCTGTCTATTCAGTTTGGCGGCTTAAAAGCGGTGGAGGGACTCTCCTTTTATGTAAAAGAGAAAGAGATCTTCGGATTGATCGGTCCCAACGGTGCAGGCAAGACCACTGCCTTTAACTGTATTACACAGTTTTATCATCCCGATCGGGGCGAGGTTTTGTTCCGCTGCAAAAACGGTGACGTGGTAGATCTGGTAGGTCACCCGGTTCACGAGATCATTCGGCTGGGCCTGGTTCGTACCTTTCAGAACGTAGAGGTCATTAAGGAACTTTCCTTGATTGACAACGTATTGATCGGTGCCCATACTGATTTTAAAGCCACAATATTTGAGCAGGCTCTGCGCCTGCCCAGGGCTCGCCGCGAGGAGCGGGAGATGCGTGCCAAGGCGGAGCAGGCACTGGACTTCTTGGGTATCGCAGATCTAAAGGATACCCTGGCGGGTGGACAGCCTTACGGCGTATTGAAAAAAGTGGAGATTGCTCGTACCCTGATGTGCAATCCCAAACTGATTATTCTGGATGAACCCGCGGCCGGCTTGAACGATTCGGAGACGGCCGAACTGGCGGAGACCATCCGACAGGTGCGGGATGTCTATCATTGCACCATCCTGTTGGTGGAACATGACATGCGCCTTGTCATGAACATCTGTGACCGTATCTGCGCGATTTCCTTCGGCCAGTTCCTGGCCTGCGGGACGCCAGAAGAGATCCAGAAAGATAAGTTGGTGCAGGAAGCCTATCTTGGTGAGGAGGAGCCCGAATGAGAAAGACAGCTCTTTCCATTAAGAACCTTAAGGTTCGCTACGGTGCCATTGAAGCGGTTAAGGGGATCGATATTGAGGTGTACGAGGGTAGCGTTGTGGCGCTTCTAGGTGCCAACGGCGCGGGAAAGACGTCTACACTGCGTACCATCTCCGGCCTGACTCCGGCTGCAGAAGGAAAGATCGAGTTTTACGGCAAAGACATTACCAACATGGATACGGAGAAAATTGCCCGTCTGGGCATTGCACAGTCTCCGGAGGGCCGTCAGATTTTCGGTGATCTGACAGTAGAGGAGAACCTGAAGGTAGGTGCCTTTACCGTGCGGGATAAAAAGGTCATTCAGGCGGGTTTTGAGCGGTGCTATCGCTACTTCCCCCGTCTAGCTGAGCGCAAGCGTCAGCTGGCCTACACGCTTTCCGGCGGCGAGCTGCAGATGTTGGCAATCGCACGGGCATTGATGTCCAATCCCAAGATCTTGCTACTGGACGAACCTTCTCTGGGTCTGGCGCCTCTGGTGGTGCGAGATATTTTTGAAATTATCAGAGAGATCAAAGAGGAAGGAACTACCGTTGTGATCGTGGAACAGAATGCCCTTCAGACGCTGAAGATTGCGGACTTCGGCTACGTTCTGGAGGTAGGAGAGTGCAACATCTCGGGCGAGGCAAGCACACTGATCCGCGATCCCAAGCTGGTAGAGGCGTACCTGGGTGGCTGAGCGGCCCCCAATATATGATTTTGTGCCCCATGTGGAGTCGTCCACACAAACATATTGAACAGGAGGAACTGAAATGAAAAAGATTATCTCCCTGCTCCTGACGGCGACTATGGTTCTGTCCCTGGCGGCCTGCGGCAACAACGGTTCACAGGATTCCGGCAGCAATACCTCTGATCCCGGTGGAGAATCCGGTGGCGTGAAGTATTCCCAGGGCGTGACGGATACCACCGTTCTGATTGCGAACTCTGCGGCTACCTCCGGCTCCTATGCTCCTGTGGGCGTGCCCTTTAACGCCGGCATCCAGGCTTATCTGGACATGGTCAACGCTGAAGGCGGTATTGATGGCAGAACCATCGAGTTCCTGCACACTGATGACGAGTTTGACCCCGTAAAGGGTAAGGCCGCCCTCCAGAACTTTGTGGAGGACGAGAAGGTCTTTGCTATCGTCGGACACTTCGGTACCCCCGTAGTTGGCGCTACCATTGAGGACCTGAAGAGCTATGGCATCCCCGCTGTGTACTTTGCCACCGGCATCGGCCAGCTGTATGCGCAGAATGCCACCACCAACGAGGAAGGTTATAACATTTTCCCCGTTCAGCCCATTTACACCACTGAGGGTCAGATCATGGTGGCCCGAGGCGTAGGTACCTTTGACGCAACCAAGATTGGTATCATTTACACCAACGACGACGCCGGCAAAGACATGCTCACCGGCGCGGAGGAGAAGTGCAAGGAGCTGGGCATTGACTACGTTGCCGAGCAGGTTGCTGCCGGCTCCGCTGACGTGTCCGCTGCGGTTACCTCCATTAAGAACAGTGGTGCTGACTTTATCATCTGCGCTGCCATCCAGGCTACCATGCCCACTATCGTGAAGGAGCTGGCGGCTCAGGGCAACACCGCCCCTGTTATCACCACCTACGTGAACGTGTCCTCCGCCATTCCTCCCCTGGTAGCAGACGATATCGCTGGTAAGTTTGACGTGTACGGCAACGGCTGGGTGGCTTATGATGACGAAGAGGCTCTGGCCCTGTATCAGGAGTGGGTCGGCAAGATCGACGAGAGCTACTCCATGAACGCTTATGCTCAGACCGGTTGGATCGCCGCTCACTTCTTCTGCGAGGGCCTGCGCCGCATCGAGGGTCAGGACATCACCTGGGAGAACTACATGAATGCGCTGGAGACCGGCGGCCCCATCCAGAACCCCTTCGGCGGCAAGATCGACTATGCTGACGGCAACCGCGCCGGCACCCAGGAAATGAACCTGTCCAAGATCAATCCTGACGTGGAAGACGGCTGGGAGCTGGTGGACGGCCTGCAGAGCATGGAGACCCTGCTCTCTGCCGGCTAAGTTCTCAGCACACATAACTACGGTGTGTTGCCGCGGATAGCATAACTTCGCGGATCTGCGAGGAAGGAGGGCCGCGCTGGCCCTCCTTCCTCTACACTGAACAGGTTATGTAAAACTGTGTCCTCCGGAACAGGGCGAGACTATTTCTGTGATCGGTTCCGCTGGCGAACTGGTCTCCATTTTAAAGAGCTCAGTGCTGGGCTGGAAGCAGCTGTGTGATACAGAAAGCGACGAGGCCTTCTTCTGGGATACTGTGCCCCGTATTTACGGCCGAGATTATCTCGGATTGGCTGTTTTGGGATTTATTATGAAGTACATTATCTCCTGTGTGGATAAGGAGTGAACCATTATGCAGTATGAGGATAAGTATATTTCCATTGAGCAGGCGCTGGAAATGGTGAAGTCTGGTGACGTCATTGTAACCGGACTAGGCGCTGCGGAGGCGGGGCTGTTTATGGGCCAGCTGCACACGATCGCAGATCGTGTTCGCGGCGTAAAGGTGACCAATTGTCTTCCCACCCACCCGTCCCAGATCTATGATCCGAAATATGTGGATTCCTTTGAAGTGGATGGCTGGTTCTTTGCGCCTCAGATGCGCAAGGCACATGCAAACGGGAATATGGCGTATATCCCGAACCATCTTCACCTGGCCTGTACCAAGCGACTGCAGTTTGTGAAGCCGAACATCTATGTGGGTGCGGCCTCTATGCCGGATAAGCACGGATACGTCTCTCTGTCTCTGTCCAATACCTATGAGAAGAGAATGCTGGAAGCGGCTGATCTGGTCATTCTGGAAGTTAATCCCAATATGCCCTACACCCTGGGCGACCTTCAGGTGCCGGTGAGTGAGGTGGACTACCTGGTTCGTGCGGATTATGCTCCTCCTGTTATTCCGGACGCACCATTTAGCGAAAAGGACGCGGCGATCGGCAAGCTGATCGCGGAGATGGTGCCTGATGGCTCCTGCATTCAGCTCGGAATTGGAGGTATTCCCAATGCCGTAGCCGCAGCTCTGGAGCAGAAAAATGATCTGGGTGTACATACTGAGATGCTCACCAGTGGCATGATGCGCCTGGCTAAAATGGGCGTAATCAACGGCAAATGCAAGCAGACCTATCGGGGAAAGATGGTCACTACCTTTGCTATGGGTGTTCCTGAGCTGTATGAATTTATTGATTATAACCCTGCTGTGGCAGTTATGGATGGTGCATGGGTCAACGATCCCTATGTGATCGCACAGAATGATAACCAGGTGTCCATCAATACCTCCCTGGAAGTGGATCTGACCGGACAATGCGCTTCGGAGTCTCTGGGCTCCCGGCAGTTCTCTGGCACCGGCGGCCAGTCCGACACTGCGGTTGGCGCGCAGATGTCCAAAAACGGAAAGAGCATTATTGCCCTGTATTCCACCGCTATGGTGAAGGGGCCCGACGGCCAGAAGCAAGAGGTTTCCAAGATCGTACCGCAGCTAATGCCAGGCGCGGCAGTATCGCTGTCCCGCAATGATGTGGACCGGGTTGTGACGGAATACGGTGTGGCGGAACTGCGCGGTACTAGCATCCGGGATCGTGTGGCGCGGCTTATTGAGATTGCGCATCCCAAATTCCGTGAGCAGCTGTGGGATCAGGCAGTGGAAGTCGGCATTCTTGGACGGAGGTAAACATGGCGCGATTTGTTTTTCAGGATAAATCTATCCACTACGAGGAATACGGCGCCGGGGAACCCATCGTAGTGCTCAATGGCATTATGATGTCCTGCGGCAGCTGGGCGGAGTTTGTGGAGCCTTTTTCCGCCAATAACCGACTGATTCTGCTGGATATGCTGGATCAGGGAAAGAGCAGCAAAATGGACGGCCCCTTCTCTCAGGCGATTCAGGCAGAGGTGGTTCTGGCACTGTTGGATGAGCTTGGAATTGAGAAGGTCAGCATGCTGGGGATTTCATACGGCGGCGAGGTGGCGCAGCGGTTTGCCATCAAATATGGCCACAGGCTCAACCGGCTGGTGCTGTTCAATACCACGTCGCGCACAGGTCCCTGGCTGGGTGACATCGGTGAGGCGTGGAATCTGGCCGCCGATAATGCGGAGGCCTATTATATGACCACAATCCCTGTGATCTATTCTCCTGGATTCTATCGGGAACACTATACTTGGATGGAACAGCGGCACAAGGTGCTCCAGACTGTGTTCTCCAATCAGGAATTTATGCAGGCTATGGTGCGCCTGACCAACAGCTCGTCTGATTTTGATGTGACCGATCAGCTGGATCAGATTCAGACCCCCACGCTGGTAGTTTCCTGCATGGAGGATTACCTGACGCCTATGGAAGAGCAGCGGCGTATTGTGGAGCGGATACCCAATTGCGAATACGTGGTGATCCCTGGCTGTGGGCATGCATCCATGTATGAAAAACCGGTTCTGTTTGCTGCCTTGACGCTGGGCTTTATCAATAATCCGAAGACGACATTTACGATCGTCTAATTGTCCTCATAACAGAGCACTTTCTGTAACATAGGAAAAGCAGAAAACGGATACATTGAAATCTAATGCATCCGTTTTCTGCTTTTGCCTTTTTGTGATTGGTGTAAAACTGCTAGACTGCATACAAGGTTCGAGAGCTGTAAAACGACGTTACACCAGATGGCCGCAGAGTTTTGAAAGGAGAAAAGCACGCATCAACACTGGCGCTATTTTTATCCGCGGTATGGGTGTTGCAGCTGCTTTCCAAAAGTGTGGAATATACCAAGCTCTTTTTCTTTAAAATACCTTTCTCAAAATGTGATAACGAAACAGATCCTTTATTTACCCTTGTCGAAAAGGAACAATGTTCCCTACAACACGCCCAAAAAAATAAGCAATGCCAATATGGATTGCAAAACACCCAAAGAGCAGGATCACTGAAAGAATCTTACTTCCGGTTAAGTCATGCATCTTTCTCCAATAATTTCCCATAACCCAGACTTCAGAGGCAAAAAACAAGATGAAAAGAGGATTGCTTTTAAGTAACATTGCCATGTTGGAGAGCGCATAGTTTATAAGGATATAAT
>CALXDZ010000086.1 GCA_944387205.1 uncultured Oscillospiraceae bacterium
AACATCTGGAACTACATGTATGACGAGGAGGGCAACAGCGTGGGAAAGGACTACTTTCCGGCACTGTACGACTACTGCAACAGCATCAGTGAATATGTGCTGGGCGTGACGCCCCAGGCCAACTGCAATGCTACGGTGGTCTACGGCACCAAGAGCAGCGCCAATATGACCTGGAACTATGACGACAAGGGCAATCTGACCGGCGACGCACCGCCCAGCATCTACTACGGCAGTGATCAGTACAGCGTCTGCAACAACCTGACGCTGGCCTCCGGCCGGGACCTGTCCGTGCTGGACCTACGGGGTTACAAGCAGGTGTGCGTGCTGGGGGACCGGGCGGCGAGGATCTTCTTCGACGCCGCGGACCCTGTGGGCAAGGTGCTCCAGCTCAACGGGCAGAGCTTTGAGGTGGTGGGTGTCTATGCCCCCCGCCTCACCGGTGAGAGCGCATCTGCCAGCCAGATCGACAATGTCATCATCCTGCCCTACACCGCCCGGCGGGCGCTGGGCGGCACCGCCCCGGAGCAGTTCATCGTGAAGACCCGCAGCAGCGAGGACATGGTGGAGGCCAGCTCCCGCATCGGCGGCTTTTTGAAGGGGCTGATCAATCCCAATTCGGCCGGTTATAGCGTGGACCCGGAGAACTCCTGGCAGCAGGAGCAGAACAAGCAGATGAATATGATCTCCCTGATCCTGGGCGGCATCGCCGCCATCAGCCTGTTGGTGGGCGGCATCGGCATCATGAACATCATGCTGGTGACCGTCACCGAGCGGACCCGGGAGATCGGCATCCGCCGGGCCATCGGCGCCGAGCGGAGCAGCATCGTCGTCCAGTTCCTCATCGAGGCCGCCATGCTCTGCGGCATCGGCGGCATCATCGGCATCCTCATCGGCACCGGCGGCAGCCTGCTGGTGGGACGGCTGATGTTCCAGATGACCATCTACCCGGCGGCGTGGATCACCCTGTGCGCCTTCACGCTGTCTGTGGCACTTGGAATCCTGTTTGGCATCTATCCGGCGGCAAAGGCCGCAAAGCTCCAGCCCGTGGAAGCGCTGCGGGCGGAATGAGAGGGAGAGTCAGATGAAAAAACGAATTATCACCCTGTTTCTGGCTGCCTGTATGACGGTGTCCTTGCTGGCTGTGCCGGCCGGGGCCGCCAATACGGCTGCAGTCACCTTTTCCGACATCGGAGACCGATCTACGACGGTAGCGGTGGAGTCCCTGCGCCTTCTGGGGGTGCTGGACGGCTACAGTGACGGAACCTTCCGCCCGGGTACCATACTGAACCGGGCCCAATTCTGCAAAATGGCAGTCTATGCCATGAATGGGGAAGCTGAGCTGGGACGCTACCGCACGGTCACAATCTTCCCGGACGTGAAGCCCTCCCACTGGGCGGCGGCCTATATCAACATGGCGGCCAAGGGCAAGCAGATCATCGCCGGCTATGCTGACGGCCGCTTCCACCCGGATCGCACGGTGACGGTGGGCCAGGCGGTGACGATCCTGCTGCGGATGCTGGGATATAAGGACACTGACATCGGCGGCATCTGGCCGGACAGCTATATGGCGGAGGCGGCGATCATCGGCCTCACCGACGGGGTGTCCAGCGACGGGAATGCCGGACTGACCCGGGGCCAGGCGGCGCAGCTGTTTTTGAATCTGCTCCGGGCGAATACCAAGGAGGGGAGCTCTTACCTATCCGCCCTTGGCCAGACGAAGACCGGGGAGATGCTGGTATCGTCCACGGCGGATGGCCCGGATGGCACTGGCACTGCACTGCAACTGGCATCCGGCGGGGTGTATTCCCTTGCGGACGGCAAGGCCTCCAGCGGGGTTCTGAACGGCACCAGGGGCACACTCCTCCTCAACGAGAGCGGCACCCGGGCACTGACCTTTGTCCCGGATTCCATCGGCACCAGCAAGACGGTCACCCTGGCGTCCGCCAAGGCGATTGAGATCACCGACACCACCGGAGCCAAGTACGCGGTGGGCAACGACGTGAATACCTATTACCAGGGCAAGCAGCAGCCCTGGAGCGCGGTCTACTCCTGGCTGAACGCGGGCACCTCCATTACCCTGTATATGAACGAGGCGGGGGATGTGGACTATGTCTTTGTGGGCGGCGGCACCACCTCCAATGAGGCGGTCATCGTCTATGAGAATGGCTCCACCGCGGGCTTTGCGGCCCTGACCGGCGGTGCCTCGGGCTACAGCATCTACAAGAACGGAGTGCCGGCCACAGGCAGGGATATGCGCAAATATGACGTGGCGATCTACTCCAGTGTTACCAACTCCATCCGTGTGTGCGACACCCGGATCACCGGGTACTATGAGGACTGCTATCCCAATCCGCAGGAGCCCATGCGCATTACGGTGCTGGGGTACGAGTTCACTGTACTCCCCACGGCCATGCAGACGGTCTCGCAGTTCAAGCCGGGGGATCAGATGACCCTGCTGCTGACTGAGGACAACCAGGTGGCAGGTGCGGTCCAGGCAACCGGAACCACTGCTACAGGAAACGCCATCGGCATTGCCAAGGTCACCAGCGGCAGTGCCACTGTGGATCTGCTGTGCGGCATCCAGGTAAAGGGGAATGTCAATCTCTCGGCCAGTGACGTAGAGCGGCTGAACGGCCAGCTGGTCCGGGTTTCCTCCAGCAAAAAGGATGGACTGTCCCTCACCCGTCTCACAGGCGGCGTCTCCGGCAGCCTGAATGTGGTGGAGAAAAAGCTGGGGAGCCGGAAGCTGGCGGACAATGTGATGATCTTCCAGAACAACGGGGACGGTCTCACCGCCATCAGCCTCTCCCAGGTCAGTGAGACGGAGATCCCCTCCTCCAAGATCATTTATGCGGCTACCGACTGGGCCGACCGGGTGAAGCTGATTGTTATTGGCACGGATATCGGCAGCACCTATATCTTCGGCCGGGCCAACTACCGCGTCAACTATGACGAGG
>CALXDZ010000087.1 GCA_944387205.1 uncultured Oscillospiraceae bacterium
TGACGGCCACAGTGGGGAAGAAGCTGAGGAAGGAGTTGCAGTACTCGCAGGACTCCATGATGATGGTATCGCCGCTGCCCACCCGGTAGCCGGAGTGGAGCAGAGGCAGCGTGCCGCCGATCATCACCGTGGGGTCCTCCTGGGCAGCCAGGAAGATGTGGGTGCACATGGAGGTGGTGGTGGTCTTTCCGTGGGTGCCGGCAATGCAAAGGGCATTGCGGTAGCCCTGCATGATGGCGCCCCAGGCCTGGGCCCGCTCATAGACCGGGATGCCCCGGGCAATGGCTCCGGCGATCTCCTGGTTTTCGTCGTGGACGGCAGCGGTGCGGATCACCAGGTCGCAGTCCCCCAGATTGTCCGCGCTGTGCCCGATGGCGACATGGATGCCCAGGGAGCGCAGGTGAGCAACCGTTTCACTTTCCTTCATGTCCGAGCCCTGGACCTGCAGGCCCATGCCCTTGAGCACCTCCGCCAGGGGACACATGGAGACGCCGCCGATCCCCACCAGATGGGCGCGTTTTCCAGGGACCAGATAGGGACGAATATTGTCAGAGTGATTGAACATAGGTCAAGTTCCTTCCTCAGCGGCGCAGGGCGCCGGTGATTGCAAATTTGCCGGTTTCATAGTATAATGACCCCGCAAAGCGCTAGGGGCTGCGGGTGAATATCGATTCGTAAATGGCTTCAAAACATTATAATACGCCGCCGGGCCGAGTGCAACTACCTAATTCTATCCATATGACACAAAAAACAACCAAGGCAGGTGAAAAGATTGGTGCCCATCCCCTCTTATGTGGCCCGTGTGTTGACGGAGCTGGAAGCCAGGGGCTTTCAGGCCTTCTGCGTGGGAGGCTGCGTCCGGGACTGCCTGCTGGGCAGAGTGCCGGAGGACTGGGACGTGACCACCTCCGCTCTGCCGGAGCAGACCATGGCGCTATTTGGCGGTCAGGCGGTTCCTACGGGGCTGCGCCACGGCACCGTCACTGTGGTATCCGGCGGCAAGGGCGTGGAGGTCACCACCTTCCGGGTGGATGGCACCTATAGGGACAACCGCCATCCCGACTCCGTCACCTTCACCCCCTCTTTGACTGAGGATCTGGCCCGGCGGGATTTCACCGTCAACGCCATGGCCATGGACCTGCGGGGCCGCATCCAGGATCCGTGGGGCGGCCGGGCGGACCTGGAGCACAGGTGCCTGCGGTGCGTGGGGGAGCCGGAGCGGCGGTTCCGGGAGGATGCCCTGCGGGTGATGCGGGGGATGCGGTTTTCCGCCGTGCTGGGCTTTGAGCTGGAGGAGGAGACGGCGGCGGCTCTGGTGCGCTGCCGGGAACTGCTTCGGCACATCGCGGCGGAGCGGCTGCGGGAGGAGCTGGTGAAGCTGCTGTGCGGGCCTCAGGCGGCCCAAGTGCTGCGCCGGTGGCCCCAGGTGGTGGAGGTGATCCTGCCGGAGATCGGGCCATTGGTGGGCTTTGACCAGCACAACCGCCACCACTGCTACGACGCGTGGGAGCACACCCTCCACGTGCTGGACGCAGTGGAGCCAGTGCCGGTGCTGCGGTGCGCGGCGCTGTTCCACGACATGGGAAAGCCGGAGTGCTTTGCTCTGGATGAGGCAGGAGGCGGCCACTTTATGGGGCACCCGGTGGTGTCCCGCCGCATTGCCGAGAATATTATGACCCGGCTGCGCTTTGACAACGCCACCCGGGACCAGATCGCACTGCTGGTGGAGTGGCATGACCACCGCATCCAGACCCAGCGGGGATTGCGCCGGGCCCTGAGCCGGCTAGGAGCGGAAAATCTGCGGTTGCTGCTGGTGCTGCAGCGGGCGGACAATCTGGGCCAGGCGCCGGTTTACCAGCCCCGCCGCCAAGCAGAGCTGACGGAGCTGGAGAAAATACTGGAGCAGCTGCTGGCGGAGGACACCTGCTTTTCCCTCAGGCAGCTGGCGGTGAATGGCCGAGATCTGCTGGCTCTGGGCTACCAGGGCGCAGAGGTGGGATGGATGCTGCGGCGGCTGCTGGAGCAGGTGGTGGACGGTGAATTGGACAACGACCGGGCGGCCTTACTGGCCGCGGTCCGTAGAAACAGTGGAAAGTGAGCCAATATGGAAGAGACAGAAAAGAAAGAGAGAAAGAAGCCCTTCCGCCTGAAGCGGAAGCTGATGGGAGTGCTGGCCCTAGTGGTGCTGCTGGCGGTGGCCTTCGGCGCCGGAGCGGTGCTCAGCCGCCGCAGCGCAGAGCCGGTCATCACCTCTGATCTGATCGGACAGCAGCTGGAGGCCGTGTCGGAACTGGCCACGGTGGAGTATCACTACACCAATATGGGGAAGTTTGAAAACCAGGTGGATTTTTACGGCTGGAAGGTGCCCTTGACCAAGAAGAGCTTCATCATCTCCTATGACGGCACCATCAAGGCCGGCGTGGACCTGGGAGAGGTGCAGGTGGAAGTGTCCGGCAAAACCATCACCGTGACGCTGCCGGAGGCGCAGGTGCTGTCCCACGAGATGGACGAGGACAGCATCCAGGTCTTCGACGAGACCCAAAATGTTTTCAATCCCCTGCAGATCAGTGACTATACCGGCTTTACCGCCGACCAGAAGAAAGAGGTGGAGCAAAGGGCACTGGACAAGGGGCTTTTGCAGGAGGCCAGGGAAAAGGCCGGTGACGCGGTGGAACAGCTCTTGGAGCTGCTGCCGGGGATGGAGGAGTATACGCTGCAGGTAAAGTAAAGCCTGCGGCAGTTGTGAGAGCAGAAAGGGAGCTGTTTATTTGGAACCCATTTTTTATGCCTACACCTGGGACATTCTGGAGCACCCCAAGTTTCGGGCGCTGCGGACCCTGCCCCACCATGGAGCGGACAACTCGGTGTATGACCACTCAGTGGCCACAGCGGAGCTGGCCTTTCGCATGGCCCGGGGGCTGGGATTTTCCGGGGAGGATGTGCGCCGGGTGACCCGGTCGGCACTGCTCCACGACTTTTTCGGTTATAACTGGCATGGACGGGCCTATCGGCGGTATGTCCGCGGTTTCCATGGGCTGCAGCGCATCAGCCGGATGCACGCCTTCATCCACGGGCCCATCGCCGCCCAGCGTGCGGCCTTCTGGTTCGACCTGGACCAAAGACAGCGGGAGGCCATTGCCCTGCACATGTTCCCGCT
>CALXDZ010000088.1 GCA_944387205.1 uncultured Oscillospiraceae bacterium
ACTGGGGCGCCAAGTCCAAGCACTTCAAGATGGCCAACCAGGCCGTTATGAAGTCCCTGACCTACGCCTATGTGGGCCGCCGGCTGAAGAAGCGTGATTTCCGCTCCCTGTGGATCACCCGCATCTCCGCCGCCTGCAAGCTCAACGGCATGAACTATTCCACCTTCATGCACGGCCTGAAGAAGGCCGGCATCGAGATCAACCGCAAGATGCTCTCCGAGATGGCCATCTGCGATCCCGTTGCCTTTACCCAGCTGACTGAGGTCGCCAAGAAGGCCTGATCCCTCAGAGGCAAACCATCCTGACAAAAACACCGCCCGTTTCCTGTGGAAGCGGGCGGTGTTTTTTGTGTCCTTTACCCAAAGGGGATTGACAGTAAACCGTGTTACTTGTATAATACAGTTAGAAAGTGTATTATTCGACTGATACGGTTTGCGAAAGGGGGGGAGGCCTTTGATCTCCTTCGCGGAATTTGTCCCCCGGGAGGGGAGCCCCATCTACTGGCAGATCGTCCGCTATGTTCAGCGGGGCGTGGTAGCGGGCACCATTCAAAGCGGAGACGAAATGCCTTCCCGCCGGACCTTGTCAGCCCTGCTGGGGGTGAACCCCAATACGGTCCAAAAAGCCTGCCGCATTTTGGAGGAGGAGGGCATCCTCACCTCCCACACCGGAGCCAAGAGCCTGGTGACCGCCGATGAGGCGGTGCGGCAGCGGATCCGGGAGGAGCTGCTGGAATATGATGCGGGGCAGCTGGTGCGGGGCTTGAAGCAGATGGGCATTACCCGGCAGCAGGCGCTGGAAGTGGTGGACCGGCTGTGGGATCGGCCGGAGAGCGGAGAGGAGGAACGGGAATGAAGAAGCATCTTTCGGTGGCCATGGTGGCAGTTCGGAGCATTCTGGCTCCCCTGGTGGGCGTGCTGCTGGCTCTGGCGGCGGCGGAGGGAGCCATGCTGCTGCTCTCCCTCCGGATTTTTGGAGGACAGCGGCTGGAGCTGGTCTTGGGCGCAGCCGGCGCTGCCTTTTGGTATCGGGCGGCACTCCTGGTCCTGGCCCTGCTGCTGCGGTTCCGGAACCAGGGGCTGGAGAACACGATAGACCATCTGCGGATCTCGGAGTGGACCGCCACACTGTGGTGGGGCCTCTGCTTCACCGCTGCCTATGTGATCCTGTGGGCGGTGCAGGTGGGTCTGTTGCTGGGAGGCAGTGCCTATGTCCTGAGCCAGACGCCGGAGCTGGCCGCCAGTCCACAGGCGGTATTTTTGGCCTCCTGGCGGTACGGATTTTTCCACGCCCTGCTGCCTCTGGACCAGTGGACGGGTTACCTGCGGCAGATCGCCGTGTGCCTGAGCGCCGGGATGAGCTGCGCCTCCTGGGCCTTCTGGCAGAGGCGGGACCAGAGCGGTGAGCAAAGGGCCATAGATCTGGCCCTTTGGTGGCGGAAGCTCCGGATCGACGGCGTGGGCTGGCTGAATCTGGGCCTGACGCTGGTGCTGCTGGACTACAAGAGCCTGGCCGGTTTTTCCCTTGCCACATTCAACCAGAAGTGGGGGCCGCTCTCCGAGAGCTCAGTGGCGGATATTCTGGTGACCTTTGGACTGCTGCTCCTGACCCTTTTGTCGGTGCTGGGCGTGAGAAGAGAGGTGAAGAACCATGAAGCGCGGCTTTGAGCGCTGGGTCCCGCCGGGGATGAATGCCCGGCGGGAGCTGAGCGGGATCGGCGGCGGGCTGGTGGTGCTGTGGCTTTTTAGCCTGCAGTTTTTCATCCCGTATATGAGCTGCAGAAATATGCTCTATGTCACGGTGAACGGGATCAAGTCCATGAAGCCAGGTGCGGTGATGCCGGACTTCGTTACGCTGACTCCCGGGATATTCGGGGTCTTTCCCCTCTTTTTTCTGGGGATGGTGGTCCTGACCATCAGCCATTTCCACTATCACCGCCAGGGCGGCAGCCGGCCCATCTATCTGATGCGTCGCCTGCCGAACCGGTGGGAGTACTGGCGGCGGTGCCTGACGCTGCCGCTGCTGGGCCTGCTGGCAGCAGTGTGTCTGATGTGTGTCCTGTTTGGCATCTACTTTGCCGTGTATCTTCTCTGCACACCGCCGGAGTGCCTGACGCCGGATCAGTGGACAAAGATTTGGAGGGTTGTGCCATGATCGAACTGCATGATGTGACCAAACGCTACGGGACCAAGCTGGCCCTGGACCAGGTGTCCCTGACCCTGGGACCGGGGGAGCTGGTGGGCCTCTTCGGGGAGAACGGCGCCGGCAAGACCACCCTCATCAAGTGCATCCTGTGCCTGCTGCACTGCAGCGGCACCGTGACGCTGGACGGGGAGGCCGTGAGCCGGAAGAATCTCCACCGCCTGTCCTTTGCCACCTGCGAGCACTCCTTCTTCCCCCGGCTGACGGCGGAGGACCACCGGGTCTTTTATCAGATGCACTTTCCCGCCTTCCGGGACAAGCGCTTCCGGGCTTTGATGGAGTTTTTCGAGCTGCCCATGGGCAAGGCCCTGCGCCATTTCTCCACCGGGCAGCAAAACCAGTTCGAGGTGATCCTGGCTTTGTGCCAGGGGGCGGACTATATCCTGATGGATGAGCCCTTTGCCGGCAACGACGTGTTCAACCGGGAGGACTTTTACAAGGTGCTGCTGGGCATCCTGGAGCCCACGGAGACGGTGCTGCTGTCCACCCACCTGCTGGAGGAGGTGGAGCGCTTCATCGGCCGGGCGGTGCTCCTGCGCCAGGGGAAGATCGTGGGGGACGCCTCCATGAGCGACCTGGAGGAAAGTGGAAAAGATCTGATGACCTATGTGAAGGAGACCTACCACTATCGGCCGGACCGGGTCAGCAAGGCCCTTTCCGACCTGACAGATTCCTGAGAAAGGGGGAAGCGTGATGCGGTTTCGTTTGTCGGCTCTGCTCCTGGCGGCGGCTCTGGTGCTCTCCTGCGCCGGACTGGTGTGGGCCTCCGGGTCGGTGGGCGGCCGGTCGGATGATGTGGTGCTGATGGAGACCCTCCTGGCGGGGGACAGTACCGCCGCCCAGGGGGTCACGGTGGATCTGACCACCATGATGGACGGGCAGCTCCGGTGGCAGACCCGCTATACCACCGGCCCTGCGCCCACGGCCCATACGGACTTCACCTATATCTGGAAGGGTAAGAGCACGCTCGAAACGATATTCGTCAAAAATGATATCAGTACGGACGATTATATCGGCAGGATGTGGATGGATTTTCTGGGGTTTCAGAATTTCCGCAATCAGGACCCCCAGGAGGAGGGAGGCCTGCGGCAGCCCCTGGAGGACGTGGCCTCCCGCTGCCCCGCCGGAGCCCAGGACTACCGGGAGACGGTATATCTGAAGGACTACTATGAGGAGCTGCGCTTCTATGTCTCCCGTTCCGGCGCTTTGCCTGCGGGATTCAGCGAGAGCTACTTTGATCCGGATGGAAAGGGAATTCTGGATACCGCGACCGCGCTTCAGGAGCTGCTGCAGGAGACCTTCCACCTGCCGGTACCGGAGGATGCGGCTCTGGAGGTCACCGTCAGCAAGAGCGAGGACGGCGCCATTACCGACTGGGAGGGAGTCCCGGTGGGGAATGCCCTGACCCCGGAGGTCTCCTCGGTGACCACGGAGGAGGGAGTCTTTTTCACCTTCTCCGCCGCCTATGGGGAGGAGCCTCTGGACTTCAGCCGCTCTGAGATGGGCCGGGGCGTTTACTTCCTGCCGGTGGAGCGGATCCCCATTCCGGAGGATCAAAAGTTCTCCGACGAGGTGGAGGAGGTCACACCGGTGCTCCACACGGAGAACTTCACCCTGGTGGCCCCCATTGCCCAGGAGGCCGAACAGGCCCGGCTGTGGGCCAGCCCCGACGGACAGTGGCTCTACCTGGTGGTCCGGGAGGGGAAGGCGTGGACCTTGACGGTGCTCTCCGCCGACAACCGGGACATGGTTTCCCAGTGTACCCTGTTCTCCGGCGAGGCGGCGCAGCAGGAGCTGGAAGCCCTCTGGGCAGAGGAGGGATACCTGCTCTGCGCCCTCTCCGACGGCAGCTTTGCCTTGGTGTCGGTGGGGGAGGACGGACAGGCCCAAGCGGCCTTTTCCGACACCCTGGCCCCGGTGTGGGAGAAGGTAAGCCGGTGGGATACGGTGTCCTTCGCCTTTGACGGGCAGCGGCTGGCTTTGGCGGGAAAGTCCGGCTTTTCTGTGGATACGGTGGATATGGACGAGTATTTCTCCACGGGGATGCTGAGCAGCAGCGTGATCCTATGCAGCTTCGACCTGGCGGTGTATGACAGGGAAGGCCTTGCCTATCTTGCCACCCTCCTCCACAACCAGGACCTGGGGAACACCCTGGGTTCCAGCGGCTGTGATCTGACAGAGAGACCACGGGTGTCGTTTTCCTGACAGCTATGCTGAAAAACGCGCGGACCGCACAAGCGGTCCGCGCGTTTCCTTTTATCTATATATCGGAGGGATCAAGCCTTTTCTTCCGGTGCTTGGGCGGCCTCGGTCGGCTCCTCCGCCGGCTCCGGCTCGGTCCAGGGCACCATGGTGCCCACGCAGCGATGGATGGGGGTACCCAGCTCGTAGAACTTGGCCTCATAGTCGGTCATCACGCCCTGGGGACCCTGGGCGTGTAGGTCGTCCGTGACCTCCGAGAGGGCAAAGCCAAACTGGGGAAACTCCTCCACGGAGAAGGCGAACAGGGGGGCGTTGTCGGTCTTGAAGTGGATCTGACCGCCCTCCTTGAGCACCTGGCGGTAGAGTTTGAGAAAGTTGCCGTGGGTCAGGCGGCGCTTGGCGTGGCGCTTGCCGGGCCAGGGGTCGCAGAAGTTGATATAGATCCGGTCCACCTCGCTAGGGGCGAAGAACTCCGGCAGGCGGACGGCGTCGGCGTCCAGAAAGAACACGTTCTTCAGTCCCAGAGCTGTGCACCGCTCCATGGCCACCACCATGGCGTCAGGCACCCGCTCCACGGCCAGGAACAGCACGTCCGGCTCGCTCTGAGCAGTCTCAGCGGTGAAGCGGCCCTTGCCGCAGCCCAGCTCCAGGCGCAGCTCCCGTGCCTCCGGCTTGAGATCCCGCCAGTGGCCCCGCATGGACAGAGGGTCCCGGACCAGACAGGCCTCGCAGCGCTCCATCCGGGGGATCAGGTTCTTTTTCTTGCGCATTCGCATGGAGAAAAACACTCCTAACTATCTGATTTTCTTACAAAAACAAGGCTATTTTAGCACAGACGGCCTTCTATGTAAATGAAAAAAGGAGAGGGGGCGAAAATTGTGGAAAATGTTACAAAACAGGATCTATGTTAGAAAATTAACATATATATCAAAATTTTAACGAAATTTTGTACGAACTGTAAAATTCACCAAAAGGAATGCTTTTCTCGGGCAATTGGACTTGATATCTTCGAAGATTGCCACTATAATAACAAATGGTATGTGGAGTGAAATCGATACATTTTGGATCGTATCAAAAAGCGGATTTGAGGAGGAAAAGGTACATGGCATTCGTGGAACTGGAAGTCAAGGAACACATTGGTGTCCTGACAATCAACCGTCCAGAGGCCCTCAATGCGCTCAATGACGAGGTCATCCGCCAGCTGGATCAGGTTCTGGATTCTCTGGACCTGAGCGTGCTGCGCTGCCTGATCGTCACTGGCGCAGGACAGAAGGCCTTTGTGGCCGGTGCCGACATCGCCCAGATGAGCGGACTGACCAAGGCGGAAGGCGAGGCCTTTGGAAAACTGGGCAACGACGTTTTCCGCAAGCTGGAAACGCTGCCTATCCCCACCATTGCCGCGGTGAATGGCTTTGCGCTGGGCGGCGGCTGTGAGCTGTCGATGGCCTGTGACATTCGCCTGGCCTCCGACGCGGCCGTCTTCGGCCAGCCTGAGGTTGGCTTGGGTATCACTCCCGGCTTTGGCGGGACCCAGCGTATGGCTCGTCTGATCGGTATGGGCAAGGCAAAGGAACTGATCTATACCGCGCGCAACATCAAGGCCCCTGAGGCCCTGAGCATCGGTTTGGTCCAGGCGGTTTATCCCGCCGAGGAGCTGATGGCCGAGGCAGAGAAAATGGCAAACCGCATCGCCGGCAACGCCCCCATCGCTGTCCGGGCCTGCAAGAAGGCCATCAACGACGGACTGCAGGTGGATATGGACGCGGCCCTGGTGGTGGAGGAGAAGCTGTTTGGCTCCTGCTTTGAGACCAAGGACCAGACCAACGCCATGACCGCTTTTGTGGAAAAGCGGAAGCATGACCCGTTTGTAAATTGCTGAGATCAGCATTTTATAAAAAAGAAAGCCAACCACAAATTATGTATAACAGGAGGAAAAGTAATGAAGGTTGCAATTTTTGGTGCAGGTACGATGGGCAGCGGCATTGCCCAGGTTTTTGCTGCGAAGGGCCACACCGCTCTGATGTATGCCAGCTCCGTTGCCTCCGCTCAGAAGCACAAGGATAAGCTGGCCGCCTCCCTGGCCAAGCGCGTGGCCAAGGGCAAGATGACCCAGGAGGCCGTGGACGCTCTGTTGGCCAACGTCCTGGTGGAGGAGAAGTCCGCCGCCGCCGATGCCGATCTGGTCATCGAGTGCGTCAAGGAGGACATGGCCACCAAGAAGGAGCTGCTTGCTGAGCTGGATGCTATGTGCAAGCCCGAGACCATTTTCGCTTCCAACACCTCCTCTCTGTCCATCACCGAGATGGGCAATGGCCTCAAGCACCCCGTCATCGGTATGCACTTCTTCAATCCCGTTCCCAGCATGAAGCTGGTGGAGATCATCCGCGGTGCCAACACCACCCAGGAGACCTTTGATTTCGTTTACAAGCTGTCCCAGGAGATCGGCAAGGATCCCGTTGAGGTGGCTGAGGCTCCCGGCTTTGTGGTCAACAAGATCCTGATCCCCATGATCAACGAGGCTATCGGCCTGGTGGAGACCGGCGTTGCTTCCGTGGCTGACATCGATAAGGCCATGCAGCTGGGCGCCAACCATCCCATGGGCCCCCTGGCTCTGGGCGATTTCATCGGTCTGGATGTGTGCCTGGCCATCATGGAGACCCTGTACAACGAGACCGGCGACTCCAAGTATCGTCCCGCTCTGCTGCTGCGCAAGATGGTCCGCGGCGGCCTGCTGGGCAAGAAGACCGGCAAGGGCTTCTACGATTACAGCAAGTAAGATTTTTTAGTGAAGGAGTATAAGGTATGGATTTTCATCTGACAAACGAGCAGCTGATGCTCCGTAAGATGTACCGCGACTTTGCCGAGAACGAAGTAAAGCCGTTGGCCGAGGAAATCGATGAGGAAGAGCGCTTCCCCATGGAGACCGTCGAGAAGATGGCCAAGCTGGGCATGATGGGCATCTACTTCCCCAAGGAGTACGGCGGTGCAGGCGGCGACGTGCTGTCCTATGCCATGTGCGTGGAAGAGCTGGCCAAGGTCTGCGGCACCACTGCTGTTATCGTTTCCGCTCACACCTCCCTGTGCTGCGCTCCCATCTTTGAGCACGGTACTGAGGAGCAGAAGCGTAAGTATCTGCCCGACCTGCTTTCCGGCAAGAAGATCGGTGCCTTCGGTCTGACCGAGCCCGGCGCCGGCACCGATGCTTCCGGCCAGCAGACCACTGCTGTTCTGGAGGGTGATCACTATGTGCTCAACGGCTCCAAGTGCTTCATCACCAACGGCAACGTGGCCGATACCTTCGTGGTCTTCGCTATGACCGACAAGAAGGCCGGCAACCACGGCATCTCCGCTTTCATCGTGGAGAAGGACTTCCCCGGCTTCTCTCAGGGCAAGCACGAGAAGAAGATGGGTATCCGCGGCAGTTCTACCTGCGACCTGATCTTTGAGGACTGCATCGTGCCCAAGGAGAACCTGCTGGGCAAGGAAGGCAAGGGCTTCAAGATCGCCATGATGACCCTGGACGGTGGCCGTATCGGTATTGCTGCACAGGCTCTGGGCCTGGGCGAAGGCGCTGTCAACGAGGCTATCAAGTACACCAAGGAGCGTGTCCAGTTCGGTAAGCGTCTGAGCCAGTTCCAGAATACCCAGTTCCAGCTGGCTGATATGCACACCCGGATGCAGGCCGCTCAGTTCCTGGTCTATTCCGCCGCTTGCAAGAAGCAGCTGCATGAGGATTATTCCATGGATGCTGCTATGGCGAAGCTGTTTGCAGCCGAGGCTGCCAGCGATGTGACCCGCCGTGCCGTTCAGCTGTTCGGCGGCTACGGCTACACCCGTGAGTATCCTGTGGAGCGCATGATGCGCGACGCCAAGATCACTGAGATCTACGAGGGTACTTCCGAGGTCCAGCGTATGGTCATTTCCAGCCATCTGGGCGTGAAATAAGACAGGAGGTAAAGGTAAAAATGAAAATCATCGTATGTGTGAAGCAGGTTCCCGATACCTCCGGTAAGGTGGCGGTGAACCCGGATGGCACTCTGAACCGTGCCTCCATGCAGACCATCACCAACCCCGACGATATGAACGCCGTCGAGGCTGCTCTGAAGATCAAGGACGAGACCGGCTGCAAGGTCATCGTGGTCACCATGGGTCCCCCGCCCGCCGCTGGCATGCTGCGTGAGCTGATGGCCATGGGCGCTGACGAGGGGTATCTGGTGTCCGCCCGTGAGTTCGGCGGTTCCGATACCTATGCCACCTCTCAGATCGTCGCCGCTGCCGTGAACAAGATCGGCGTGGAGAAGGATGACATCATCCTGTGCGGCCGTCAGGCCATCGATGGCGATACTGCTCAGGTGGGTCCCCAGATCGCTGAGAAGCTGCATCTGCCCCAGGTTACTTATGCCGCCGACATCAAGAAGGACGGCGACACCATTACCGTCAAGCGCATGCTGGAGGACGGCTACATGACCATCAAGGTCAAGACCCCCTGCCTGCTGACCTGCATCAAGGAACTCAACGAGCCCCGTTACATGAGCGTGGGCGGCGTATTCGAGGCTTACAGCAAGCCCCTGACCACCCTGGACTATGAGGCTCTGAAGGACGATCCCCTGATCGACGCCACCACCATCGGCCTGAAGGGTTCTCCCACCAACATCCTGACCTCCTTTACGCCTCCTCAGAAGGGCGCAGGCATGATGCTGGAAGGCAACGATATGGCAACCTGCGAGAAGCTGGCTGGTATCCTGGCCAAGAAGCACATCATCTGAGAGAGGAGTAAGTGAATTATGGCTTTCAATAATACTGATCTGGCTGCTTTCAAGGATGTATGGGTCTTCTGTGAGCAGCGCGAGGGCAAGCTGATGCCCACCGATTTTGAGCTGATCTCCGAGGGTCGCCGTCTGGCGGATGAGCTGGGCGTGGACCTGTGCGGCCTGCTGCTGGGCGACAACGTGGAAGGCATTGCCAAGGAGCTGGGCGGCTACGGCGCCGACAAGGTGTACGTGTGCGACCATCCCCTGCTGAAGACCTACACCACTGATGCCTATGCCAAGGTCATCTGCGACGTGATCGAGGACCTCAAGCCCGAGGCCTTCCTGATCGGCGCCACCAACATCGGCCGTGACCTGGGCCCCCGCTGCGCGGCTCGTCTGCACACCGGTCTGTGCGCTGACTGCACTCACCTGGATGTGGACATGGGCATCTACAAGGACTTCCTGCGGGAGGCTTCCACTCTGCCCGAGGAGAAGATCGAGGGTATGGGCGTTGCCAAGGTGCTGGGCCAGGATCACGATGTGTCCCGTGACCTGAAGATGACCCGTCCTGCATTCGGCGGTCACCTGATGGCTTCCATCATCTGCCCCCGTTTCCGTCCCACTATGGCCACTGTCCGTCCCGGCGTTATGAAGAAGGCTCCCTTCGATCAGGCCAAGGCTGATGCCTGCGAGATCGTCAAGCCTGCCTTCTCTCTGAGCGAGGCTGACATGGAGACCGAGGTCGTCGAGGTCGTCAAGGCTGCCAAGAAGCTGGTTGACCTGATCGGCGCTGACTTCATCGTGTCCGTGGGCCGCGGCATCAGCAAGGATGTCGAGGGCGGCATCAAGCTGGCAGAGGAACTGGCTGCCGAACTGGGCGGCGTTGTGGGCGGCTCCCGTGCCGTTATCGACTCCGGCTGGCTGAGCGCTGACCACCAGGTTGGTCAGACCGGCAAGACCGTGCATCCCAAGGTCTATGTTGCTCTGGGCATCTCCGGTGCCATCCAGCACAAGGCCGGCATGCAGGATTCCGAGTGCATCATCGCGGTGAACAAGAACGACACCGCCCCCATCTTCGAGATCGCTGACTACGGCATCTGCGGCGACCTGTTCAAGGTCACCCCCATGCTGACCGAGGCCATTCGTGCCGCCAAGGCTGCGAAGTAAGGGAAATCCCGCTACAAAAAAGAGCCATCCATTTGGATGGCTCTTTTTTACTTTTGTCCCGGCTGTTATCTGGCGTTAGGAAATCATTTTTCTAAGCGTTGGACTTGTATATTTGCTGACCTGAAACTGCGGAAAGATTGACTTGACCTGTTCCAATTTGCTATTTCTCTGTTGAGAGCGGAAAAATTTTTGGCTCAATGGGATGCTTTGTCTTCTTGCCGGGTATTACAGATGAAACATGTTTCAAGGAGACCAAAGGCCTATGCTGACAGACAAGGAGTTTCATACGGCGGCGGAGCGATACCTGGATATGGTCTATCGCCTTGCTCTCAATACCCTGCGCCATCCTGCTGACGCGGAGGACGCGGCCCAGAATGTCATGCTGCGTCTGTGCCAGTCCCGGGAGAAGCTGGAGGGGGAGGACCACCTGCGCTACTGGCTGGTGCGGGTGACCCTCAACGAGTGCAAGCGCCTGCGCAGCAATCCCTGGCACCGCAGGACGGTTTCCCTGGAATCCTGCCAGGAGCCGGTGTTTTCCGCTCCGGAGAGTCGCCAGCTCTTTTTGGATGTGATGGAACTGCCTGCCCGCTATCGGGTGCCGCTGTACCTGTATTACTATGAGGGGTACTCTGTGGCGGAAGTGGGGAAGCTGCTTCACCTGAAGGTCTCTACAGTGCAGACACGCCTGGCTCGAGGCCGGGCGAAGCTGAAGGCAAGTTGGACGGAGGAATGAGCCATGAAAGAACTCTATCGCAAGACATTTGACGAGGTCCATGCCTCCGAACGGCTGCGGGAGGAGGTACGAAATATGAAAGCAACCGATCGGAATGCAAGGAAGTTCCGGAGGCCGACTGCCCTGGTGGCGGTCATGATTTTGCTGGTGGTGCTGGCAGGGACCGTGGCGGCAGTGACCGCCGGTGTACCGGGCAGCATTCAGGGGTGGTTTACCCGGGAGTGGACAGATCTGTCTGGAGAGGCTATGCCCCAAGAGCAGATGGATCTGATCCAGGAACTGACCCAGTCAGTGGGCGTCAGCGACACCGACAGCGGCGTAACGGTAACGCTGGATTCTGTCACTGTGGGGCAGAATATGCTGTGGATGCTGTTGAAGGTCAGCGGCACCTATGAGGCAGAAGAGGCCTGGCTCTATCACTTTGCTGACTCTGAAATAGACCTGGATTCAGAAAAGGCGAGTGCTGTAAGCGCTCCAGGGATCTGGAGCATGGACTATGCTTACCAGGGCCTGGCAGAGGACGGGACGCTGACCATGCTGGCCCGCTTCTGTGTGGACTCCGGGATGGGTTCCCTGCAGGAGGGCGGCCGGATGACGCTGGTGCTGGGCGATCTGATGTACAGCGACAAGGTGGCTTTGAAAGGAAACTGGGCTATTTCCTTTGATCTGGAGCCGGTGGAGGACCAGATGATCCTGACCTTGGAGGAACTGACCGTTCCGGCGGTGGATCTGGATACGGACGAGCAGGGAATGGTGACGCTCCATGATGTGTGCGTCAGTTCCACAGAACTTCAGTTTGTCCGTGCCGCGGAGGACCAGAGGTGGAGAGAGCTGTTTCCAACCCTGGTGCTGGAGGACGGTACCGAGGTATGCAGTACCAGCGGCACCAGTGGCTTCCTGGACGAGGCCCATACAAAGTGGGGTAGTGTCTTTTACTGGCAGCTCCCCGTGGATATGGACCATGTGACAGGTATCCGTTTCCAAGATGAGGTCTTTTCCCTGCGGTGAGGCTTCTCAACAAAGAGAGCAGCGCTCCGGACCAAATCTGATCCGGAGCGCTGCTTTACATAAAAAAGAGCTATTTCTCTTCAGACTCTTCGGTGAAAGATACATCTACGGCATCGCTTTTCCGCTGTAAATGCTCTGCATGCTCTCCTTCCTGACGGACAATATCCTCTGCGGCGTGTTCTACAGCACGGGCCAGAGAGGAGATCCGGAAAATGGCCCACAGGTCGGAGATGCCCTCGTAGATCAGCACCAGGCCGATGAGACGCAGCAAGAGTGTCAGAGAGTCAAAGGGATTGAGGACCGCACCTACGCCCAAAAGGATGGTCAGGCAAGAAAGCAGAAAATAGATGCTCCACTTGGAAAAGTCCAGGGAGCGAAGCGTCATGGCCCGCTTGAGATTGACAGCGCCGTCCACCACAATGATCAGTCCCAATACAAAGGGCAGGATGCTGGCGATTACAGTGGGCTTGAGGAGAGTAAAGACGCCGAAGGCTGCTGCTACGATACCTGCCAGCAGCTCTGGATGAAGGCCTTCCAGACCACGGCGGGTAAAATAGGCGATGATGTTGAACACACCGTAGATAGTTACCACGCTGCCGATGCAGTAGCAGAGCATTTTGGCGCTGCCGTCCGGCCAGATGGCCAGCACTATGCCAAGGAGAAGATATAAAAGGGCGCTGAGGACAAAATTCCACTTGATATCCCGAAGAGTTTCCTTCATGCCGATCACTCCTTTTGTGGCTCATGGAAAAAGCCGCATTCCCATGGCAGAAAAAGAAAGAAAACTTGTTTATTATTATACCACACAATCCTGGATTGTCATCCTGAATCCGACAAAAAACCCCGCCGGAAAAATTTCGGCGGGGCTGGAAATTCACATAAAGGTGCAGAGCAGAATGGGAACAAAAAGGGCCAGCACATAGTTCATGACCTTCAGCTTGGTAATGCCCAGTAAGTTTAAGCCTAGAGCTACAATCAGGATTGAGCCCACTATCAGCATTTCAGTAAGGGCTGCACTGGGCTCGCTGGTAGAGACATCCACCAGGAAAGGAGCCAAGAAATGAGCAACAGTGGCGATACCTCCCTGAACAATGAATACGGTGACAGCCGCAAGAAGAACGCCGATACCCAGAGAGGATGCAAAGATGGTGGAGGAGACCAGGTCCAAAATGGACTTGGTGAAAAGCAAATCGTGATTGCCAGTGAGACCATCCTGCAGAGCGCCCATGACTGTCATGGAGCCTACGCAGAATACCAGGGAGGAGGTGACAAATCCCTCCGCCAGAGAGGGACGCCCATCACCCTCCTTCTGGAATCGGTTCTCCAGTTTTTGAGCAAAGCGATTGAGGCGCCCATCCAGGTCCAAAAGCTCGCCCAGAATAGCGCCCACTACCATGGAGATGATAGGGATGAGGGCGTTGGAGCTGCCGCTCAGACCGGTCAGACCAATGTATAGAGTGCATAGCCCTAAGCCCTTCATAACGGTATCCCGCAGACGCTCCGGCAGGACTTTTTCACCCAAAAGCATTCCCAGAAGGGAGCCGGTGATGACAGTAATAGTGTTGACGATGGTGCCCACTAGCATAGGCTTGTTACACTCCTTTTCTTTTGGAAATCAAATTACGAACCACCTGTGAGCCCAAAAGAAGACCGGCGGTGGCCGGGACCCAGGGACTGCTGGCAGGGACGCTCCTTCGACCGGGAGGCGGGGCCTCCAGCTGTGCGGCGCAGACCGGCTCCTCGGGACTGAACACCACGTCCAGATGTTCGATGCCTCGCTTGCGCAGTTCCCGGCGCATGACCCGGGCCAAAGGACAGCCGTAGGTCTTGGCCAGGTCCGTGATCTCCAGTCGGGTGGGGTCCAGCTTGTTGCCAGTACCCAGAGCGGAGAAAATGGGAATGCCGCGGTTGAGAGCGGTCTCGATCAGGTCCAGCTTGCAGGACACCAAATCAATGGCATCCACAATATAGTCGTATTTGCAGCCTACAGGGAAGAAGAGGTCCCGGTGGTCGGCATCATATAGGGCCTGAATTGGGTGGAGGCGGATCTGGGGATGGATATCCCGGGCCCGGGCAGATACCGCTTCAGTTTTGGGTTGACCCAGGGTAGAGTGAAGAGCCTCCAGCTGCCGGTTGAGATTGGTGACGGCGACAGTGTCGCTGTCCACAAGTGTCAGTTCTCCCACCCCGGAACGAATCAAAACCTCGGCGGCGTAGCTGCCCACACCACCCAGTCCGAATACGGCCACATGACAGGTCTCCAAGTAGTGCTGGGCTTCCTGCCCCCAGAGCATCTCGCTGCGCAGAAACTGTTCGCTCATGGTTTGTTCTCTCCTGATAAAAATAAAAAGGAAAAAAGGTTGGCTTTGATCAAATCAAAGCCAACCTTTTTTTGCTTATGCATCAGCCAACAAATCTGATGCCGAAGCCTTCGGTGGCCTCGTAGCCTTCTGTCTTTTCAGCGTGCCAGTCGTTGACAGCCTGGGTCAACAGGTTGCTGCGCACCTGAACCATCCAATAGGGATCGCCAAAGCTGGAGAGATACATGATGTGATAGCCATAGGAGCTCTCCACAATGCCGGTGTCGCCCACTTTGCGGCTGGGATCCAAGCTCCAGTCCTTGAACTCAGTCACCAGACTGCTGTCCTGAGAGATGTCAGGGATCAGTCCGCCGTCTTCCACACTGCCGGTGTCCTGAGAGTATTCCTTGACCAGCTCGATGAAGGAATCCTCAGTGGCAGCGCCAGCCTTCCACTGGGCCAGGATATCCTCGGCCTCAGCCTTGGCAGCGTCCTTCTTGGCCTGGACATCGGCCTCATGGCCCTCATCATCCTCGGACAACTCAGTGCTTTCAGGCTGGATCAGAATGTGGCGAACATTGGCCACATCGTAATCGTTGCGGTAGCGGCCGTGGAACACCAGGATATAGGTGCCGGTGCCATCCACCTCGATAACGGTGGAATCCCCGTCCTGACGGGCCTCATCAAAGAGCCAGGTGGTCAGATCGTCACCGGAGTAGGTGGTGCCCTCATTGTCGGAGTAGGAAGCCTTATCCTCGGTGTCTGCCAGAGCTTCCAGACCTTCGCCGGCCTGATACTTGGCATACAGCTCGTCGGCGATGGTCTTGGACTCGGCCATGGCAGCCTCGTTCTCCTCGTCAGTGGGCTCCACGGTGTTGCCGTCCTCATCGGTAGTGGTCTCGGCTACGCCGGAGACCAGAATCTGCTCATAGTCCACCAGGTCATAGGAGTTGGGGTCCTCCTCATAGGCATCGCTGATCTGCTGGTCGGTGTAGGAGGCTTCGGTCTCGTCCTGGTAGGCCTGAGCATAGTAGGAGGCCACTAGAGATTGAGTCAGCAGCTCCTTGTAGATGTCCTCGGTCATGTACTTGCCGTACATCATCTGGAGGTAGTCAGCCCGGTCATAGTTGGTGCCGTTGGAGGAGTTCAGGCTCTCCACAGACTCATCCAGGGAGTCCAGGTTGTCCTGGATCTGCTGGTCCAGATCGTCCACGGTGAAGCCCTCTTCCTGGGCGGCGTCATACAGAGCGGTAGCGGTGACCATCTGATCCTCGGCCTGCTGCAGGAAGTAGTCGAACCAGGTGCCTCCGTCCTCCAGCATGGCGCAGTCCTGCGTCTTCAGGGACTTGCTGGTATCCAAGCCAAACATGGAGGCATAGCTGCCGTAGCTGCTGAGGAACTGGTTATAGACACTGCTGTAGTAATAATTGACCTCGGCGGCAGTGTACTTCTCGCCGTTGATGGTCACTGCGGTGGCCCGCTTCTGCAGGATGCCTGAATTCCAAGTCACCACGATGGCAGCCACCAGCAAAAAAACAATAAAAATCGCGGCGTACATTCTGTCGCTGCGCTTTTGCTTCTTGCGCTCGGCGGCTTCCCGGGCGGTCTTGGGGTCCAGAATGCTGGGATCCTTCTCCTGACGGGTCTTCTTTTCTCTTGATGCGCTCATTGTTGTTCAATCCTCTCAATCTATCCAAGAATGCTCTTCGCAAAAAAGCGCGAGATTCACTTATCCATTATACTTGATATATTCTCAATACGCAAGGAAAAAATACAGAAATTCGAGCTTTTCCGGTGAATGGCATGATGTTGGACAAAACCATATCACAGAGACCTGAAAACAACCTGAAAAAGAGAGGGACGGAAAAACCGTCTCCTCTCTTTGACTATGAAAAGGTCTGCGGCAATTCTGCGCAGCCTTATTTCAAAAATGTAAGGTAATCCTTGTAGTTGTCCTCCAGCAGGCGGGGAGTATCCAAACCATAGGGGCATTTGGAAACACACTGACCGCAGTGGAGGCAGTCTTTGATCTTGGCCATTTTCTCCTGATTGGCTGGGGTGAGCCACTCCTGAGTGGGGGCCCGACGGAGCATCAGAGACATCCGGGCACAGGTGTTGATCTCAATTCCTGCGGGACAGGGCATACAGTAGCCGCAACCCCGGCAGAAGTCGCCGGAGAGCTCCTTGCGGTCCTTCTCAATGATAGCCTTGAGTTCATCCGTCAGCGCAGGGATCTGCCGGATGCACGCCAGGAACTCGTCCAGCTCCCAGTCGTGCTGCACACCCCAGATGGGGACAACACCAGGCTGCAGAGCCAGGAAAGCCGCTGCGGCGGTGCCGCTGCGGATCAATCCGCCAGCCATGCCCTTCATGGCGATGAAGCCCATGCCAGCTTTGGCGCACAGGTCCACCAGCTCCTGCTCCTGGGGTCCTGCCAGATAGCTATAGGGGAACTGAAGCGTGGCATAGAGACCGGATTCAATGGCCTCATGAGCCACAGCCAGGCGGTGGTTGCTGATGCCAATGTGGCGGATCTTGCCCTGACGCTTGGCCTCCATGGCCGCGTCATAAAGGCCGTCTGCTCCACCGGGCTTGGGGCAGAAAGCGGGGTTATGGAACTGATAGATATCGATGTAATCAGTGCCCAGCATGTTTAGACTGGTCTCCAGATCCTTCCACATTTCCCCGGCATTGGAGGCAGCGGTCTTGGTGGCAATGACCACCTGGCTGCGCATGCCAGAGAAAGCGGCGCCCACCTTCGCCTCGCTGTCAGAGTAAGCCCGGGCGGTATCAAAAAATGTCATGCCTCCGTCAAAGGCACGGTGCAGCAGCCGTACAGCATCTTCCTGACTGATGCGCTGAATGGGGAGACAGCCAAAGCCGTTCTTTTCAATGACAATTCCGGTGGAGCCCAGTGTGATGTTTGCCATAATCCTTCCTCCTTTGTATCCAAACCGGCAACAGCTGCCCGGCTGGAAAAAGAGAGGACAGCGCCGCTGTCCTCTCCTGCTTTCTTGTATCACCCCGCGCTGGCCGTGTAGACCCAGTTATAACCTGCACCTCAAAGGCCAGGTGGGTCGCCTCCAGCGTGCTTCATCGCTCCCAACTTCCAGCCGCAAACGGCAGCCGGGAGGCCTGCGAACCACACACTGATCTGGCATCCCTTATAACAAAAATGTGGGTTAAAAAAAGGCCTATCACGCACCGCGCAGGGTGATTGTAAGATACTACTTTTTCCGGAAATTTGCAATCCCTTTTTCAAAAAAGCGGAAAAAGAATGTTAGGAGTCCTCTTCGTCCTCCAGGAGCTGTTCCATAAACAGGTCGTAGATCTCGTTAAGTTCTTCGTCACTGTCCAGAGTGGAGAGCAGTTCCTCGCCATTTTCCATGATGGACTTGAGAATCACCAGGCCATATTCCTCGGCTTCGGCTTCTGCCTGAGGATCATCCTCATCCTCTACCACAGGGAAAAACGCCATATAGGTCTGGCCATTGTGCTCCAGCGCATCCACATACTCCAGCTCAATATCATTTCCATCCTCATCGGTGAGGGTGATGAAGTTGGGGCCAAATGCTTCACTCATGGGTCGGTACCTCCTTATGCAATGGCTCCGCAGGGAGCGGTCAAGTATAGTGTAACGGTTTTTGGAAAGAAAAGCAAGCGGCAAGATGAGCCGGAATCAGAAAAAATAGGCTTGTTGCTCCTTGTTATTTTGGCGAAACAGAGGGCAATTATACGATTCAGGAACTTTTTCCGGGGAAAAACCGTCTTTTTAGAAGTTGACAAAGGGTGTTATAATGAAACCGTTAAGCTGGTGCAGCCTGTGAATTTCAAATAGGACAGGCACCAGTGTGGAATTTTTGAAAAAAGGAGGTGCCCTGTGATGGAACACGGAAAGCGGGAATCTGAACGCAGAAATCGGACGGAACGGACCCGCGGGGAACACAGCACACGGCAGAGCACCAGAAAAAAAAGAGGTGGACACAAGGTCCGGAAGGTCATCGGCACATTGTGCCTGGTGGGTCTGCTGACCGGTGTGTTTTTTACCGGTATTTTTCTCACCTATGTGAACACCACCCTGGTTCGCCAGGCGGAGGTAGATCCGGAGAAGCTCAGTCAGGAGTCCAGCTCCATCCTCTACTACCAGGACAATGACACTGGAGAATGGGAAGAGCTGCAGATGCTCAAGAGCAGCAAAAAGCGTATTGAGATCCCGCTGAGCGAGATGCCGCAGTATCTGCAGGATGCTGCCATCGCCATTGAGGACGAGCGGTTTGAGAGCCATCACGGTGTAGACTGGCTGCGCACGGGAAAGGCCGTGCTCAACCGTCTGACCGGCGGGTCCGTGATCGGTGGTTCCACTATTACTCAACAGCTCATCAAAAACCTGACCGGAGACAATGAGAACACCATCAAGAGAAAGATCCTTGAGATCGTCCGGGCATTGGAGTTCGAAAAGGAGTATTCCAAGGACGAGATCATGGAAATGTATCTCAATAATATTGCCCTGGGGCGGGGATGTGTCGGTGTCCAGACCGCATCCCAGCGGTACTTCGGCAAGGATACGAAGGACCTGACCCTGGCCGAGTGTGCCAGTCTCATCGGTATTACCAACAACCCATGGAAGTATGATCCTCTGCGGAACGAGGAGAGCCTGAAGAACAATCAGGACCGCAAGGAGCTGATTCTGGGGAAGATGCTGGAGCTGGAGAAGATCACCCAAGAGGAGTATGACCAGGCCATGGCGGAGCAGGTCCAGTTTGTGGAGGACGCTACGGATGATACCGATGACACCAGTACAGCGGATGAGTACAACTCCTTCTTTGTGGATCAGGTGATCCGGGATGTGTCTGAGGACTTGGCGGAAGAACTGGGCATTTCAGAAAAGTCTGCGCTGAACAGCCTTTATTACGGCGGCTATCGGATCTACACCACCATTGACCCGGAGATCCAGGAGATCGCTGAGACAGTGTATGAGGACGCATCCAACGCCAAGACCTCTGCCCGGGGACAGAAGCTCCATTCGGCTATCACCATCGTAGAGCCTTCTACCGGCGATGTAGTGGCCATGGTAGGAGACCTGGGAGAGAAGGAAGGCGACCTGGTTCTGAACTGGGCCACCACTGTGCGTCAGTGCGGCTCCTCTATCAAGCCCATTGCCACTTATGCTCCTGCTTTGGATGCGGGAATCATCACGCCGGCGTCGGCCATTGACAACGCGCCGGTGCGGCTTTTGAACGGAAAACCCTGGCCGCGGAACGACAATGGTGTCTATTCCGGTCTCATGACCCTTTCGGCGGCGGTGTCTGGTTCTGTTAACGCAGTGGCAGTCCGGGTCAATGAAATGCTTGGCGTGCAGAAGTCCTTTGATTTTCTGACGGAGAATCTGGGTATCACTACCCTGGTGTCCAGTGAGGATGATTCCAGCCGCAACGATATGAACTCTGCCTCTCTGGGCCTGGGCGGCCTGACCAACGGTGTTACCACCGAGGAGATGGCGGCAGCCTTTGCCACCTTTGCCAATAACGGCGTGTACAACGAGCCCAGGCTCTATACCAAAGTCACTCAGGTGGACAGCAACGGTACCGAGACAGTGATCATTGAAAATGAGACCGAGTCCCACGCCGCCATGAAAGAGACCACTGCCTATATGGTTACAAAGCTGCTGCAGACCGCCGTTTCCAGCGGTACCGGCCGGGGGGCACAGTTCTCTGGCATGAGCATCGCAGGTAAGACCGGTACTACCAGTGAGAACTATGACCGTTATTTCGCGGGCTATACTCCATACTATGCGGCAGCGGTGTGGTGTGGTTATGCCAACAACGAGCGCATCGTTTCCAGCGTCAATCCCTCCGCGGCCTTGTGGAGGCAGGTCATGAGCAAGATCCATGCTAATCTGGAGGATATTGGATTCTCCCGTCCTGACGGCATGGTTCAGGTTACGGTGTGTAAGGACAGCGGCCTGCTGCCCAGCGATGCCTGCAGCCACGATGTTCGAGGCGAGAGCCGCCTGCAGACGGTCTGGGTGGCCAAGGGTACGGAGCCTACGGAGACCTGTAATGTCCATGTGGATGTACAGTACTGCACAGAAGGTCAGTGCCTGGCCGGTGAATTCTGCCCGGAGGAGAGCGTGAAGACAGTGTCCGTGCTGAACTACACCCGGGACAGCTTCGGTGCGGCGGTGTCGGATACGCCGTATCTTTTGGGAACGCTGGAGGCAGCCTCCAAGGAGCCGGATGAAAATGGTGTGGTGGGCTGCCCCATCCACACCCAAGCGCAGCCGGAGGATCCTGTGGTTGTGGACCCCAATGATCCCAACGCCGGCGGCTCAACACAGAATCCGGACGAGGAAACCGGCGAAGAAACTGAAGAGGGCAGCGGCGACGGCGGAAATGGAAGTGGAAATGGAGAAGATTGGGTAAATGATTTGTGGAACGGAGGCTCTGCTTCCGCCAACAGATGAACCCGCTGAATCCCGGAAACCTTTTGAAAAACAATAGAAGGAAAGCCGGCGGCCAAACAGGCCGCCGGCTTTTTTGACTATGCTTTATTCTGGGGACCGCCAGAGAACTAAATATCCCGCGTCGTGGAGCCGTTTGACCAAAAGCAGAAGAAGGGGGAAGAGGATCATACCTAAAAGTCCCATGGAGCTGTATCCCAGATACATGGCCAATAGGGAACAAAGCGGCGGCAGCCCCGCTTGATCCGCCATGAGCTTGGGCTCCATCAGACTGCGCACCAGGGAAATCACTGCATAGAGCGCCAGAAGCCCAATGCTTCGGGGAATGTCGTCCGCCAGCAGACAGACAATGGCCCAGGGAACAAGAGCTGTTCCCGCACCCAGAATGGGCAGCGCATCCACCAGAGCAATGAGAAAGGCCAGCAGCAGGGCGTAGTCTGTCCCCAGTAGGAAAAAGCCGATCAGCAGCTCGGAGAAGGTCAGAAGGGTCAAAAGCAGCTGGGCCTTGCACCACCGACCCAAGGTGCCGTTGATGTTGCGGCGCATGCCTAGGGCTGGCTGGCGCAGGCGTTTGGGCAGCTGACACAGCAGAAAGGAGCGGATGTCTGGATAGCGGCTGGAAGTATAATAGACAGCCAGGACAGTGGTGATTAAAAATAATCCAATGCTGGGGAGCTGGGTGGCAAAGGCGGTCATCTCTCCCAGCATGCGGGCAGAGAAGTCGCCGGCGGCTTCTGCACCCTGTTGGGCTAGAGTGTCGCTGAGGCGCTCCACCCAAAGCTGCAGTTCTTGGGGACAGGCGGCACAGAGGCGCTGGGCCTTTTGCTGGACTTGGTCTACCAACCCGGGCAGCCCGCCCAGCAGGGTGGGCAGCTGATCCAGCAAGGCGTAAGCCTCCTGAAACAGGCGGGAGAGCAGCCAAAAGACACCGAAAACCAGGGCGGACGCCAGCAGCAAGGTGAGAAGGGCGGAGGTAAAGCTGCGGCGAAATCCCAGCTTTTTCCGGCACCACAGCACCCAGGGCTCCATCAGACCGGACAGTCCAAGGGCGATGAGGAAGGGCAAAAGCCAGAACAGTGCATAGCGAAAAAACAGCCAGAACAGCACCAGTCCCGCCGCCGTGACGGCCAGACGCAGTAAAAAGTTGATTTGCCTGTTTCGATCCATGGCTCTCCTTTCCCCACAGGACTGTACAAATTCCCCCTAAGTCAGGGAAGAATTTAGATGAGTTGACGGTTGCGTGATGGAAAAATCTATGTTATGATGAAAAAACAAGAAAGACAAATGACCATGGGAGGCGGACGAATTGAGCATGCAGATCAAGTATTATCTGGTGGCGTCCGAGGCGCTTCCGGAGATTTTCATCAAGGTGGCAGAGGCCAAGCGAATGCTGCAGACGGGGGAGGCGGACACCGTAGGTGCTGCGACCCGTCAGGTGGGAATCAGCCGCAGTGCATTTTATAAGTATAAGGATGCGGTGCAGCCCTTCAATGACATGAAAGCGGGGCATATCATCACTTTTTATGCCATGCTGCGGGATACCACCGGTGTTCTTTCCAATGTGCTGTCTATTTTTGCCACATCCGGTGCAAATATACTGACCATCAACCAGAGCATTCCCACCAACGGCTGTGCGGCGGTGACAATCTCCGCAGAGACTTCGGAAATGACATCAATGTTGGATGAGCTGATCTCCCGCGTTTCCGCTGCGGATGGTGTGGTAAAATTTGAAATTTTGGCGGGTTAACCCTGGAGAGGTGCGGCCTGCCTGCGGACAAGTCCGGGGCAGGCATACCGGGATCAAACATTAGGAAAGAGGAAGATGTGATGGCAAAGATCGCCATTTTGGGCCTCGGCACAGTGGGAGGCGGTGTGGCCGAGGTGCTCAGACACAATGGCGCCTCCATCAGCGACAAGCTGGGAGAACCCTTGGAGCTGAGTAAAATTCTGGTACGGCATTTTCGTGACAATCCCTATCGCTCTCTGATGACCGATGATTTCTCGCAGATCGAGGAGGACCCGGAGATCCAGGTGGTGGTGGAGACCATCGGAGGCATGGAGGCGGCATATGAATATACCCGGCGGGCCCTTGAGGCCGGCAAGCACGTGGTTACCGCCAACAAGGAACTGGTGGCGGAAAAAGGCCATGAGCTGCTGGAACTGGCCCGCCGTAATCATGTCAGCTACCTCTTTGAAGCCAGTGTGGGAGGAGGAATCCCCATCCTTCGTCCGCTGGTACAGTGTATGGCCGCCAATGAGATTGAAGAAGTCTACGGCATCCTCAATGGTACCACCAACTATATCCTCACCCGGATGAACCGCAGCGGTGCCTCCTTTGCCGAAGCGCTGAAGGAGGCCCGGGAAAAGGGCTATGCGGAGGCGGATCCCACTGCCGATGTGGAGGGGCTGGACACCTGCCGCAAGATCTGCATTTTGGCGGATCTGGCCTTTGGCAGACAGATTTTGCCGGCCCAGGTCCTTACAGAGGGAATCTCTGCTCTGGACCTGGTGGATGTGAAGCTGGCGGAGGCAAACGGATGGCGGGTGAAGCTGCTGGGCCGGTGCCTGCGGCTGCCTCAGGGGCAGCGCGTTGCCTATGTGGCGCCCCACCTGGTCCGGGAGGATAGTCCCATTGCCAGTGTGGAGGACGTGTTCAACGCTATTGTGGTCCGTGGCAACGCCACCGGAGAGGTCATGTTCTACGGCAAGGGAGCGGGAGATCTCCCCACAGCCAGCGCTGTGGTGGCGGATATCATCGACGCCCTGCGCCATGAAAAGGCGCCCAGCCCCATCGGCTGGAGCGCAGGGACGGAGGGCGTTGTGTCTGCCGAGGAGCTGAAGCAGCGGTGGTATGTGCGCACAGAGGCAGATCAGACTGCTGCCCAGGCGCTTTTGGGACCCTTGGAACCCTTGACGGACAAAATGGGTCTGCAGGCATTTTTGACGCAGCCCCTGCCTTTGGAGCGTCTGTACAGGGCCGGGGGGCCACTGAAGATGCACAGTTGCCTGCGGGTGCTGACCTGACGAGAGATTTTGCATAGGATAGAGTGAAGCGAGGTACAGGGGGCATTCCCCTCTGCTCAGATAGAAGGAGTTGGGTACATTGAGCTTAATTGTACAGAAATTTGGTGGAACCTCCGTCAAGGATGCGGAACGGATTTTCCACGTGGCTGGGATCATTGCCGATACCTACCGGGCGGGAAACGACGTCATCGTAGTGCTCTCTGCCCAAGGAGATACCACTGATGATCTGGTGGCCAAGGCCCAGGAGATCGACCCCCATGCCTCCCGTCGGGAGATGGATATGCTGCTTTCCACTGGTGAGCAGATCTCTGTGGCGCTGTGCGCCATGGCGCTGCGCAAGATGGGGCTGCCGGTCATTTCCCTGAACGCCTGGCAGGTGGGGATCCAGACCACCAGTGTGCACAGCAACGCCCGCATCAAGCGCATCGACAGTGAGCGGGTGAGAGCGGAACTGGACCAGCACCGGATCGTGCTGGTGACCGGTTTCCAGGGCGTCAACAAAAACGGGGACATCACCACTCTGGGCCGAGGCGGCAGCGATACCAGCGCCGTGGCGCTGGCAGCGGCCTTCCATGCAGATCTGTGCCAGATCTTCACCGACGTGGATGGCGTGTATACCTGTGATCCCCGGCTGGTGCCCAATGCCCGGAAGCTGGAGGAGATCACATACAACGAAATGCTGGAGTTGGCCTCTCAGGGAGCGCAGGTGCTTCATAACCGCAGCGTGGAGCTGGCCAAGAAATTCCATGTCAATCTGGAGGTGCTGTCCAGTTACGAGCGCAAGCCTGGCACAAAAGTGAAGGAGGTCACAAAGAAAGTGGAAAAGACAAACATCACTGGTGTGGCAAAGGATACCAGTATCGCCCGCATTGCTCTGGTGGGCCTGCAGCATAACCCCGGCGTTGCCTTCCAGGTGTTCAACCTGCTGAGCAAGGCCAATATCAGCGTGGACGTGATTTTGCAGTCCATCGGCCGGGAGGATACCAAGGATATCAGCTTTACCGTTGCCAAGAAGGATTTGGAAGACGCCCAAAAGATTTTGCTGGAGAACAAGGAGGCTATCCACTTTGATCATCTGACGGTGGATGATAAGATCGGCAAGGTTTCCATTGTCGGCGCCGGCGTCATGGCGGAGACCGGCGTGGCAGCCAAAATGTTTGAGGCACTGTATGAGGCGGGCGTCAATATCCAGATGATCAATACCTCCGAGATCCGTGTCTCTGTTCTCATCGACGAGGCGGATGTGAACAAAGCGGTCCGGGCTATCCACGCCAAATTCTTTGACGAGGAGTAAGTCTCAAAGCCACTTCCTGATACAGGTCAAGCCCCTGAGGGGATCCCTCAGGGGCTTTTCATATGCTGGCTGGGGGAAAGAAGACGTGGACTTGACAAGGCCCTGGAAAAAATGTTATGATGTGCTAACAATTTGAAAAATGCGTCCGTGAGGGAGTAGTGAGCGCGCTTTTGCGCGTGGCAAGTCAACATACTGGCCGGTCCCGGTCTGGCTTGCCTTAAATGACGAGACTCATGTATCACCGAAAGGCATACATGGGGTCAGTGTAAGTTGGGACGGCCCGGGTATCGCCTTGGATACCCGGGCCGTTTTTTTGCTGGGAGGAAGAAAGTATGGGATTGTGGGAACTGTTTGTCATTGCGGTTGGACTGTCCATGGATGCCTTTGCGGTGTCTATCTGCAAGGGCCTGGCCACGGGGCAGGTGCGCCTGCGGCACGCCCTGACCGCCGGCATCTATTTCGGTGGGTTTCAGGCCCTGATGCCGCTGGCGGGGTATCTGCTGGGGGTCCGCTTCCAGGGGCTCATCTCCGCTTTTGACCACTGGATCGCCTTTGTGCTGCTGGGTCTCATCGGTGCGAATATGATCCGGGAGTCCCGGGGCGAGGCAGAGAAGCTGGACTGCGACTTTGGCTTCCGGGCCATGCTGCCCCTGGCAGTGGCTACCAGCATCGACGCTCTGGCCGTGGGAGTCTCTTTCGCCTTTTTGCAGGTGGACAACATCCTGGCGGCAGTGGGCTTCATCGGTGTGGTGACCTTTGTGCTCTCCGCCGTAGGGGTCAAGGTGGGCAGTGTGTTCGGCGCCAAGTACCAGTCCCGGGCGGAGCTGTTGGGCGGTGTGGTACTGGTGGCCATGGGGCTCAAGATCCTGCTGGAGCATCTGGGAATTTTGCAGTAAAAAAGACCGCCTGTTCCGAAGGGGGAGGGGATATCCTCCCACCGGAACAGGTGGTCTTTGCTTTTGCTGAATTTAGTCAAGGGGCAGACCGTGGATGACGGACAAGAGGCGGTCTACCACGTTGTCCTCCCCCTCACAGCAGGCCACAATGGCGTCGGCGTACTGGGCGTAGAGGGGCTCCCGCTGATGATAGATGTCCCGGATGGTCATGCCCGGCGCGCAGGCGATGCCCCGGTCGATGAGCTGCTCCGGCATCCGGCTCTCCAGCTCCGAAATGGGGGTCTCCAGCCAGACCACCACGCCGTTTTCCTTCAGATGCTCCATGGCCTTGGAGGAAAAGACCATGCTGCCGCCGGTGGAGATCACCGTATCCTGGCACTTCAGCTGCATCCCCTCGTAGCCCTCCGCCGCCAGAAAGCCGTCATAGCCCAGTTCCAGCAGCATCTCCTTGAGGGTCTTGCCGGAGCGGGCCTGGATGAGGTCGTCCACATCCACGAACTGATAGTTCATTCGCTGGGCCAGGGCCTGGCCCACCACGCTTTTGCCGGTGCCCGGCATACCGATTAAAATGATGTTTTTCATACTGCCTCCTCTGTATAGGGGTGGATTCCGGTGTTATTTGCAGGGAAGGGAGCGGACTGGCTCAGGCCTGCTCCTGAAAGGCCTTGGCGTCCCGGTCGATCTGCTTGCGGTAGCGGTCCTCCTCAGAGAACACGCAGCCGCAGTACTTTTGCATATAAAAGCCCTTTTCCCGGGCCATCTGATTGCCCGCCCGGAAATTGGGGCGGAAATCCCGGTAGAGAAAGGTCACACCGTACACCTGAGCCCAGTGCTGCGCCGCCCGGGCGATGGCCTCGTGATCCTGATAGGTGCTGGCCAGCAGCGTGGAGGTGAAGGCGGCAAAGCCGTGCTCCGCAGCGTAGCGGGCCGTGCCCTCCAGCCGGTGGGAGTAGCAGTAGGCGCAGCGGTGGTCGATGTCATCGGCCACATGGCGGACAAAGTCCCGCAGGCCGTATTCCTCCTGTACCCGGACCTCCATGCCGATGGTGGGTACGTAGTTTAAAAGGCAGTCCCGCCGGGCCTGGTATTCCTTCCAGGGATGGATGTTGGGATTGTACCAAAAGGCTACCGGCTCAATGCCCTCCTGACGCAGCGGATCGATGCAGCTCAGAGAGCAGGGGGCACAGCAGCAATGCAGCAAAACAGTTTCCATAGCTTGTCCTCACATGGAATGCAGCACCGAAAAAAGAGCGGCGCCAAGTAAAAAGTAATGGGGACATTATACTATGACAATGGGGGGATAGCAACCCCCAGAAATAGAACATAGGTAAAAATCTTTACGGAAAATTAACAGTGCATCCACAATTTTGCAGCAGAATACCCATTGCAGATTTCGTCAAATTCGGCTAGAATAGCTTCGTATGTTTAGACAAAGTGTCTAAGCGTTCTTTGGAACATGGCAAGGAGGTTCTTCACTTGAGAGTGGGACTTGACGTTGGCTCCACCACCATCAAATGTGTGGTACTGGATGGGGACAACATCGTATATCATACATATGAGCGGCATTACAGCCACATTATGGAGAAGGCGCAGGAGCTGCTGCGCCGGATCGATCAGGAATATCTCCACGGCCGAAAAGCTATCTTCGCCATCTCCGGCTCCGCCGGCATGGGCCTGGCGGACGCCTGCGGCGTTCCCTTTGTGCAGGAGGTATTTGCCACCCGGGTGGCGGCCAATCGGCTGGCTCCTGGCACCGATGTGGTCATCGAGCTGGGAGGTGAGGACGCCAAGATCCTCTTTCTCACCGGCGGCACTGAGGTGCGGATGAACGGCAGCTGTGCCGGCGGAACCGGCGCCTTCATTGATCAGATGGCCACGCTGCTGAAAATGAGTGCCGACGAGATGGACCAGGCAGCTCAGAAAGCGCAGAAGACCTATACCATCGCCTCCCGCTGCGGCGTGTTTGCCAAGAGCGACATCCAGCCCCTGATCAATCAGGGGGCCCGGGCGGAGGACATCACCGCCAGCATCTATCAGGCGGTGGTGAACCAGACCATCGCGGGCCTGGCCCAGGGCCGGCCCATTCAGGGCAATGTGCTGTACCTGGGCGGTCCTCTGACTTTCTCCAGTTGTCTGCGCAAGGACTTTGACAAGACCCTGGGTGTCACCGGCACATGCCCGGAGAACAGCCTCCTGTTCGTGGCGCTGGGCGCTGCCTACTATGCCGATACTGCCTTTTCGCTCAGCAATGTGGCGGACCGAGTGGCCTCCAGAAGTGCTCAGGGAGATTATGCCAGCCAGCCGCCCCTGTTCCGCACCCAGGAGGAGTACGAGGCCTTCCGGGCGCGCCATGCCAAGGCTACCGTGCCCCGCCGGGAATTTACCGACGACTGCGGACCGGTCCATATCGGCATCGATTCCGGTTCCACCACCGTCAAGATGGTGGTCATCGACCAGGCGGCCAACATCCTGTTCACCGACTACCGCCCCAATCTGGGTAATCCCATCCCTCTGATCCGGGAGGTGCTGGAGCGGATCTACCGGGAGCACCCGAAGGTGCAGATCGCCAGCGTCACTACCACCGGTTACGGGGAGGAGCTGGCCAAGAACGCCTTCAACGCCGACTTCGGCGTGGTGGAGACCGTGGCCCACTTTACCGCCGCCCGCCACTTCATGCCGGATGTGGACTTCATCATCGACATCGGCGGCCAGGATATGAAGTGCTTCCAGATCGAGGACGGCGCCATCAGCAACATCTTCCTCAACGAGGCCTGTTCCTCCGGCTGCGGCAGCTTCCTGCAGACCTTTGCCCAGACTCTGGGCTACGAGGTGCCGGAGTTTGCCAAGCTGGGCCTCTTTGCCGACCGGCCTGTGGACCTGGGCAGCCGCTGCACCGTGTTCATGAACTCCAGCGTCAAGCAGGCCCAGAAGGACGGCGCCTCCATTGAGAATATCTCTGCGGGACTTTCCATCTCCGTGGTGAAAAACGCCCTCTATAAGGTCATCCGCGCTTCCTCTCCCGAGGAGCTGGGCCGGAACATCGTGGTCCAGGGCGGTACCTTTTATAATGAAGCGGTCCTCAGAGCCTTTGAGCAGGAGATGGGGGTGGAGGTCATCCGCCCCGACATTGCGGGCCTCATGGGCGCTTTCGGCGCTGCCCTCTACGGAAAGAACCGCACTGCCGAGGGAAAGACCAGCAGCATTCTGACTGCCAAGGAGCTGGAGACCTTCACGCAGACCACCGAAAACCGGACCTGCGGCCTGTGCGGCAACAACTGCCAGCTGACCATCAACACCTTTGCCGGCGGCAAACAGCTCATCAGCGGCAACCGCTGTGACCGCCCGGTCACCGGCCAGGTGGACACCGGAGACGAGAATCTCTATGCCTTTAAGCGGCGGCTTTTGCTGGACTATAAGCCCGGGGAGAATCGCCGGGGCAAGATCGGACTGCCTTTGTGCCTGAACTTCTATGAGCTGCTGCCCTTCTGGCACACCTTCTTTACGGAGCTGGGCTTTGCGGTGTACCACAGCCCCATGTCCTCCCGGAAGCTGTATCTGGAGGGCCAGGGCACCATCCCCAGCGACACCGCCTGTTTCCCCGCCAAGCTGGCCCACGGTCACATCCGCTTCCTTTCCAAGCTGGGGCTGGATGCCATCTTCTATCCCTGCATGACCTACAACATCGACGAGGGTCTGGGGGATAACCACTATAACTGTCCGGTGGTGGCTTACTATCCGGAGGTGCTGGCGGGCAACTGCCCGGAGCTGTCCTCCACCAAGTTCATCTACGACTACGTGGGCATCCACCGCCCCAAGGACTTTGTCAAGAAGATGACCGTCATTCTGGCCAAGTACTTTGACGGCATCACCCGTCGGGAGGTCCAGGCCGCCGCTGACGCGGCCTATGCCGAGTATGAGCACCATATGGAGCTCGTCCGCCGCAAGGGCGCCCAGATCATCGCCCAGGCCCGGCGGGAGGGCAAGCGCATCATTGTGCTGGCCGGCCGTCCCTACCATGTGGACCCGGAGGTCAACCACGGCATCGATACCCTCATCACCCGGTACCATGCGGCGGTGGTCACAGAGGATTCTGTCTCTCACCTGATGCAGAAGTTCCCCACCAGCGTCCTCAACCAGTGGACCTATCACTCCCGGCTATACGCGGCGGCCAAGTACTGCTGCTCTCAGCCGGACTGCGACCTGGTGCAGCTGGTGAGCTTCGGCTGCGGCGTGGACGCCATCACCACCGACGAGACCCGGGAGATCCTCCAGGAGGGCGGAAAGCTCTATACCCAGCTGAAGATCGATGAGATTACCAACCTGGGTGCGGTGAACATCCGTCTGCGGAGCCTCTTTGCGGCTCTGGAGGAGAAGGATGAGGAGAAGCAGAAGCAATCGGTTTGATTCGGCGCTCTGGACGCCTCAGTGACGAAAGGAAAGGTCATATACTATGGAACACAGTTATCCAAAGTTCACCAAGGAGATGAAGAAGACCTACACCATCCTGGTGCCCAACATGGCCGTGATGCAGTTTGCCATCCTCAAGGCGGTCATGGAGCACGAGGGCTATAAGGTGGAGGTGCTGGGCAACTGCGGCAGCGAGGTGGCTCAGCTGGGCCTCAAGTACGTCCATAACGACACCTGCTATCCTGCGCTGCTGGTGATCGGTCAGTTCCTGGATGCGCTCAACTCCGGGAAATACGATCTGGACCACACGGCCCTGCTGATCACTCAGACCGGCGGCGGCTGCCGGGCCTCCAACTACATCCATCTGCTGCGCAAGGCCCTGGTGCGGGCGGGCTATCCCCAGATTCCCGTGGCCAGCCTGAACTTCTCCGGCCTGGAGAAGGACAGCGGTTTTCAGCTCTCCCTGTCCGTTATCCGCCAGCTGCTGGCTGCCGTGTACTATGGCGATATGCTGGTGGCTCTGCGGGCCCAGACCATGCCCTATGAGGTCAACCCGGGGGAGACTGAGGCCATGACCCAGAAGTGGCTGGACTACATCTGCGACAATATCCGTCAGGGCACCGGCTACTCCTTCCGCGACATGAAGAAAACCATGCCCAAGATCGCGGCGGATTTTGCCACCATTCCTGTGCGCAGGGTGCCCAAGGTCCGGGTGGGCGTCGTGGGCGAGATCTACGTGAAGTACTCCCCCCTGGGAAACAACGATCTGGAGAACTTCCTGGCCTCTCAGGACTGCGAGGTCAACCTGCCTGGTCTGATGGGCTTTTTGCAGTACTGCATCTACAATATGGGCGAGACGGCCCGGCTCTATGGCGGCTCCTGGGCGGAAAAGCATGTGCCTGATCTGCTGCTGAAGATTTTGGCCGGTCCGGAGAAGGCCATGGCCGACGCTCTGAAGAGCAACGGCTATCACGCCCCGCTGCCCTTCCATGAGCTGGTGAAGCTGGCCGACGGCATCATCGGCACCGGCGACAAAATGGGCGAGGGCTGGCTGCTGACCGCAGAGATGATCGAACTGGTCCAGTCCGGCTATGAGAACATCGTCTGCGCCCAGCCCTTCGGCTGCCTGCCCAACCACATCTGCGGCAAGGGCATGATCAACAAGATTCGCGCCCTGTACCCCGAGGCCAACATCACCCCCATTGACTATGACCCCAGTGCCACCCGCGTCAACCAGGAAAACCGCATCAAGCTGATGCTGGCGGTGGCCCGGGAGCGCCTGCCCAAGGCAGTGCCTGTGGAGGAGACCCAGCAGGAGGCTACGGGAAGAGAGAAGCTGCGTCGGGCAGAAAAAACTCCGGCCTGAGCGCTGTCCAAGAAGAGAAAAGACTTGCAAGCTATCTGGAAAGAGGACGCCAAGTTGGCGTCCTCTTTTTTTTTCAAAAGGCCGGCTATAATAAACGAAAAACAGGTAAGGATGGCAAAAAGTGAGGGAATGAAGGATAAAAACATATAAATTTTATTTTCAATTTTAGGAAGATTTAAGGATCATACGCTACACTATCTTCAAATCAGAAAGGAGTGAGCAGATGAAACAGTTGAGTGCACTTGCCCTTGCGCTGGTGCTGGCGGTGACCTGTCTCGGCACCATGGCCTGCGGTGCGGAGGTGGATGCCACCAAGATCCAACTTTCGGACAGTAAGATCACTGTGGACGGCGCCGCCATTTCCACAGATTCCGACCAGGCGGTCTATGCCGCCCACGATATCGTTTATTATGAGGACGGCAAGGACTTTACCTACGGAGAGGGAACGGAGGCCGACGCCCATTCTCAGGAAGAGGCTCAGGCCCACACGGTGGTGCATATCACCCAGCCCGGCACCTATTCCCTCAGCGGAACGCTCTCTGCCGGACAGATCGCCGTGGACCTGGGGGAGGACGCGGCGGAGGACCCCAGTGCGGTGGTGACGCTGATCCTGGACGGAGTGGACATCACCTGTACAGTAGCGCCGGCAGTGATTTTCTATAACGTCTATGAATGCGGTTCCACAGATTTGGAGACTGCCTCGGAGACAGTGGACACCTCTGCGGCAGGCGCCAACGTCATCATTGCTGACGGGACCACCAACCAGATCAACGGCTCCTATGTGGCCCGCATCTACAAATCCTATACCCTCAGTGAGGACGGCACAGAGGTGGTGGACAGCAAGAAGCTGCACAAGTACGACGGCGCCTTTTACTCCAAGATGTCCATGAATGTGGACGGGAGAGAGAAGGGAAATGGCGTGCTGAACATCCAGGCGGAAAACGAGGGCCTGGACACCGAGCTGCACCTGACCATCAACGGTGGTGAGATCCACATCACCTCCGGCAATGACGGTATCAACACCAACGAGGACGGTGTGTCTGTCACCACCATCAACGGCGGCACACTGACCATCAATGTGGACGGCGCCACCGGAGAGGGCGACGGCATCGACTCCAACGGCTATCTGGTCATCAACGGCGGCACAGTGACGACTGCCGCCTGCGCCGACAGCATGGACTCCGGCCTGGATGCCGACAAGGGCATATACATCAATGGCGGTACAGTGACGGCCTCCGGCAACATGTATGACCAGATCGACGGCGGCGGACAAAACTACGCGGTCTTTTCCTTTACCTCCCGCCAGAGCGGGGGCGTGACCTATACCCTGCTGGATGGTGACGACCAGACGGCAGGGGAGTGGACCCCGGCCAATGACTTCACCTATCTGGTGGTCTCCTCTCCGGACCTGACGGCGGGCAGCTATACTCTGTGGGGCGGTGGTTCCCAGCTGGCCTGCAGCACCACCTCCACCATGGGCGGCATGGGCGGTCCTGGTATAGGGGGCATGGAGCCCGGCCAGCGGCCGGAAGGCCAGGAGATGCCGGAAGGACAGACCCCTCCAGATGGTATGACACCCCCGGAAAGCCAGACGCCGCCCCAGGATATGGAGCGACCGGAGGACATGACGCCACCGGATGGGGCTACGCCTCCTGACGATCTGGGGCAGCGGCCTGAGGGACCGGGCAGCCGGCCCGGCACTGGCATGGATGCTTCTGGTGTAATGACCAAGGTCTTTGTGGTAGAGGGGGGCGGCACCTTCTTCACCGGAATCACCGATGAGATCCAGGGCGCTTCAGATCTGCCCTTTTCCGATGTTTCACCGGAGGACTGGTGCTATGAGCAGATCCGGCAGCTCTATACCCTAGGTGTCCTCAACGGTACCGACACCCACACCTTTTCGCCCGACGGAACCCTGACCCGGGCCCAGGCCGTAGTGCTGCTCTACCGCTGCGCCGGTTCTCCGGAGAGCGGCGAAGAGGTGACCTTCTCCGATGTAGCGCAGGATGCCTGGTGTGCTGACGCGGTGGCCTGGGCTGTGGAGAATGGTCTGGTCACGGGATATGAGGACAACACCTTTGCTCCCAATGCGGTCATCACCCGCCAGCAGCTGGCGGTGCTGCTCTATCGCTGTGCCGGCTCCCCGGAGAGCGACAGTGTGATCCTTGCGGAGTATAATGATGGCAAAGCCGTGGCGGAATATGCTGTGTCTGCTGTGAGCTGGGCATTGGAGACTGGCATCCTTACCGGAACCGATACCGCCACCATTTCCCCGGAGGGCACCGCCACCCGGGCACAGACTGCCGTGATCCTGGGGCGGTATCTGAGCCAGCTGAACCAGGAGAATGCAGACGCATCCGTGTGAATCCCATCAAGAATCAAATGGAGAGGCCGCCTTTTAGGGCGGCCTCCCGCCTGGAAAATGGAAACTTCTTTAAGCGTACGTTTTACTGGCCGGTAGAAAAACGGCAAATTTGTGAATTTTTGAGGAGGAATTTCCAAGAAAAATACAGGGAAAAGAGCACTTGAAGGCAGGGACGAAACTGGGAATTTCAGCTAAAAGGGACTTCCCATTTTACCTGAAATATGGTACACTAACCAAAACAACAGGAAGGAGACAGACAATGGAGATACGTAAGACGACACTGGAGGACCTGCCCACTGTTATGGCGCTCTATGACCAGGGCAGACAGTACATGCGCAAAAACGGAAATCACAATCAATGGATCAAGGGATACCCCAGCGAGGAGCTGATTCGGGAGGACATCCAACTGGGCCGAAGCTATGTGGCTGAGGAGCAGGGGGAGTTGACTGCCGTGTTCTGCTTTTTCTACGGTAAGGACATCGAGGCGAGCTATCGCAATATCGACGGCGCCTGGCTGGATGATGAACCATATGGTGTTCTCCACCGCATTGCCTCTTCCGGCAAGTATCCCAATATGACCGGCTTTTGCAGCGACTGGTGCCTGTCCCAGTGGCCCAATCTGCGCATCGACACACACCGGGACAATGCTCCTATGCAGCGGGCGTTGGAGCGGCTGGGCTTCACCCGGTGCGGCGTTGTCATCATTGAGGATGGCTCAGAGCGGATCGGGTTCCAAAAGCGCAGGGAAATTCAGTGACTTCTTTGCTGAAAAAATAAGGAGGCGTAGCAAATCATGAAATTGCTGGAGAAGAACTGCCGGATCGCACTGGTCCAGGGCACGCCTGTGCTCTTTGACCGCAAGGCTACCATTGACAAGGTGGTGGAGCAGATCCGGGAGGCCGGGAAGAAGGGTGCTCAGCTGATCGTGTTCCCCGAGTCCTATGTGCCCTGCTATCCCTACGGCATGACCTTCGGTTTCACCGTGGGCAGCCGGACGGCAGAGGGCCGCATCGACTGGAAGCGCTACTATGACAACTCCGTCCTGGTGCCCAGCGAGGACACCCAGCGGGTGGGGCAGGCGGCCAAAGAGGTGGGCGCCTATGTGAGCCTGGGCATTACCGAGCGGGACGGCCGGACCTGCACCCTTTACTGCACCAATCTCATCTTCTCTCCGGAGGGGGAGCTGGTGGCCCATCATCGCAAGCTCAAGCCCACCGGTGCAGAGCGCTGCGTCTGGGGCGACGGCAATAAGGGCGCCTTCCCCGTGGTGGATTCGCCCTGGGGCGTTATGGGCAGCCTGATCTGCTGGGAAAACTATATGCCCCTGGCCCGTGCGGCACTGTATCAGAAGGGTGTGTCGCTGTATCTGGCGCCCAACACCAACAACAACTCTGAGTGGCAGGACACCATCCGCCACATCGCCATCGAGGGCCACTGCTATGTGGTCAACGTCAACCAGTATGTGACCAAGGATATGTATCCCAAGGACCTCCACTGCCCCGATGAGCTGGAGGAGCTGCCTCAGGGGGTGTGCACCGGCGGCAGCTGTGTGGTGGACCCCTATGGCCACTATGTGGAAGAGCCGGTGTGGGACAAGGAGGATATCATCGTTTTGGACCTGGACATGGAGCAGGTGCCCCGGAGCCGGATGGAATTCGACGCCATGGGCCATTATTCCCGTCCCGACGTGCTGGAGCTTATCATCCACGAGCCCAGAGAGGGCTGAGTATAGAGAAAAAAGTCCCGGCAGAGCTATGCTCTGCCGGGACTTTTTCATAGATTTTTCTTGATGGTGTTGATGGCGTTCTTCTCCAGGCGGGACACCTGAGCCTGGGAGATGCCCACCTCGCCGGAGACCTCCATCTGGGTCTTGCCCTCGTAAAAGCGCAGGGACAAGATTCGCCGCTCCCGCTCACCCAGGCGCTTGACCGCCTCCTTCAGGGCGATCTGCTCGATCCAGGCCTCGTCGGTGTTGCGGCTGTCCTTGACCTGGTCCATGACACAGACTGTGTCACCGCCGTCGGAGTAGATGGGCTCATAGAGTGATACCGGGTCCACAATGGCGTCCATGGCGAACACCACCTCCTCCCGGGGCAGATCCAGCTCTTTGGCGATCTCCTCCACCGACGGTTCCCGCTGATCCCGGGCCATCAGCTTTTCCTTGGCCTGCAGCACCCGGTAGGCGGTGTCCCGCATACTGCGGGAGACGCGGATGGCGCTGTTGTCCCGGAGATAGCGGCGGATCTCACCCACGATCATGGGGACGCCGTAGGTGGAGAACCGGACGGGCTGGGTGATATCGAAGTTATCGATGGCCTTGATGAGCCCCACACAGCCTACCTGAAAGAGGTCGTCCACGTTTTCGCCCCGGTTCAAAAACTTCTGGATGACGGACAGCACCAGCCGCAGATTGCCGTTGATGAGCTGCTCCCGGGCATCCATGTCCCCCTGCTTGGCCCGGCGCAGAAGCTCCATGGTCTCCTCGTTTTTCAGCACCTTCAGCTTGGAGGTATTGACGCCGCAGATCTCAACCTTTCCCTGCATTTAGATACCCTCCCGCACGTTCCAAAGCTTGGGTTCAGTATTGCCCCCGGGCAGCGGGAATATACAGATTGACACTGGGAAAAAGGTGCGATAAAATGAGACATCTTTCGTAGAAAACTTGTCAGAAAGAAAGGAATTACAAGCATGCTGAATCTCACCCATGTGACCAAGCGGTACGGACGATTTGAAGCCTGCAGCGACGTTAGCTTTGCCGTGGAGGATGGGCAGATCGCTGTTCTGCTGGGCCCCAACGGCGCGGGAAAATCCACGCTCATCAAGTGCATTTCCGGCCTTTTGCGGTTTCAGGGCCACATTGAAATCTGCGGCGCGGACAACAAGTCCCTGGAGGCCAAGCGGGTCCTGGGCTATGTGCCGGAGATGCCGGCCATCTACGACATGCTGACGGTGGGGGAACATCTGGAGTTCATCCGCCGTGCCTACCGGCTTTCCGATGGGAAGGAGTACGAGGAGGCGCTGCTGGAGCGCTTTGAGCTGACGGACAAGCGGAACAAGCTGGGTAAGGAGCTGTCCAAGGGAATGCAGCAGAAGGTGTCCATCTGCTGTGCGCTGCTGCCCCGGCCCAAGGTGGTCATCTTCGATGAGCCCATGGTGGGTCTGGACCCCCACGCCATCCGTCAGCTGAAGGACACCTTCCATCAGCTGCGCCAGGAGGGCTGCTCCGTGCTTATCTCCACCCACATGATCGACAGCGTGGAGGACTACTGGGACGTGTGCCACATTATGATGCGGGGCCAGGTAGCTGCTACCCGCCGCAGCGGCGAGACGGCCGAGCAGAGCCTGGAGGAGCTGTTCTTTTCCATCACCGAAGGGACAGAGGAGGGAAAGGCGTGAAGGCACTGTGGTATCTCACGGCGACCAAGCTGAAAAACCAGCTGAAAAGCCTCATCCGCAAGCCCGCGAGGCTGATCTATGTGGTCTTTATGCTGGCCATGCTGGGGCTGGTACTGTGGAGCGGAGAGCAGCTGGGGGAGATCGGCACTTTCCGGCCTATGGAGGAGCTGACGGCCATTGCCTTTGCCGTCTATGCCATCATGTTTCTCCTCTCCGTCAACGCCGGCTTTTCCCGGGGCGGGAGTCTTTTCAATCTCTCGGATGTAAATCTTATTTTCACCGCGCCCATCCGTTCCCAGACGGTGCTGTTCCACGGCCTGTTCCAGCAGATGACAACTTCCCTGATAGTGGGATTTTTTCTGCTGTTTCAGTATGGGACTCTTCGGGGCAATTACGGCATCACCGTTTTTCAGCTGATAGGCCTGTTGGTGGGCTATGCCCTTTCCATCTTCCTGGGGCAGGTGACGGCCATGGTGCTCTATGCCATGACCAGCGGCCGGGAGCAGCGGAAGCTGCTGTGCCGGGTGGCGATTTATGGAGCAGCGGCCCTGTTTTTGGGCTACTGGATCCTCTGCGCGCTTCGGGAGGGGACAGACCAGATCTTGGCCCTGGGCGCGGAGGCGGCCAACGGCTCTGTTCTGCGGGCCTTCCCGGTGGCGGGATGGTTGGCCATGGCTTCCAGCGGACCGTTAGAGGGCAGCTGGGGACTGACTGGGGCAGGACTTGCCCTTTGTGCTGTCTATCTGGGTGTGCTGCTGACAGTGATCTTCCGGGGCAATCCCGACTACTATGAGGACGTGCTCAAAAGCGCCGAGGTGACCCAGTCCGCTATCAACGCCAAAAAGGAGGGTACCATGACTCAGGCGTCCCCTGCCCGCGTGAAGGTAGGACGCACGGGCCTGGGCCGGGGCTGGGGTGCCGGGGTGTTTTTCTGGAAGCACCGGCTGGAGGACCGACGCTCCAAAGTTCTTTTGCTGAGTGCCAACGCCCTCATTTTTGCGGCGGTTACCATTGCCTTTAGTTTCTTTTTCAGCGAAGGGGGGCTCTTGTCGTCATTCCTCATGGCTACCTATCTCCAGGTGTTTACGGTCTTTGGGGGCCGCTTCAACTGGGAGTTGACCAAGCCCTACATCTATCTCATCCCTGAGCCGCCCATGAAGAAGCTGCTGTGGGCCCTGGCGGGCCAGATCCCAACGGCCTTTTGGGAGGCGCTGGTGGTCTTTGTTCCGGTGGGTCTGATTCTGGAGCTGACGGTGGTGGAGATCGCTGCCTGCGTGGTGGCTCGGATGTCCTTTGCCATGCTCTTCACCTCTGCAGGCGTGGCGGTGGACCGGCTTTGGGGCAGCGTCACCAGCCGGATGTTGGTGCTTGTTTTGCTGCTGCTGGTGACTTTGGGCTTGGCCTTGCCGGGCATTGCGGCAGCCATCGCAGTCAGGATCCTGTTTTGGGAGATGGGAAGCGCTGCCGTTCTGGCGGCCTTGTCAGTGTGCAATGTGCTTATGTCGTTGCTGGCTCTTTTCCTGTGTAGGAATATGCTCCAATATGCGGAACTGAATCAGCAGTAAGACGGTATACTAGGACGGGCGGCAACGGTCATAGACTGCATTGAGGTGAGTGATATGCAATGCAGGATCCGGGATATGCGCCGTAAGGAGGTCATCAACATCTGCGACGGCTGCCGACTGGGCTATGTGGCGGACGTAGACGTGAAGATCCCGGAGGGGCAGGTGGTGGCCATCGTCGTTCTGGGCCCCTGCCGGTTCTTTGGGCTGTTCGGCAGGGGAGAGGAGTACTATGTGCCCTGGGGCTGCATCCAGCGCATCGGGGACGATATCATCCTGGTCGACAAGCCATTTCAGCATCCGTGTCCGGAGCGGCGGAAGAAGCGTCGGCTGTTTTAGATGCGGCAGGGCCCGGAACGGCCCTGCCGCTCTTTTTCAAAAGACAGCAAATGGAAAAGTACATTGCACTTTTTTGTGGAATGTGGTACACTAAAAAAGTTAAATTGCCGTTTTATGGCCTGAGCAGAAAGCAGGCCCCAAGATAACAAAACATAGAGGTGTTTTTCCATGGCAAATGAAGTACAAAAAAAGCGGATCCTCAGCGGCATTCAGCCCTCTGGCGACCTGACTCTGGGCTCCTACCTGGGTGCGATCCGCAACTGGGCGGCTCTGGCCGACAAATATGACTGCTACTATATGCTGGCGGATATGCACACCATCACGGTGCGTCAGGTGCCTGCGGAGCTGCGCCGCCACACCCTGACCCAGCTGGCCACCTATATTGCCTGCGGCCTGGACCCGGAGAAGAACGTGCTCTTCGTTCAGTCCCATGTGCCGGCCCATGCCCAGCTGGCCTGGGTGCTGGACTGCTATACCATGTTTGGTGAGCTCAGCCGCATGACCCAGTTCAAAGACAAGTCCGCCAAGAATGCCGACAACATCAATGCGGGCCTCTTCACCTATCCCGCTTTGATGGCTGCCGATATTCTGCTCTATCAGGCCGACCTGGTGCCTGTAGGCGGCGACCAGAAGCAGCACGTGGAGATCTGCCGTGACATTGCAGGCCGTTTCAATGGTATTTACGGCGAGGTATTTAAGATTCCGGAGCCCTATATCCCCCAGGTGGGCGCTCGGGTCATGAGCTTGACCTCTCCTGAGAACAAGATGAGCAAGTCCGACAAGGATCAAAACGGCTGCGTATATATGCTGGAAAAGCCCGAGGACATCCTGCGCAAGTTCAAAAAGGCTGTCACTGACTCTGAGGCCTCTGTCCGGTTTGACCCCGCCAATAAGCCCGGGGTGTCCAATCTGATGCAGATCTACTCCGCTGCCACCGGCCGCAGCTTCGAGGCCATTGAAAGCGAATTTGCCGGCCACGGCTACGGTGACTTCAAGGCCGCCGTGGGCGAGGCCGTGGTGGAGCTGCTGCGCCCCATCCGGGAGGAGACGGAGCGTTTGCTGGCGGACAAGGCCTACCTTCAGAGCGTTTACCGGGATGGTGCGGAGAAGGCTGCCCGGGTGGCCAACCGTACCGTGGGCAAGGTCTATAAAAAGGTCGGCTTTATCGACCGGTAAAGGGGAAGAGTCATGCTGCTGGACAATCGACTTTTGGTCAATGTGTTTTTGGCCCTGGTGGTGTCGCTGGTGGTCAGCTTTCTCACCTCTCCCGTGGTGAAAAATTTTGCCTATAAGGTGGGTGCCATCGATGTGCCCAAGGATGCCCGGAGAATGCACAAGGTGCCCATTCCCCGCCTGGGCGGTCTGGCCATTTTCTTCGGCTTCATCGTGGGGATTCTGCTCTTTGGAAAAATCGACCGCCAGATGCAGGGCATTTTGCTGGGTGCCGTGGTCATTGTGGTGCTGGGTGTAGTGGATGACATTACCCCGCTGCCGGCCAAACTGAAATTTGTGGTGCAGATCATTGCCGCCCTAATCCCTGTGTTCCACGGTGTGGTCATCAGGGCTGTCTCCAACCCCAATTTGCTCAGTGACAACGCCTACTGGCAGATGGGAAATGTCAGCTCCGTGGTCATTACAGTGCTGTGGATCGTGGCCATTACCAACTCCGTCAACCTGATCGACGGGCTGGATGGACTGGCCGTGGGCGTGAGCACCATCTCTGCCACTACTGTACTGGTGATCTCCCTGCTGGTATCCGATATGCAGGTGGCTATCGCCATGGCCGCTTTGGTGGGTGCCTGTGCGGGCTTCATGCCATATAACCTGAACCCAGCCAAGATGTTTATGGGGGATACAGGTGCCACGTTCCTGGGCTATATCCTGGCCACTATGTCCATTCAAGGTCTGTTCAAGTTCTATGCCATCATCTCCTTTGCCGTGCCCTTCCTGATCCTGGGCCTGCCCATTTTCGATACGGCCTTTGCCTTCATCCGCCGCATTGCCCACGGCCAGAGCCCCATGCAGGCCGACCGGAGCCATGTGCATCACCGGCTCATCGACATGGGCCTGAACCAGAAGCAGGCGGTGGCCACGCTGTATGTGATCTCTGCCATCCTGGGCCTGAGCGCCGTGGTGCTGACCACCAGCGGCGAAGTCAAGGCCATGGTGCTGCTGCTGGCGCTGTGCGTGGTGGGCGTGGTGGCTGCCCGGGTGGTCTTTCCCCGGGAGATTCGGGAGGAGCTCCACGAGGAGATGGAGGAGCTCAAGGAACTGGGTCACAGCAAAAATCAAGAGCCCAAGCCAGAGGAACCGGATGAACAGGCGCCGGAACACAAGGAGGACAAATGATGGACAAGCTGCGTATTATGAGCGTGTTCGGCACTCGGCCGGAGGCCATTAAAATGGCGCCGCTGGTGAAGGAGCTGAGCACCCGAGAGGACATCGAGTCCATCTGCTGCGTCACCGCTCAGCACCGTCAGATGCTGGACAGCGTGCTGGAGGTCTTTGACCTGAAGCCGGACTGGGATCTGGACATCATGACCCCCCGGCAGACCTTGTCCACCATCACCAGCAAGTGCCTCACCGGCATGGACGAGGCCATCGATACCCTCAAGCCCAACCTGATCCTGGTCCACGGGGACACCTCCACCACCTTTGCCGGAGCATTGTCTGCCTTCTATCACCAGGTGCCGGTGGGCCATGTGGAGGCAGGCCTGCGGACCTATGACAAGTATTCTCCCTTTCCGGAGGAGATGAACCGCAAGCTGGTGTCCGCCATTGCGGATCTCTATTTCTGCCCAACCATCAACAACAAGAATAACCTCCTGCGGGAGGGCATCACCCAGGGCCTCTTTGTCACCGGCAATACGGTCATCGACGCTCTGAAGACCACCGTCCGGGAGGACTATCATTTCGCCACGGAGGAGCTCAATCATCTGCCCTATGGGGAGAAGAAGATCCTTCTGGTCACCTGCCACCGGCGGGAGAACTACGGTGAGCCCATGAAGCAGATCATGCTGGCCCTGCGGCAGATCGCCCAAGAGCATGAAGATGTGGAGCTGGTGTATCCCGTCCACCTCAGTCCTGTGGTGCGGGAGGCAGTGGATACCTACCTCCGGGGGGCGCCCCGGACCCATTTGATCGACCCGCTGCCTGCCGACGAGATGCACAATCTCATGGCCCGCAGCTACCTGGTGCTGACGGATTCCCGCGGATTGCAGGAGGAGGCACCGGCATTGGGCAAGCCTGTGCTGGTGCTGCGTCGGGAGACCGAGCGGCCGGAGGCCGTGGAGGCGGGCACGGTGCGTCTGGCCGGTGTGGACCAGAAAACCATTGTGGAGATGGCGTCCAGCCTTATCGATTCGCCGGAGGCCTACGCCGAAATGGCTCACGCCGTCAACCCCTACGGTGATGGTCATGCCTGCCGCCGGATCGCCGATGCCATCGAGTGGTATTTCGGCCGACGCCAGGAGCGGCCGGCGGACTATACCGGGAAATAACCGACCCCGGAAAGGAGGATCCCCATGGAGCAAAAGCGCGTCACCAGGTTTTTGGTGGGTCTTGCCGTGCTGATCCTTCTGGTGGTGGCGCTGCTGGCTTACAGTGTATTGCCACAGACAACACACATTGTATTGCCGGGTGAGAATGACACTGGAGAAGAGAGTGACAGCAGTCAGGAAGAGAGTGCTGTGGTACAGGTGAAGATCACTCCAGATACTGTTCAGCGGGCTATTGCTGAGCTTAAGCGGCCGGAGAGCTATTGCCGGGCCGTAACAGTGGATGATCTATGGAGCGGCGGCAGTGCCCGATCCCGTCTTCAAGTGGCTGTCAGCAAGAATTATACCCGGGTGGACGAGATATCGGTGACAGTGCATTGGGAAGAGTCTGACCAAGAAAGAACCAGGCCTGCATCGCAGTATCGCCACTCCATCACCAATGGAGAGGATACCTGGATCTGGTATGGCAGCTCCACTCATTGGACCAAGGTGGCCGCCGGGGACATCAGCGCCGACGATGAGCAGCACATCCCCACTTATGAGGATATTCTGGATTTGGATCCAGACCAGATCGCAGCGGCGGATTATCGGACCCTTTCCGGCGTGGAGTGCATCTATGTGGAGACGGAGCAGGACAGCAGCGGCTATGTTCAGCGCTACTGGGTCAGTGTGGAGACCGGGCTGTTGACTGCTGCGGAGCGCCTGGTGGAAGGAAGCCCTGTGTATCAGATGGCGTCTCTGGCGCTGGACGAGGAGGGCCCCACCACAGCGGACTTCACTCTGCCCGACGGCTGGGTGCTACTGGAGCTGCCGGAGTAACGCTGTGTACAGGAAAGAAGATCTGCCGCCCGAAAGGGCGGCAGACTTTTTGAGTGAGCGGCCTGATGGATGAAGATTTGCAAATCGGAAAAAGGAGAATACAATGAACAAGAATGTGACATTTCGTCCCATGACGGAGGCTGACACGGGGATCCTCATGGGCTTTATTTGGGAAATGGCCCGCTATGAGCACCTAGAGGACCAGGTGGTGGTCACCGAGGAGCTGCTGCGGGAGTGGCTGTTTGAAAAGCATGCGGCAGAGGTGATCTTTGCCCTGGTGGATGGAAAGGAAGTGGGCTCCGCTTTATTCTTCTCCAGCTTCTCCACCTTCCTGGGCCGGGGTGGACTGTACCTGGAGGACCTGATCGTCCTGCCGAAGTATCGCCATCAGGGCTGCGGCAAGGCTCTTTTGAAGGAGCTGGCCCGCATCGCCGTGGAGCGTGGCTGCGGCCGGTTGGAGTGGTCGTGCCTTGACTGGAATCAGCCCAGCATCGATTTCTACCTCTCTCTGGGAGCCCAGCCTCTGGACCAGTGGACCGAGTACCGGGTGACAGGGGAGACCCTGCGGCGCCTGGCGGAGCCGGAGCAGTAAAAAACGGCCGGACCACAAAGTCCGGCCATTTTCGTGCAGCAATCCTATTGCAAAATCAGCAAAAGCCCCAGGGCGATAAGCAGTTCGTCGTCGGCGTCCTCCTTGAAGAGCAGGAAGAGGATCAGCAGCAAAAGCAGGTCCCCGCTGTCCACTTTTTCCAGATGAAAGCGGTCCAGCAGACGGCGCAGAAAGCCGGAAAGACCGGCGGTCTCCCGCCGCTCTTCCTCTGTCTCCCACCCACTGTGACGGGGCGGAGGTCCATCGCTGTGGTCTTGTCCGCCGCGGCCCTCTGATGGACCTTCCGCAGACTGGAAGGGAGGAGGAAAGCCGCCGTTTCGCTCCTCCTGGGGGGATTCATCCACTGGGACCCGGGAATAGCCGCCCCGGTCGTTGCGCACATAGCGGTTGTACACGTCCTACACCTCCCAGTTTGCGAAAAACGTCTTGGCCACGTGGATCAGCTTGGCAAGCTGCAGCGCCCGCTCCACCTGTTCCTGCCGCTCTGGCTTGAGGAAGGGGCGCAGGGCGTGGAGCAGTGCTGCCGCCTCGCTGTCCCGGCTGCTGCCCATCTCCTTGACCAGCGGAAGCAGACGGGAGAGGAGTTTGGGGTCCATTCCGCCCAGAAGCCCGCCCAAGGAGGACAGGGCGTCGCCGCTCAGTGCGGGGGCAGAGGACGAATGCCTTGGCCCGTCCTGAGGCTGCCGGGCAGGCGGAGCGCTGTCTCGCTCTTCCTTACGGGAGTCCTCCGAAGGTTCCATCCCGGCAGAGAGGGACTGGGCCATCTGCATCACCTGGGCCATCTGCTCCGGGTTGGACAACAGCGCGTTCAGTTTTTCCTCAAATTCAGCCACACTGCCGCCCGCCCTTTCCGTTTATTTCTGCGCCGACTGGTTGATGCGGCGGATCAGCTCCACACCCTCCCGGCTCTCCATCAGCTTTCCGATCATTCGGCTAAGCTCTGCCGTGTCGCCTTGCGAGGCCGACCGGGCCGCCCGTTGGAGAGCGGCGCCGCCGTCCTGATTGGTCAGCTGACGCATCAGCATCTGACCGTCTGAAGAGGATAAGATCGCCTTCAGGGCGCCCTGATTCTGCCGCAGGTTTTCGATCATGGACTTGGTCTTGTGATCCATGGGAAATAAGCCTCCTGTCTGGGTCTGGTTGTGCCTGGTACAGGACAGTATATGTGGAGAACAGAAAAAAAGTGCCTGCCTGAGGCAGACACTTTTTTCTCCCTTTTTTACGCTTGGGGCGCCTTTTTCCCATAGTCGCAGTCCCCAAGAAGGGAGCAGGCGGCGCACTGGGGATTTCGGGCAGTGCACACGGCCCGTCCGTGGAGCACCATCCGGTGGCAGAAATCGGAGGACTCCTCCGGAGGCAGTACCTTGCGCAGCTGCTGCTCCACCTTCAAAGGATCCTTGGACCCGTCGGTGAGGCCCAGACGACCGGTGATGCGGATGCAGTGGGTGTCGCAGACGTAGGCAGGCTGCTTGTAGATGTCGCCCAGGATCAGATTGGCGGTTTTGCGGCCCACGCCGGGCAGACTGGTCAGCTCCTCCATGGTGCCGGGGACCTTGCCGTCAAAGCGCTCCAGCAGCTGCTTGGCGCACTCCACCAGGTCCTTTGCCTTGGTGCGGAAAAAGCCGCAGGAGCGGATGTACTCGCCCACCTCCTCCGGATCGGCCTGGGCAAAGGCCTCCAGGGAGGGGAACCGGGCAAACAGTGCCGGCGTCACCAGATTGACCCGGGCGTCGGTGCACTGGGCGGACAGACGCACGGAGAAAAGCAGCTCGTAATCCTTTTCATAGTTCAAAGAGCAAAGCGCATCCGGATAGAGCGCTTTCAGCTCCTGGATAATGCGCCCCACGGCGGCCTTGGATTTCATATGGAATCACCTCGTATGATACCATACCACAATCTTCGGCAAAATTCTATGGGATTTGCACCAATTTCCCGGAAAGAGACCGGAAGAGGGCGGAAAAAGGTTGAAATCCTTTGTCTTTATGCTACAATGCTTATTGTGCCGTGGGCACAGGAAAGGAGGCGGTGCGGATGGAGCGACCGCTGGCAGACGAGATTCGGCCCCAGTCTCTGGACGAGGTGGTGGGGCAGCGGCATTTGCTGGGCCCCAACGGGGTGCTGCGCCGCATCATTGAAAGCGGCGTCAGCGCCAACATGGTCTTTTACGGCCCCTCGGGCACGGGAAAGACCACCATTGCCAACCTGATCGCCCAGAGGACCCACCGGACATTGTATCGACTCAACGCCACCACGGCGTCGCTGCAGGACATCAAGGACATCATCGCTGATGTGGGGACGCTGATGGCCCCCGGCGGGGCGCTGCTGTACCTGGATGAGATCCAGTACTTCAACAAAAAGCAGCAGCAGAGCCTGCTGGAATTCATGGAGAACGGGAAGATCACCCTCATTGCCTCCACCACGGAAAACCCCTACTTTTATGTCTATACGGCCCTGCTGTCCCGAAGCACGGTCTTTGAGTTCAAGGCTGTTTCTCCCAAGGAGGTGCTGCCCGCCGTGGAGCGGGCTCTGAAGATTGAACAAGAGCGCCTGGAGCTGCCCTTGAAGTGGGAGGAAGAGGTGCCTCTGGACATCGCCACCGCCTGCGGCGGGGATGTGCGCAAAGCCATCAATGCGGTGGAGCTGCTGTGCCGCTCTGCGCTGCCCGACCCGGAGGGGAATCTTGTTCTGACAAGGGAAGATGCTTCACAGCTTGCGCAGCGCAGCGCCATGCGCTATGACCGGGATGGGGACGCCCACTATGACATCCTCTCGGCTCTGCAAAAGTCCATTCGGGGCAGCGACCCGGACGCGGCGGTCCACTACCTGGCTCGGCTTCTGGAGGCGGGCGATCTGCTCTCGCCCTGCAGGCGGCTGCTGGTCATTGCAGCGGAGGACATCGGCCTGGCCTATCCCCAGGCCATTGCCATCACCAAGGCCTGTGTGGACGCGGCAGTACAGCTGGGACTGCCGGAGGCCCGGCTTCCCCTGGCGGAGGCGGCCATCCTTTTGGCTACCGCTCCCAAGTCCAACACCGCCCACAACGCCATTATCGCCGCCATGGCCGACGTGGCCAAGGGCAAGACCGGGGACATTCCCCGCTGCCTTCAGAACGTCCACGCCGACACCACCGGCTTTGACAACAAGCAGCACTATAAGTATCCCCACGACTATCCCAACCGCTGGGTGGAGCAGCAGTATCTGCCCGACGCCCTCCAGGGCGTCCGCTATTACCAGTGGGGGGACAACAAGACCGAGCAGGCCGCCCGGGCCTACTGGGAGAAGATCAAGGGCGGACCGCTGTGATTCAGCTGGGGTCCTGGGTGAATACCGTCTCTACGGCGGCCTTCCGGCAGCCGGGAGGGGAGTAGACCCAGCGCTGGAGTTGGCCATCAGTGATCTGATAGCGGATGGGCTCCGGCATCTGGGGACGGGGAAGCCGGTCGATGATCTGGAGCTTTACCTTCATCTTCTCCGGCTGGATGCTTTTGATGTAGACCGAGACGGCGTCTCCCACCGACAGCTGGGGGAAGGGGGCCGCCAGGCCCGAGAGGTTGGGCGTGAGCTCCACAAAGACGCCGTAATCCTGGAGACTGCGGACGATGCCCCGGACCGTCTGACCGGCACGGAAGCGGCTGGCGTTTTCCATCCAGGTGCCCAGCAGTTCCCGGTGGCTCAGGTGGAAGCGGTTTTTCTCCGGCTCCACGGCGGTGACCACCGCCAACAGGTGCTGTCCCACCCGGACCCGGTCGCCGGGATGGGCGATGCGGGAGACGGAGAGGGACTCAATGGGCAGCAGGGAGATGACGCCGCAGCCCATGTCCACAAAGGCGCCGAAGGACTCCAGGTGGGTGACCTTGCAGGCGATGACCATGCCGGGCGCCAGGTGGCGAAGCATCCAGTCCAGGGCCTGGGCCTGGGCCCGGCGACGGGAGAGGGTCAGGCGGGGCCGTCCGGCTTCATCCGCTTCCAGGGCGGTGACGCAGCAGCACACCGGCTTTCCCACCAGGGACAGCACGGCGATCTCCCGCCCGGCGCCGCTGATAAGGGGGTGGATGGCCTCCTCTCTGGGGATGCGGCCGGTAAGGCCGCCCAAGGAGACCACCAGGTCGTGGTTTTCCTCACAGCGCAGGACCGTCCCCTCCAGGATCGCGCCGGTTTTCTGCGCCTCCTGGATATCTGAAATTGTGTAAAGCACATTTCCTTGCATCCCTTCCGGGAGATACATTCTGTTTTCTGGCATAGCAAACCATCCCATCCGCCGCCATGTGCGGCTTGATATTTCTCTACTATATGCGGGGCGGCTTGGCTCCGTTGAGGAAAGGATGAAAAAACAGATGGAACTGCATCTGCACGACAAAGTGGAATTGAAAAAACCGCACCCCTGCGGCAGCCGGCAGTGGGAGATTTTGCGGGTGGGCATGGATATCAAGCTGCGCTGCTTGGGATGCGGCCATGGGCCGATGCTGCCCCGGAGCAAGGCGGAGAAGAGCATCAAGAAAATTCTGATCGAGGAGGATCGGCATGAATAAAAAGACAAGAGCGGTAGCCATTGTTCTGGTGGCGGTGTTGGTACTGTCGCTGGTGGCATCCATGGTGCTGCCCTATCTGGCTTGAGAGAAAAAGAGACGGAAGCCCCGTCTCTTTTTTCTTTTCCCTTTTCCGGCGGAAAGCGGACCTCTCAGGGGGAGGGCCCTTTCCGCCGGCGCCGCCCCCTTTTTGCGACGGGATTTCCGGCGGCGCTGTCTTATAATGATGCCGTTGAGAGGGGGGCAGGCCATGACGGTGGTATATGTGGACAGCGTGTTTTGTCTCAATACCCTGATGGACTACCTGCTTTTGCGCTGCACCGCCCGTCTGGCCGGCGTTCCGCCCAAGCGGTGGCGTCTGCTGCTGGCGGCAGCGCTGGGAGGCGGCTACGCGGTGGCGGTGTTTCTGCCGGGCTGCGGGTTTCTCTCGGCCCTTCCGGTCAAGCTGGCGGCGGGGGCGGCATTGGCGCTGACAGCCTTTGGGGCAGAGCGGAGGCTTCTGCGGCTGACACTGCTGTTTCTGGCGGTGTCCTGCGGCTTTGCCGGCTGCGTGCTGGCCCTGGGGCTGCTGTCGGGGACCAACCCGGTGGTCAATGGAGTCTTTTACACTCAATTTGACGCCAAGGTGCTGGCCATTTCGGCTGCCGCGGCCTACACGGTGCTCAGTGTGGTGTTCCGCCGGGGCGCCCGCCATGAGGGCGGCCAGCTGTATCAGGGAACGCTTTCCCTCTGGGACAAAGAGGTGGCCTTCACCGCCCTCCACGACAGCGGCAATACCCTGGATGACCCGCTGACGGGGGAGCCGGTGCTGGTGATCTGGGCGGGGGCGGCAGAGGCGCTGTGGCCGCCGCAGCTGCGGGCCCTGCTGGGTCCGAAGGGGGTTTCCCAGCCGGTGGCGGCTCTGGAAAAGCTCCATGCCGCCGCGCCGGAGCAGGCCCGGGCCTTCCGCCTGCTGCCCTATCGGGCAGTTGGGGTGGCCCAGGGGATGCTGCTGGCGGTGCGCTGTGACTGGATGGAGCTGGACGGGGTCCGGTATCCGGGCCAGGTGGCGGCGCTGTCGGCCACAGAGGTCAGCGACGGCGGGGGATATGCGGCCCTGTGGGGCGGCGAAAAGAGAAAGGTGGCAAAAGGGTATGGGACTTTGGCGAAAGCTGCGGGCACTGCTGGGACGGTTAGGACTGCTGCGGCCCGGCAAGGTGATGTACATAGGGGGGAGCGACACACTGCCGCCGCCCCTGAGCCGGGAAGAGGAGGCAGAGCTTCTGGGGCGCCTGGACCAGGAGGATGCCCGGCAGGTGCTGATCGAGCGGAACCTAAGGCTGGTGGTGTACATCGCCCGGCGCTTTGAAAATACTGGAGTGGGCATCGAGGACCTGATCTCCATCGGGACCATCGGCCTTATCAAAGCGGTGGGGACCTATCGCACGGACAAGAATATCAAGCTGGCCACCTATGCCTCCCGATGCATCGAAAACGAGATTTTGATGTATCTGCGGAAAAACGCCTCCCGGCGGGGCGAGGTGTCCTTTGATGAGCCGCTGAACACCGACTGGGATGGCAATGAATTGCTGCTCAGCGACGTGCTGGGCACCGACGCGGACACTGTTATGCGGCCCATCTAGGAGGACGTGGACCGGCGGCTGCTGCGCACGGCGGTGGGGACACTGTCGGAGAGGGAAAAGGAAATCATCACGCTGCGCTTTGGGCTCCAGGGCGGTAAGGAGCAGACCCAGAAGGAGGTGGCGGACCGCCTGGGCATCTCCCAGAGCTACATCTCCCGGCTGGAGAAGCGGATCATCCAGCGGCTGAAGAAGGAGATCTTGCGGCTTTCCTGAACGCTGTGGGAAAAATTGCGGGCATACTTGACAAAACAAGCGGGAAATATTATACTATTTGACAACATGAAACAGGCGAAGAAGGGAAGCAGTAGGCGAACGGCAGAGCCTCAGAGAGGGGACGGATGGTGCAAGTCCCTGCCAGGCCGCCGCTGAAGTCGTCCCGGAGCCTTGGGCTGAACGGTATTTCCCAGTAGGCGCCAACGGGTCCTCCCGTTACAGAGGAGCGGCGTGTCTGCGCCGCATGAGTGCGTGCGTCAAGCACGAATCCAGGTGGTACCACGGACATTTGTTCGCCCTGAGTCTAGGACTCAGGGCGTTTTTGTTTGTCCAAACAACTGCCCACGCTCTTGGAAGGGCAGCACAACGGATGCAATCAGAACCTCGAGTTCAGAGAAGAGGAGAAGTAACGTATGAAAAAAGAACTGCCAAAGGTGTATGAACCGCAACAGGTGGAGAGCCGCATCTATCAGATGTGGATGGACGGGGACTGCTTCAACGGCGACCCTGATCCCAAGAAGCCTCCCTTTTCCATCGTCATGCCCCCGCCCAACGTCACCGGCCAGCTCCATATGGGCCACGCCCTGGACTGCACCCTCCAGGATATCCTGACCCGTTTCAAGCGGATGCAGGGCTACTCCACGCTGTGGCTGCCCGGCGTGGACCACGCTGGTATCGCTACCCAGATCAAGGTGGAGGAGGAACTGCGCACCAAGGAGGGCCTGACCCGCTATGACCTGGGCCGTGAAAAGTTCCTCCAGCGCGTGTGGAAGTGGAAGGAAGAATACGGCGGCCGCATCGTGGAGCAGCAGAAGAAGATGGGCGTCTCCTGCGACTGGAGCCGTTCCCGCTTCACCATGGACAAGGGCCTTTCCAAGGCCGTCCGGGAGACCTTCTGTGAGCTCTACGACAAGGGCCTTATCTACAAGGGCAGCCGTGTCATCAACTGGTGTCCTCACTGCGCCACTGCCCTTTCCGACGCAGAGGTGGAGTATCAGGACAAGCCCGGTCATCTGTGGTATATCCGCTATCCTCTCACCGACGGCTCCGGCGATCTGGTCATCGCCACCACCCGGCCTGAGACCATGATGGGCGATACCGGCGTGGCCGTCAATCCCGAGGACGAGCGGTTCAAGGACCTGGTGGGCAAGACCTGCATCCTACCTATTATGAACCGGGAGATCCCCATTGTGGCCGATGAGTACGTGGAGCTGGGATTTGGTACCGGCGCCGTGAAGATGACGCCTGCTCATGACCCCAACGACTTTGAGGTGGGTCTGCGTCATAACCTGGAGGTCATCCACTGCATTGGTGACGACGGAAAGATCAATGAAAACGGCGGTCCTTACAATGGTATGGACCGGTATGAGTGCCGCAAGCAGATCGTCAAGGATCTGGAGGAGCAGGGGTATCTGGTCAAGACCGAGCCCTACAGCCACAACGTGGGTACCTGCTACCGCTGCCACAACGACGTGGAGCCCATGATCTCCGCCCAGTGGTTCGTGAAGATGGAGCCTCTGGCCAAGGAGGCGCTGCGGGTGGTGAAGGACGGCGAGGTCAAGTTCGTCCCCGAGCGCTTCTCCAAGACCTATATCAACTGGATGGAGAATGTCCACGACTGGTGCATCTCCCGTCAGCTGTGGTGGGGCCATCAGATCCCCGCCTGGTACTGCGATGACTGCGGTCACATCAATGTGGGCCGCACCGATCCCACCAAGTGCGAAAAGTGCGGCTCTGAGCACCTGACCCGGGACGAGGACGTGCTGGATACCTGGTTCTCCTCTGCTCTGTGGCCATTCTCCACCATGGGCTGGCCGGAAAAGACAGCGGATCTGGACTTCTACTATCCCACCTCCGTTATGGTCACCGGCTACGACATCATCTTCTTCTGGGTGGCCCGGATGATCTTCTCCGGCTGCGAGCAGATGCATGAGATCCCCTTCCACACCGTTCTGATCCACGGTCTGGTCCGGGACGACAAGGGCCGGAAGATGTCCAAGTCTCTGGGCAACGGTATCGACCCGCTGGAGATGGCTGAGAAGTACGGTGCTGACGCACTGCGCTTCAATCTTATCACCGGCAACAGCCCCGGCAATGACACCCGGTTCTACACGGAGAAGTGCGAGGCCATGCGCAATTTCGCCAACAAGGTCTGGAACGCCAGCCGCTTCGTGATGATGAACCTGACCATCGACAAGTGCACTCTGCCGGCGGCGGAGCAGCTGGAGCAGGAGGACAAGTGGGTCCTCTCCAAGCTCAACACCCTGGTCAAGGAGGTCACTGAAAACCTGGACAGCTACGAGATCGGCGTGGCCTCTGCCAAGGTCTATGACTTCCTGTGGGATACCTTCTGCGACTGGTATATCGAGCTGACCAAGACCCGTCTGGGCGGCGACGACGAGAGCGCCAAGCTGACGGCGCAGAATGTCCTTTGCTATGTGCTGACGGATCTTTTGAAGCTGCTGCATCCCTTCATGCCTTTCCTGACCGAGGAGATCTGGCAGGCCCTGCCCAAGATGGAGGGCGAGGAGAGCGGCTACCTGATGACCGCTCAGTGGCCTGAATACCGTTCCGAACTCAGCTTCCCCCAGGAAGAGGCTGCTATGGAGACGGTGATGGACACCATCAAGGCCATCCGGGCCCGGCGCTCCGAAATGAACGTGCCCCCCTCCCGGAAGGCGGAGGTGCTGATTGTCACTGCTACCCCGGACATCTATGCCCAGGGTCTCCACTTCCTGGAGCGTCTGGCCTACGCCAGTGCTGTGACCTTTGCGGATGCCGCGCCTGCGGATGTCAGCGGAATGGTCAGCGTGGTCACTTCCAATGCCACAGTCTATATGCCCTTGAGTGAGCTGGTGGACATTGCCGCAGAGTTGGAGCGGATCGCCAAGGAGAAGGAGAAGGCTGAAAACGGCCTGCGCATTGTGGAGCAGAAGCTCAGCAATGAGAAGTTCGTCTCCCGTGCTCCTGAGGCGGTGGTCAACGCCGAGCGGGAGAAGGCCACCAAGTACAAGGAGCTGATCGCTCAGCTGGAGGCCTCTGCCAAGGCCATGGGCAACTAAAATCCCAATAGCAAAAATAAAAGCACCCCTGCGGATCTTTCCGCAGGGGTGCTTTTTGCGCCTTTGGCTCAGTGAAAGGGGAAGAAATGGACAGAAAGCCGGAAAAATACATTTATTTTACGGATCTGTATTTTTTTGCGACAAAATTCGAAAAAGTGGGCAGACTATAATGGGACTAGCCTGATTTGACCCGGTCGGATCGAAAAACTTGGCCGGAGAGAGGAAAACGGCCGCCCTGTTCCGGCGGCAGTCAATGGTGAAAAGCGGCAAAGAATGTTGCTGAGAAAGTAATCTGCACAAAGGGGAAATTCTATGGAGATTCGGGAAAAGACCGTGGACCGCAATCTGCTGCTGGAGCTGTCCGGCGAGCTAGACCATCACGCTGCCCGCAAGGCGATGGAGGAGATGGAGATGGCCATTGACGCGGCAGTGCCGCTGAAGCTGGTGCTGGATTTGGGTGGCGTCACCTTCATGGACAGCTCCGGCATTGCCCTGCTTTTGCGGGCCCGGCGCCGGATGGAGGCGCTGGGGGGGAATCTCATGGTGTGTCATGTGCCAGACCAGGCCCGCCGGGTCCTGGACGCAGCGGGGATCAACCGATTGATCACCATCCGCTGAGGCGGGGAAGGAGAATTTCAGCGGGCTTGCCGGAGGCGGGGCCGCATGACAGGAGGAAGCGATATGAAAACGAGCAACTACATAAACATGGAATTTTTGAGCCGCAGCAGCAATGAGGCTTTTGCCCGGGTGGCAGTGGCCTGCTTTGCCGCCCAGCTGGACCCCACGCTGGATGAGATCGGAGACATCAAGACGGCGGTCAGCGAGGCGGTCACCAACGCCATCGTTCACGCCTATCCAGATGAGCTGGGAAAAATCAGCCTCAAGGCCCGCATCTATGAGGGGAATGTGCTGGAGCTGGTCATCAAGGACTGGGGCAGGGGCATCCCGGATGTGGAGCAGGCCCGGCAGCCTCTCTTCACCACCGGCGGCGAAGAGCGCAGCGGCATGGGCTTTACCATTATGGAGAGCTTTATGGACCGTCTCAGTGTCCGCTCCCGAGTGGGAAAGGGCACCACCGTGACCATGCGCAAGCGGATCTCGGTCCGGGCCACTGGTGCGAAATGACCGCCACACAGGAGGAAAACCTGGCTCTGCTGCAGGCGGCGCAGCAGGGGGACCAGGAGGCCTGTGAACGGGTGCTGACGGAAAACAACGGCCTGATCTGGAGCATCGTGCGGCGCTACTACGGCCGAGGTGTGGAGCCTGAAGATCTGTATCAGCTGGGGTGCCTTGGCTTTTTGAAGGCAGTCCAGGGCTTTGACTTCAGCTATGGCACCTGTTTTTCTACCTATGCTGTGCCTAAGATCGCCGGAGAGATCCGGCGGTTTCTCCGGGATGATGGAGCAGTGAAAGTAGGACGAAGCCTTCGGGAGCAAGCACAAATGCTTTACACTGTGCGGGAGCGCCTGCGGCAGGAGCTGGGCCGGGAACCGGTCCTTTCGGAGCTGTCCCAGGCCACCGGACTAGAGGTGGAGGAGATCGCCCGGGCGGATCTGGCGGCCGGTGCGCCGGAATCCCTCCAGCAGGAGACTGCAGAGGGGCTGACTCTGGAAGGAATGCTGGGCACCGAGGCACCAGAGGAGAGCATGGTGGAGCGCATCGCTCTGCGGGAGGCCATTGACCGGCTGCCGGAGAAGGAGAAGCTCACGATTCTCCTGCGCTTTTATAAGGGGCTGACCCAGGAGCAGGTGGCAAAGGTGCTGGGGGTGTCCCAAGTCCAGGTGTCCCGCCTGGAGCGCCGGGGGATCGGACATCTGCGGGAGAGCTTTGGGCCCTGAAATAGGCCGGACCCTGGAATTCGGTCATGGTGTTCCAGTACCGCTTGGGCATATGGGTCATCCGCAGGCGGGGATTCTCCCGCTCCCGGATGGCGATGGTGTCATAAAACCGCTTCCACAGCGTCCGATAGCGGGCCTCGGTCTCGTCGGGACCGGCCATTTGGAAGTGCTCCAGGGGCAGGATTTCCGACCGCCCATCGGCGTAAAACAGGGCCTCCCGGTGGGTGCGGTCGTAGAGAAAGAGCCGCTCGTTTTGGTAACGGCTGCAAAAGTGACTGCGCAGCAGAGGCAGTACTCGGTTCTTCGGCTCAATTTCTCCGCCCAAGACACCGGAGAGCTCAGAGAATCGGACAAAACCCCGCAGGAGTTCCACCTCGTGCTCCAGGTGCCGGACCGCCCGGAGCAAAGGCAGGTAGGTCTCGTCTGTGAGACTGCGCAGCAGGGGCGGCCCAAGGCGGTAGAGCTTGCGGACGAAGCGGTACATGTAGAGCTCCTTTTCCTCTAGGCACGTTAGATGACACCGGCGCAGAAAGGGGCCCACCGTGGGGGAGATGCGTACCAGACTGCGGTAGACCCGCCGAGCGTGGGCGGTGTCTGTGACCACAGTCCGGGTGGCGAATAGAGAAGGAGCAAAGTCCTCATCGCTGTAGATGGCGGTGAGGACTTCCTTTTTGGTATAGCTGTCAAAGACGCAGCAGAGAAGGCCATCAAAGCTGCCATCGTAGAGATAGACCAGATCTGTCATGGGAGCCTCCAGTCCAAAAATGAAAAAAGAAACAAAAGGCGCTCTGCGGCTTCAGGCACCGAAAGCGGGAGTGAACAGGGAGAGTTGCTCCATCTCCGGCTGGGGCAGGGAGGGGCGCTCGGCGGCGATCAGGCCCCGCAGGACACTGTCCGGGGTGAAGCGCAGCCCGTCAGCGACCTTGCCCCGGCAGGTGATGAAATACTGGGCCCGCTTCATCACTACACCAAGTTTTTTCAAGTCATCGTGGCCCAGGGAGCCCACCCTCCGAGCCACCAGGATGCGCCGGGCGCTGGTAGGGCCGATGCCGGGGACCCGCAGCAGCGTCTCCAGATCGGCGGAGTTGACCTCCACCGGGAAAAAATCAAGGTGGGCCAGAGCCCAGCTGCACTTGGGGTCCACCAGAGGATTAAAGTCGGGATTGCGCTCGTCCAACAGCTCCTCCGCCCGAAAGCCGTAAAACCGCAGCAGCCAGTCGGCCTGGTACAGCCGGTGCTCCCGCAGCAGGGGCGGCTTGGTGTCCCGGGAGGGGAGCAGGGCGTGCTCCACCACCGGCACATAGGCCGAGAAGAACACCCGCTTGAGTTGATAGCGGTCGTAGAGCCCCTGGGTCAGGGAGAGGATGTGGAGGTCCGTGTCCTGGGTGGCGCCGACGATCAGCTGGGTGCTCTGTCCGGCAGGGGCAAATTTAGGGGCGTGGCGGTATTTCACCAGCTCTTGCCGGTTGGCGGTCCACTGCTGCCGGATCTGGCCCATGGGCGCCAGAATGGCGGCCTTGGTCTTGTCCGGAGCCAGGGTTTTGAGCCCCGCCTCCGAGGGCAGCTCGATGTTGACGGACAGGCGGTCCGCCAGAAGGCCCAGAGCGGTGACCAGCTCCGGCGAGGTGCCGGGGATGGTCTTGGCATGGATATAGCCGTTAAAGCAGTAGGTGGTCCGCAGAATGGTCAGCGCCCGGATCATCAGCTCCGTAGTGTAGTCCGGGCTGCGCAGCACACCGGAAGAGAGAAACAGACCTTCGATATAGTTGCGCCGGTAAAAGCCGATGGTCAGCTCCGCCAGCTCCTCCGGGGTGAAGGCCGCCCGGCGGGTGTCGTTGGAGCGGCGGTTGACGCAGTATTTGCAGTCATAGACGCAGCAGTTGGTCAGCAGGACCTTCAGCAGCGTGACGCACCGTCCGTCGGCGGAGAAGCTGTGGCAGCAGCCGGCCACGGAGGAGGTGGTGTTGCCGATGTGACCCTTTCGAAAGCTCCGGCGGCTGCCGCTGGAGGTGCAGGCGGCGTCATATTTGGCGGCATCAGTGAGAATGGTGAGCTTTTCCAGAACATCCATGGTCTTATGCCGCTCGGCGGGCGGCGCGGCTCCGGGTGGTATGGGATGGGCTCTGATGCCAGTTGGCAGTGTGGGAGGCCGGGGCGCAGGAGCGGGCACTGCGGCGGCTGCGGGCCGAAGGCTGGTCAATAAAGTCCACCAATCGGATCAGCTGTCCGGTGAGATAGATCACACCGATGGTGAGGAACAAGCAGGTCCAGAATGTCATAGCCAATACCTCCTTGATAGAATATTTGTTCGATAACTTTATTATACTCGAACAAACGTTTCTGTCAAGAAGGAAAATCGAACAAAATTTTGATGACGGGAACAGAATAGAAGAATACGAAAGAGTGCTGGCATGAAATAAAGAGACCTGTGGAAGGGAATGCTGAATGTGACAAGGACAGCGGAAAACTTTTTTTCTGTCTGTTTCGTCTAAATTATGATAGGAAAGGAAGAAATTCGATCATGAAGCGTATCCGTTTGGCTGCGTTTTTGACTGTGATACTGTTGCTGTCCGGCTGTGGAGCCAAGGAAGAGACCACGGTGGACCTGACAGCGTTTTTTGAACGTCTGAATCAGTCCTATGCCTGGGGAGAGACCTATTTCATGGAGCAGGATGAGGAATCTTTGGAGAGCCTCTATCCAGGGCTGAAGGATTTGTCGACAAAGCAGCTTGTGGTAAAGGTGCCGCGGATGAGTGCGGCAGTCAATGAATATGTGTTTGCCGAATTTGAAACGGAAGAGGACGCTGAGACTGCCGGCGAGATCTTGCGCCAGCGGGTCCAGACCCAGGCCCAGGGCGGCGCTTGGTATCCTGCTGCTATGGAGGCCTGGGAACAGGCTAAGGTATTGGTCCATGGGCGGTATGTGGCCATGATCGCTGGTGGAGAGAACCAGGAGGCTTTGGAGAAAGCCTGGGAGGACCAGTTCAAGGCCTGAAAAATTGTTACCGATTTGGGGTTTTTCCTGCGGAATTTTCTGCTACAATGGTGCATGGTCCGATGTTGGAAGTCAGGCCTGAAAAAGGCCTGTTGCGGGGCCCAAAGGCCCATAGAGAGCACGATGCATCGGGGGACAGCCGCAGCGGGGTTTGCTGCGGCTGTCCCGCTGTTGAGAGAGGAGAGAGAACTTGGTTTTCAGTAGTCTTACGTTCTTGTTTTTCTATCTGCCGGTGGTGCTGGCGGTGTATTTTCTCACGCCGCTGCGCTGGCGGAATCTGGTGCTGCTGGTGGTCAGCCTGCTGTTTTACGGCTGGGGGGAGCCGGTGTACATCACCATCATGTTCCTCTCCATCGCCATCGACTATACCCACGGCCTGCTGGTGGAGAAATACCGCAGCGACGACCGGAAGGCCCGACGCTTTGTGATCCAGTCGGTGGTGTTCAACCTCCTTCTGCTGGGCTTTTTCAAGTACTATGATTTCCTGGCGGCCAATCTTTCGCTCCTGCCGGGGATTCAGCTTCCCCAGCTGGGGATTCCGCTGCCCATAGGTATCTCCTTCTTCACCTTCCAGACCATGAGCTACACCATCGATGTCTATCGCCAGGACGCGCCGGTCCAGCGCAATCCCATCACCTTCGGCGCCTTCGTCACCATGTTTCCCCAGCTCATTGCCGGCCCCATCGTCAAGTACAAGCAGGTGGCGTCGGAGCTGGAGCACCGGGAATACAGCCCGGAGGCCTTTGCCCGGGGGGCGGAGCTGTTTGTGGTGGGATTGAGCAAGAAAGTGCTGCTGGCCAACGCCATCGGCTCTTTGTGGGAGACGGCCCGGGCGGCGGGTCAGGCCGGAACGCTGACGGTGGCGGGCGGCTGGCTGGGCCTGATCGCCTATTCCTTTCAGATCTACTTTGACTTCTCCGGTTATTCCGACATGGCCCTGGGCCTGGGACGGATGCTGGGCTTCACCTTCCCTCAGAACTTCGACCACCCCTATTTGTCCTGTTCGGTGACAGAGTTCTGGCGCCGCTGGCATATGTCCCTGACCTCCTGGTTCCGGGAGTATGTCTATATTCCATTGGGCGGCAACCGAAAGGGGACAGCCCGGACGCTGTGTAATATCCTGATCGTCTGGCTGCTGACCGGCATCTGGCACGGAGCGGGCTGGAACTTTTTGCTTTGGGGTCTCTACTTCGCCTGCTGGCTGATCCTGGAGCGGACGGTGCCGGTGTTCCGCCGCCTGCCCGCCTGGCTGGCCCATGCCTATACACTGCTGGTGGCGGTGGTGGGCTGGGGCCTGTTTGCCCTGGAGGATATGGGCGAGTGCATCGCCTATCTGCGGGTGTGCTTCGGCGGAGGGGCGCTGTGGAGCGCTGCCGACGGCTATGCCCTGCGCAGTTACCTTCTGACTTTGGTGATCTTGGCTGTGGCATCCACCACAGTGGGACAAACGCTGTGGCAGCGCCTGCCCCAGAGGTGCCGGGAGGTGGCCGCACCGGTGTTGATGCTGGCGGGACTGCTGCTGTGCACCGCCTATCTGGTGGACGGCAGCTACAATCCCTTTTTGTATTTACGGTTTTAAGGAGGGAAGAGCATGAGCAGACGATACGCAGTGGGGCTCAGCGCCCTGTTCTGCCTGTTTCTGGGCGGGATGCTGGTGCTGCATCTGGGGTTGCCGGACCGGGAGAAATCCGAAGTGGAGAACCGGACCTTGCAGCAGGTGCCTTCCTTTTCCATTGGGGCGGTTCTGGATGGCAGCTTTATGGAGCAGACCGAGGACTATATCGCCGACCAGTTCCCCGGTCGGGACGGCTGGACCGAGGGAAAGGCCCGGGCCGAGCAGCTGCTGGGTAAGAAGGAATTCCATGGGGTCTATCTGTGTGGTGACCGGCTGATCGCCAAGGTGGAGGAGCCGGACCAGGAGCTGCTGGAAAAGGACCTGAGCTATGTGAAGGCTCTGGCGGAAAAGACGGACATTCCGGTGTATCTGGGGCTCATCCCCTCTGCGGCGGAGATCTGGAAGGACCGCCTGCCGGCGGGAGCCCAGAGCCTGGACCAGGCGGCATTCATCCATTCCATGGCCCAGGAGACAGGACTTCCCACGGTGGACTATCTAAGCGTTTTACAGGAGCACGCCGGGGAGGAGATCTTCTACCGCACCGACCATCACTGGACCTCGCTGGGGGCCTATTACGGGTATACCGCGGTGCTGAATGCCCTGGGGATGGAGCCGCTGGCACTGTCCTCCTTCACGCCTCAGCGGGTGACGGAGGACTTCAACGGGACCCTCTATTCCCGCTCCGGTGTCCACTGGCTGACGCCGGATGCCATCGATCTATATGTGACGGGAGAGAATTTCGAAGTTTCTTCCTGGCGGACCGGCAAAGAGGAGGCAGGGGAGCTCTACGACATGGAGTGGCTGGAGAGCAAGGATAAATATTCCCTGTTCCTGGGCGGGAACCAGCCCCTGTGCGTCATCAAGAATCCCCAGGCCCAGGGGGGGAAGATTTTGCTGGTACGGGACTCCTACGCCGACTCCCTGGCGCCCTTCCTGGCCACGGCCTTCTCCGAGGTCCATCTGGTGGACCTGCGGCACTATAAGGACTCTCTGAGTGACTACGCCAAAGAACAGGGCATCGACGCCATTTTGCTCTCGTACAGCGTACCCAACTTCCTGGAGGACACCAACCTGGGCTTTCTGGCCAAATGAAAAAATAAGCGGCGCGGCATCTTTGAAGATGCCGCGCCGCTTATTTCGTTTAAGAAGGAAGGTCTCATCCCACTGGAGGCGTCCAGCAGGAGGAGGCGGGACACTGCTGGTTGATGGTGATATCGTTGCGGAGGAGGAAATCCTCCAGCACCGCCTGAGAGCCGTCCACCAGCGTTTCATATTGCCGGCGGCTGGTGGAGTTGTTCTCCAGATACTGCACATCCGTGGGCTCACTGAGGCAGTAGAGGAAGTCCTCGTCGCTGCCCAGCACATAGATAGCCGCTCCCTGGATCTGGGAGAAGTCGGCGTTTTGGCCGAAGGTGTCGTAGAACTCCTGCTGGGTATAGGCCAGCAGCGTCCACACATGGCCGGTACCGGTGCTGCGGGCGGTGCCCTCATAGAGGGTGAAAAGGATCCGGCCTGCATCCGGGGGATATTCGTCCTGGCTGTTGTAGAGGCAGCACAGGTCGGTCCATTCACTGGGAATGGCGATGGTCATCCCGCTGGTGGGGTCATAGGCCTCCCGGACGGCGCCGGGAGTGCCATAGTCGGTCCGCAGTCCCTCCAGGAGGGCCTCATAGGCCAGGAGCTGGTCCTCCGTCAGGGAAGCGCGGCTGGTGTTCCGCAGGGTCAGCACCGCATGGCTGAAGCGCTCGATCTCCGAGTCGGTGCCGTTGTAGCGGAACCAGGAGAGGGTCCGGCCCAGCTCCGTCTGCTCAGAGGCGGAAAGGGAGGCGATTTGAGCAAGGAAGGAGGAGGGATCGGCGTAAAACACCATCAGCAGGTCCTGAGACGAGAGCCTGGACAGAGGGAGAAGGCCGCTGGTGACCACGGTCTTGCTCAGCCCCGCCAGGAAGACAGGAGAGCCCACGGAGCAGTCCCCGGGGATGCTGCTGTCCAGAAGCTTCCGCTGACCGTTCCCTTCCACCTGGAATACCAGGTAGGGGGTGCCCAGGCGGCCCAGTCCGCCCACCCAGCCGTCCTCGTCCACATACATCCCGCCGGCCAGGCCCACAGAGCTGGGGGTGACGGCGTGGAACTGATAGCCCACCAGATAGACCTCCGCCTGGACACCGTATTCCTCATAGGTCCAGACCGGATCCAGATAGGTGATGCGCCAGTCGTCATAGGCCGGCTCCCAGGCGGTGGGCTCCTGGGTCAGCTCGCCGGGATAGACCCGGAGCACCAGCTCCTTGGCCGCAGCCAGCACCTCCTCCGG
>CALXDZ010000089.1 GCA_944387205.1 uncultured Oscillospiraceae bacterium
ATCCTTTTCTTCCTCGTGATATGGGGCGCGATTCCTCAGGGCTTTTTCTGCAGCATGCTTTTCAGGGCCAGCGCCGCGCCGAACAGTACAGCCATCACCGGCCAGACGATCCAGGTGGTATCCCACCGCCGGGTCACGAAGCTGAGACCCAGATAGACTGCCAGAACCAGGCACCAGTAGAAAACGACGAAGGGTTCGTTCCGCTTGTTCTCCGCCTTTTTCTCCCGGGTGAAGTCCCCCTCCTCCAGCAGCTTCTGATAGCTGCCCCAGACGGAAGCCGTCCGCACGATGAGATTGACGCCCACGGCCACCAGAGGGAAAATGCAGGCCGTTGCGGCGCACACCAGGAACCCGTCCCCGGTAGTTGCTATGGCCAGCAGCGGAAGGACGCTGACAATACATAGGGTGATCCCCGACACCATCATCCTTTTGTAGACGGGTTCATACTCTCTCTGCCTGTTCTCAACGATGCCGGCCACCCCGTACTCCGTAGTGATGGGTTCCTTTTCCAGATACTCATAGCGGCTCAGCTGCAGCCCGTTTGATACGAACAGGGCCACCGCCGCTGCCACCAGGATGAGCAGCGCACAGATCCCCAAAGAGGCGGCAAGAGAGCCGGACAGCGGGAGCGCTTTCTGCTCTGCGGCGGCTGTCAGCAGGATCAGGGGTGCGGGAGACAGGATGCAGAGACTGACCCCGTTGGCAATCCTGCCCGAGGTCTGCTGCACCGTGGAGAGATACCGGTTGGCCTCCTCCAGCGAGATGGTGCGCACGCTGCCTTCAACGTCGGATTCCCCGTTGATGCAGCCTGTCTCGGGCGGCGCCTCGTCCTTCAGCAGATAGTCCGTGCTGACGCCGAACAGCTCGCTCATCCGGAGGATCTTGTCCAGGTCGGGCAGGGAGGCTGTGGACTCCCATTTGGACACGGACTGCCTGGTCACATCCAGCCGCATGGCCAGCTCCTCCTGGGACCAGCCCTGCTCTTTGCGCAGCTTGATGATCTTTTCTGCAAGAATCATAATACAACCCCGTTTCATGGCTATTTGGCTCTCCGCCTGCCATAACGGTATCAGAAATTCCGGTTGCACACCACCAAGCCGGGTATAAAATCTGTCAACCGGCGGTTGCTGCCGCCGGTTTCTGCCGACAGCGGCAGAGAAAGGGGCAGACGGTTCTCTTCAGATGAGGATCCCTTCGCAGTGGTCGACCTCGTGCTGGATGATCTGGGCGGTCCAGCCGGTGAAGGTTTTGATGCGCTCCTGGAACTTTTCGTTCTGCCAGCGGACCTTGATGGATCTCCACCGTTTGGCCGGGCGGATGCCGGTGAGGGAGAGACAGCCCTCCTCTGCATCGTAGGGCCCGGATTTTTTGACGATCTCCGGGTTGAACATGACCATGTAGGTGCCCTCGTTGTCAAAGGCGATGATGCGCTTGTTCACGCCGATCATGTTGGCGGCCATGCCTACACAGCCGTCCTTGTGGTGCTCCAGTGTCTCCAGCAGGTCGGCGGCGATCTGAATATCATCCGATGTGGCAATCTCCGCCCTCTGGGCCAGAAATGTTTCGTTTTTGCAGATGTCTCGAATCATGGCTGCCTCTCCTTATGTGTTTGAATGATTGCTGCAATGGTCTCTGCGGCAATGCACGAGCCCCTTTTGTTAGGATGAACGCCGTCATGGGCGTAGAGTTCTTCGGTATCAGACAGTTCATAGAACTGCCGGCCCACGTCGGCAATGAGAGCGTGGTTCTCCTGAGCGGCCTTATGATAGGTCTCGGACAGCTTGCGGGCCATCTTCTCATACTTCCATCCCTTGGCCGTCAGCTTGTTTCCACCTTTTTGATAGGCCCAGGTGGCGTAGAGGATGGGGAGGGCTCCGCTCTCCCGGGCTTGATTGCAAAGCCGCTCTATGCTGGAAAAGAAGCTTTTGGAGGATGTGATAGGACCGTGGCTCATCTCCTGGAGCACCACATAGTCCCAGTGCTCCTGGCGCAGCGCTGCCTGGGTCCGGGCGCCCAGTTTGGTGTTGGGGTTCAGGTGCTCCGACAGCCGTGCTCCGCCCCTGGTGTGATGGACCACCTGGGCACAGGTCAGCGCAGCCAGCATTTGGGGCATATGATTGGTGGATGTAAAGCTGTTGCCCAGCATCAAAATCCGCATGATAACATCCTTTTTACCGGTTCCACCCCAGCACTGCCTGGAGGGTGGCCTCTGTGGCTGCCGGGAAGTTTTTCCGCACCTGCTGATAAATCAGTTCCTTGGACTGTGCAGGCTCTGTGGAATAGGCGGAGGAGATGTACGCATAGCCCCACAGGGCCTCCGGGGTGGTGTAGACGGAGATGGGCCATCCGTAGGGCTGGCCTCTTTTATTGAGGCGCTGCCGGAAATCCCGAATCAGCAGATACCCGCCCATCTGGAGGTCGGTGACTGTCCCCTCAAAGTTCTTTTCGCCTCCCTTGCCGAACCCAGCCAGGCGTTTGAGCTCAAAAGAGTACAGCTCATCATTAACGGTGAACTGATCCATAATGCGCTTTTGGCGTATGTTGGCCAGCTCCTCATCCCAGCGGCTGTCGAAGTCGTAGCCATCCCGCCGCCAATTGGCAAAGTGGGGGAACCAAGCCTTGGAAATGAACCCGGCTTTCTTCCCGAAGAACTTGCCATAGGCTACTTGGCCGCTGCGGGCGATCAGCTGCCGCCACTCCCAGGGGTCCTGCTCCGGGTCACCGGTCCACCAATAGAGGTCGGAGGTGTGCTCCTCAGCGGAAAAGCCGGTGATCTCATTTTTGAAGAGGGGAAGGAATCCCACCTGATCGATCCAGCGGACCAGGTCCTGCCAGCTGCGGATCCGACAGGGGTCATCCCAATCCAGTCCCCGCATGATCCACGCGCCGTTTTCAATAGCCATGGCAAACACCTCCTTTTCCAACTTGTTACAGGCATTATAACACACGAAGAGGAGGAACGCCATGATGACCGGCCTGCGCATAAGACCGAGGCGTTTAGGAGGGGAAGCTCTGCCCAGATATGGGCTTGAGATATGGTTTATCTGCAAAGAGAATTATAAAAAATGCGGAGTACCCGATGGGTGCTCCGCATTTTTTATATGCTTTGCCATGCCCGTCCAGGGCAGGCTCATATAACAGTGCCCCGACAAAATATGCGCTTTTTCCGGATCGTTCCTCTGTCATGAATCAACGTGTCAATTTCTCTATGTACGCAGCCGGAAGGTCTGCGGCGCGAATTTGTAGACCAGGATACAGGCGACGATGGAGTACATCACACAAAAGGCGATGCACGCCGCGCCGAAGACCAGGATCGGCAGCCGTAGATTCATCATGGCGTAGCACACCACATAGGTCAGAAGCATCACGATGCGGTAGGTGCCGCTTTTCATCTCCGTTCCCGCTGTATAGGGCTGCAGCAGATAGTAAGCGGTCAAATAGTGGATGGAGAAGAACAGGCTCATGGCCAGGATGGATACGACCAGCACCACATAGTTGAGCGGGTTATTCGTCCCGCCGGAGACATAGAGGATAAGCGAGAGGCCCACACCGATGACCAGCGCGGGCACGGCGTTGATCTTCATGATCTCCCGCAGGCGGATCTGGAACAGCTTCAGGATAAATCCCGGCTGCTTGTAAAAGGAGTAGGTCAGCAAACCGTGGTCGCAGTTCATAAACAGGGCCTGGGTAAAGCCGGTGCCCCGGTTGATGAGATACATGATAAATGCAAGGTAAGGCAGCCAGGTCATGACCAGCTCATTGAAATCCGCCTTGGTTTCAGGGCGAAATGTCATGAGCAACAAAACGCCCCAGCAGAGAATGGCACAGACAACGGCGATCCGAATGGTGGATCTCCATAAGATCTTCCGATGCCGCTTGATGAACAGCTCGTTGAGATATTCAAAGCCCTTTTTCCGGCTGGTGATGGAGGTGTCGGCAGAGATGGCCTTTTCGTTGGCGATTTTGGTGGCCTTCTTTATAGTGTCCATCTGGGTGTGCACCTGGGAGAGGAGCTTTTCTGTGTCATAGATCGATTTGGCCGCAATGTATGAAGACGGCTTTTGGTTTGAAATAAGAATTAGCCCTTTGAGATTTCACCACCTTCCGAGAGGTGTTGTCGGGTGTTATTAAAGCCACGGAAACCCTTGAAAATACGCCAATTTATCCATGCGAAGGCGTTATAGGCTGTTATCGAACATTACCGCATTTTTATGGCCTCACGGACGCTCGTGAGGGAAAAATTAAGGGCAAAACACAGGGAACGACAAGAGAATGAAGTGGCAAAGAGAACTGTCGTG
>CALXDZ010000090.1 GCA_944387205.1 uncultured Oscillospiraceae bacterium
GCCCGGCCCGCCCCCGATGGGGCGGGCCGGGCCTTGACCGGCGGCAGGGCGGATGTTTTGCGATTGCTGAAAAGTGTTGACCATAGGTGATAATGGTTTTCTCACTTAGTCCCATTGACTTCTTCGCCATAAGAAAGTCATGGAAGGTATCGGCCACGATTACGCTAACTTTCATCTTGATTTTTGCCATAATTCAACACTCCTAATTCTTTCATTTCCTTTGAAAAATCAAGCGTGTCAAATTTCTAATCAAGAGTGCAAAAAAAGAAAAGCAAAAAAACCGTAACCCACTGTGTTTCAATGGATTACGGTCTTTTGCTCTTTCCTTGGTGGAGATAAGCGGGATCGAACCGCTGACCTCTTGAATGCCATTCAAGCGCTCTCCCAGCTGAGCTATACCCCCAAATACTGATTCACTTTTCTCTAGCGCAGAAGCGCTTGGAACAGTATTTAGTATAGCACCCTGTCTTCCGCTTGTCAACACTTTTTTCGCTTTTCTCCCTTATTTTTTATTTAAGGCTGCAGCACAAAAGTCATCCACACCGGATTATGGTCCGACCAGGCAAAGCCGGTATCCTGCACCCCTGTCTTTACCACAGAGACATTGTCCGAGATCAGGAAACCGTCCACCGTGAGGACAAATGCCGTCTGGGGATCATAGGGCTTATCCGCATTGCGGCAGGATGGAACCGGACTGTCTGCATCTAGAGGAGCCTTCAGAGAAAAGCCCTCCGGAATCAGATCCTCAGGAAAGCTCTGGGCCCAGGTATAGTCCTCCCCGGATACACCGAATACCGCCGAGGAGTCTCCCAGCAAATCCTTATTGAAGTCGCCACCGCAGACCACATAGTTTCCCACAGCGTACTCCGACTGCATATCCGCAAACAGCTGCTGCAGCTGCTCTGTGGCGATGGTTCCGTCAGCGGTATAGGCAGAGAGATGGACATTATAGAGGCATAGGGTCTTGCCGTTGTCCAGCGGCAGGCGGAGCACCGCATAGCATCGGTCCAGATCCAGAAACTTTCGCAGTCCGCTCTCCACTGGCAGGCTGCGGCGCTGGGCACTGTCCACGCTGTATCGGGAGAGGGTCAGCAGACCGGAACGAGACTTTCCGTGGGGCTCCGTCAAGGGCCAGAACAGATAGGGAGAGTCGTAGTTCTGGGCAAACACACTGGCTCGGTCCGGCAGGGCCTGCCGCAGGAGAGCCGCCTCATCTACATGATAGCTACGGGTAGAGTCGGTATCCACCTCCTGCAGCAGCGCAAAATCTGGGTCCACCTGCTGCAGCACTTCTACAACGCCCTCCAGATTCTGCTGCACCGCCTCCTGGGAATAGGCCCGGGATTCCGTTCCTCCGTCCATGAAAAAGCTGTAGTCCGCACTGTAAGCACCAAAGCCCACATTATAAGAAAGAATGGTATAGGTCTCTCCCACCGATGCTGCCGAGAGGGTCTCCCCATTCTCCACCGTCAGTTCCAGCCGGTCCTCCAATCGATGATAGGCAAGCAAGGCATAGACTACATAGCCCGCCGCCACCACCAGCACAAACACCAACAATAAACATAAAATGAATTTTATCAGTCGTTTCATAGACTGCACCTCTTGCATTTTCAAAACCTTGAACAGGTCTCTTTCTCTTTCCTGCTACAATATAGCGGATACGGGACAAAATTGCAACCATTGTCTCTGTCTCATACTACAAAGTGCGCAGATTGACAATCCCCGGTTTCTCTTTTACAATGTAAAAAGACAGATTTCCTGCATACAGAGAAAACAGGAGGCTTTCACCATGGACATCACCAAATACGAGGTTCTGCTGCGAGCCGTAGACTGCGGCAGTCTGACCCGCGCCGCAGAGGAAATGGGCTACACCCAGTCCGGCATTAGCCATATGATGAAGAGCCTGGAGAGCGAGGTGGGCTTTCCTGTCCTGGTGCGAAGCCGTTCCGGGGTCTCTCTGACCAAGGGTGGAGAGACCATTCTCCCCTATATCCGCACCATCGTCAACGCCAACAACCATCTGACCCAAAACATCTCCCAACTCAATGGGCTGGACACCGGTTCCATCACCATCGGAGAGTTTGCCAGTATCTCCGTATCTTGGATGCCCCATATCATCGATGCCTTCCACCGGGACTATCCCAACATCACCCTTCACCTGATTGAGGGATCCACCCAGGAGTTGGAGCAGCTGTTTGACGAGAATCGCTTGGACATAGGCTTCCTCAGCTTTCAGCCCCATATGCGCTTTGACTGGTATCCGCTCAAGCGGGATCCCCTTCAGGCCATCCTACCTCCCGATCACCCGTTAGCAAAGCTGGATCGTTACCCCATTTCCGCCTTTCAGCACGAGTCACTGGTGATCCCCTCTCTGGGTAAGGATTACGACGTCATGCGCGTCCTGCGGGAAGCGGATGTCCATCCCGTCTGCCCTTTCTCTACCATGGACGATTACGCCGCCATCGCCATGGTGGAAAAGGGGCTGTGCGTAAGCCTGTGCCCTGCCATGCTGCTGCAGACCCATCCCAGCCATGTGGCGATTTTGGACCTAGATCCGCCTCAGTACCGCACCATCGGCATTGTAGCCCCTTCTTTCTCCTCCCTCTCCCCTGCTGCCAAAAAGTTTCTCACCTATGCCAAGCAGATCGTCCCCACGCTCCCCTGACAGGGCCCATTTCCCGGGAAATAGGCCCTTCCCTTCCTAAAATGATAAAAAGGCGATGCCGCATCAGCGGCATCGCCTTTTTCTGCCTTGCGGCAGCGCATCCAGTATGATAGGACGGTTTAGAACACGCCCTGCTCCATCATGGCTTCGGCCACACGCTTGAAGCCTGCGATGTTAGCGCCGGCCACCAGGTTGTAGCCCAGACCATACTCCTCAGCAGCGTCCACGCTCATCTGATAGATGGTGTTCATGATCTTATGCAGCTGAGCATCCACTTCCTCAGCGGTCCACACCAGGCGCTCGCTGTTCTGGCTCATCTCCAGAGCGGAGGTAGCCACGCCGCCGGCGTTAACAGCCTTGGAGGGAGCCACCACCATGCCGGGCTGCTCCATCAGATACTTCAGAGCATCATTGGTCGTGGGCATATTGGCCACTTCGATGTAGTACTTCACGCCGTTGGCAACGATCTGCTCGGCTTCCTTCATATGTACGTCGTTCTGCATAGCGGAAGGCATGATGACGTCGGCCTTCACGCCCCAGGGCTTCTCGCCCGCATGGAACTCCACGCCGAACTTGTCCGCGTAATCCTTCACCTTGTTCCGGCCGGAGTTGCGCATCGTGAGCAGATAGTTGATCTTCTCCTCGGTGACAACGCCGTCGGGATCGTAGATGTATCCGTCAGGACCGGACAGAGTTACGACCTTGGCGCCCAGCTGAGCCGCCTTCTTGCAGATGCCCCAGCACACGTTGCCGAAGCCGGCAGCCGCGATGGTCTTGCCCTTGATATCCTCGCCGAAGTGCTTGAGCACGTTCTCCAGATAATACACAGCGCCGTAGCCAGTGGCCTCGGGACGGACCAGAGAGCCGCCGTAGGAGAAACCCTTACCGGTCAGAACGCCGTTTTCAAACACGCCCTTCAGGCGGCGATACTCACCATACAGATAGCCGATTTCACGGCCGCCCACGCCCATGTCGCCGGCGGGAACGTCGATGTCGGGCCCGATATAGCGATACAGAGCCTGCATGAAGGACTGGCAGAAACGCATGATCTCTGCATCAGACTTGCCGGTAGGATCAAAATCCGCACCGCCCTTGGCGCCGCCGATGGGCAGACCGGTCAGACTGTTCTTGAAGATCTGCTCAAAGCCCAGGAACTTGATGATGCCGGGATACACGTTGGGCTGGAACCGCAGACCGCCCTTGTAGGGGCCGATCGCACCGTTGAACTGGCAGCGATAACCGATATTCGTGTGCCAATTTCCGTTGTCATCCTCCCACACCACACGGAAGGTGAACATACGCTCAGGCTCCACCATCCGGTTGAGCAGATCTACCTTCTCATACTCAGGGTGCTTTTCAATCACAGGCTCCAGGGAGGAGAAAACTTCCTCCACGGTCTGGACAAACTCAGGCTCATTGGCATGCTTTTTCTTGACGTTCTCGATCACGCTGCTGAGATAAGCATTCATAGTAAACAGCCTCCTCACAAAATCGCCAAATTGGCTATCCTGACGGATTACATCTCCATCTGTTTGTCAGTATAGCACTATTCCCCGCCGGAAACAAGTGCCTGTATACGCACTTTTAAACAAAAAGTTATTGTCGTTTCGCAAAAAGATTCTCGCTTTTTTTGTGCATATTACCCCTTTTTCTTTTCCTCATTTTTTCGGTATTTCAGTAGGAATTTATGATTGCAATCGTTTACGTTTCTCAAGACAATACATCATTTTTTTCTTGTTTCTTCTCAAGAAATTTTTCTTCCTTATTTTCCTGCTGCAAACAAGGAAATAAGCCATCATTTTTTCCTCTCTCCCACCATATCTGCTCCCTATATCCTGTTCCATCTGTTTTTGCAGGAAATTACATCCCCTATCAGAAACTCCTATTCAGAAAAATGCTTCTTGACCCATACTCCCAGAAAATGCTCTGTGTGATCTCCTATTATCGATTGTGGCAAAATGTTACACAGCGCGTTTGTTTTCCGGCCGTTTTCCCAAAATAAATGTTTTCTTTTTGTGTACTCATCCCATTTTTTCGCAATTCAATTATCTTAACACGCTCTTAATTGACTTTTTACTTGTGAGTTTGTAACATATTTTTCATAAAGACGATGGAAAATTGGTCAGTCGCAACAAATATTACATATCTTTTGTTTTTAGCAGCTGAAAATATGTTTTTCATGTTGAGAAAGGCAGATTATGTATTTATGTGTTGTGAAATTTTAGGAGGTGATATTTGTGAAAAAGTACAACTATATTGTTTCTGTCATTATGCTTGCTTTTTCCGGCTACATTTTTTATGAAACAAGTACCTATGACATTGGTACGTCCTTTCAGAAAAATCCCGCTATCTGGCCCCAGTTCCTTGCTGCAGCCCTGGCCCTGCTTTCCGTCGCCCTGATCGTAGAGACTCTCTTTACCCGCAGTGCAGAATCTGCAGAGTCTGTCATTGACTGGAAAAGTCCAGGTATGAAAAAGGTCTATATCATGCTGGGCCTGCTGGTCGTCTTTGTTGTTCTGCTCAAGATCTTCGGCATGCTCATCGCGCTGCTGCTCCTGATCCCCGCCATTGAGTGGGTCATGGGCTGCCGCAGCAAGGTCATGCTGGCGGCCCTGCCCGTGGGTCTGGTGGCTTTCGTCTATGTCTTCTTCGTGGTCATCATGAAGCTGACCCTGCCGGCTCCCATCTGGGCCTGAG
>CALXDZ010000091.1 GCA_944387205.1 uncultured Oscillospiraceae bacterium
GCGAGGTATGGGTGGATGAGACCATGGACGCATACGATGCGCCTGACCAGGTGGTCTGTCGGATGATGGACTATGTGGATACGCTGGAGGAAGAGCTGGTGGAGGGCATGGAGGCCGAAGGCGGCCACGACCATGACCACGAGGGCCACGTGGAGGACAGCGACGAGATCGAATACGATGAGCACATCTGGACCTCCCCGGTGAACGCGGGGCTCCTGGCCCAGGCCGTCTGCGACGCTCTGACCAAGGCGGACCCGGCGGGGGCAGACTACTACGCCGCCAACCTGGCATCCTATGAGGAGGACCTGACCGAGCTGGATGCGGCCTTCCGGCAGGTGGTGGCCGAGGGCAAGCGGGACATCCTGGTCTTTGGAGACCGCTTCCCCCTGCTGTACTTCTGCAAGACCTACGGGCTGCGCTACCGGGCGGCCTTCCAGGGGTGCTCCTCCGATACGGAGCCCTCGGTGAAGACCCTGGCCTACCTCATCGACAAGGTCAATGAGGAGCACATCCCGGTGGTGTACCACCTGGAGCTCTCCAGCGAGGCCATCACCAACGTCATCTGCGAATCCACCGGGGCAAAATCCCTGCAATTCCACTCCTGTCACAACCTCTCCCGGGAGGACTTTGAACAGGGCGCCACCTATCTGAGCTTGATGTGGCAGAATGTGGAGGCATTGAAAGAAGGACTGGCATGAATCATACAACAGAATTGATGGAAAATGAGCTCATCGGCTGCCGTGACGTGTCTCTGGGCTATGAGGGCCGGGCCATCCTGGAACACCTGGACCTGAGCATCCGGGCCGGAGACTACCTGTGCATCGTGGGCGAGAACGGCTCGGGCAAGTCCACCCTCCTCAAGAGCCTTTTAGGGCTCCTCTCTCCCCTGTCCGGGGAGATCCTCCGGGCGCCGGAGCTCAAGCGGGGCGCCATCGGCTATCTGCCCCAGCAGACCCGGGCCCAAAAGGACTTCCCCGCCACGGTCCAGGAGGTGGTCCTCTCCGGCTTCCTCAACAGCCCTGGTTTTCACTTTTTCTACACCCCGGCCCAGAAGTCCGCGGCCATGATGAATCTAGGCAAGCTGGGAGTGCTGGAGCTGAAAAAGCGCTGCTACCGGGAGCTCTCCGGCGGCCAGCAGCAGCGGGTGCTCCTGGCCCGGGCCCTGTGCGCTGCCTCCCGGCTCCTGATTTTAGACGAACCCATCACCGGTCTTGACCCGGCAGCCGCCCAGGACCTGTACAAGACCCTGCGCTATCTTAATCAAAAGGAGGGGATGGCCGTGGTGATGGTGACCCACGACATGCCCTCGGCCCTGGCAAACGGTAAGACCATCCTCCACATCGGCCACCGGCGCACCTTCCAGGGCACCGTGGCGGAATACCTGGCCTCCCCGGAGGGACGGCGGTTCGGAGGTGGAAAATGAGCCTGCTTTTTGAGATGTTCACCTATCCCTTCCTGGTGCGGGCCTTCCTGGTGGGGATCCTGGTCTCCCTGTGCGCTGCCCTGCTGGGGGTTTCCCTGGTGCTCAAGCGCTACTCCATGATCGGCGACGGACTGAGCCACGTATCCTTCGGCGCCCTGGCGGTGGCGGTTGCCCTGGGCTGGGCTCCCCTGGCCTTTTCCATTCCTGTGGTAATCCTGGCAGCCTTTTTGCTGCTGCGCATCGCCGACGGCAGCCGCATCAACTCCGACGCTGCCATTGCCGTCACCTCCGCCTCCGCTCTGGCCATCGGCGTCATCGTCACTTCGTTGACCACCGGCATGACCACCGATGTGGACAGCTATATGTTCGGCAGCATCCTGGCCATGTCTGACGCGGACGTAGGGCTGAGCGTAGGCTTAAGCATTGCGGTTCTGGCGCTGTTTTGTCTCTTTTACCACAAGCTCTTTGCCATCACCTTTGATGAAAATTTCTCCCGGGCCACGGGGCTGAAGGTGGAGGTGTACAACACCCTTTTGTCCATCCTCACCGCCCTGACCATCGTGCTGGGCATGCGGATGATGGGCGCCATGCTCATCTCCAGCCTGGTGATCTTCCCCGCCCTGTCGGCCATGCGCCTGTTTCGCAGCTTCCGAGGCGTGGTGTTGTGTGCCGGGGTGCTGGCGGTGGTGTGCTTCTGTCTGGGACTGAGCGGGTCCTACCTCCTCTCTACCCCTGTAGGTGCATCGGTGGTTGTGGTCAATTTAGTGGTTTTTTTGCTCTTTACCCTTGTCAGCCGGCTCCGTGCCCGCTAAACTGTTCCCTGGATACGAAAGTTTTCTCTTCTTCAAACTTTTTGCCTCGCCCGCACGTCTATTCAATGCCGGACGAAAGGAGGCATAGCATGAATTCCGGAAAGCTGCAGCAACAAGTGGAGGCACAAATTCTAGCCTCTTACGAATCTCTATACCGTCTGGCCTTCACCTATGTGAAAAACCAGGACGACGCCATGGATGTCGTCCAGGAAAGCGTCTGCAAAGCCATCTCCACCTCTTCGGAGGTGCGCAATCCCGCCGTCATCAAATCCTGGCTGTGCCGTATCGTCATTCATACGGCGTTGGACCTGCTGCGTCGACGCAGCAGGGAAACCTCCTCGGACTCTCTGCCGGAGGCCGGACAGGAGGACCGGTACCAGGACATGGACACCCTACGGGCCCTGGATGTCCTGGATCAACGGGAGCGGACAGTAATCATTCTGCGGTTCTTTGAGGACAGGAAGCTTCAGGAGATCGCCGATATCATGGACGAGAACCTAAGCACTGTCAAAACCATCCTCTACCGCAGTCTGAAGAAGCTGAAAATTCACCTGACAGAAGAAGGAGGGAGTCCCAGTGAACGAAAACCGTCTGGACGAGCTCAAGCGGGAATATGACTCCATTCCCGTCCCTGAGGAACTGGAGTTCCGCGTCCGGGCCTCTATGGAGCAGGCCAAAAAGCAGGCTCAGCCCGCGGGCGCTGCCCGCACCCGCAGGCGCCGTCCGTTTTGGAAAAGCGCCGGCCTCACGGCGGCTGCCGCCATGCTGACCCTGGTGGTGCTGGTCAATTCCAGTTCTACTGTGGCCTATGCCATGGGGAAGGTGCCTGTGCTGGGTGCCATCACCAGGGTGTTCACCTTTGTCACTTATGAGGACGATCAGGGGAAGACCTCCGCCCATGTGGATGTTCCCCGGGTGGAGGGCGGCAGCGATGAACTCAACGCCGCTATTGAGGAATATACCAACGCCATCATTGAACAGTATAAGGCGGACGCCGGACTGGTGAAGGAGTATGAAGCGGACCCTGACGCTCCGGATGCCGAGACCAATCAGTATCATTTGGATCTGACTTATTCCGTGGTCACCGATAGCGACTCCATCTTTGCCCTGCGCTTTGATCAGACGCAGATCATGGCCAGCGGCAATGAGAGCGTGAAGATCTACAATATGGACAAAGCCACTGGAAAGATCCTCGCCCTGGGCGATCTGTTCCAGCCCGGCAGCGACTACCTGGATGTACTGACCAAGAACATTCAGGAACAGATGCGCCAGCAGATGGCCGCGGACGAAAATGTATACTATTGGCTCAACGACGAGGTGTCCAAGTGGAACTTCACCCAGCTCTCCCCTGACGCCACGTTTTATATCAATGAGGACCAGGAGCTTGTCATCGTCTTCAATGAAGGCGATGTGGCGCCCATGGCCATGGGCGTGTGTGAATTTGTCATTCCCGCTGAAGCAATTGCTGACATTGCCCTGCCGGGCTATTTTGCCTGAGCAGCTGAACTGGCACAGTTCCTATTTTCCCGTCCAAAAGGCGCCCCCATCTAAGCAGGGGCGCCTTTTTTCTCTTCTCTTCCCTGGCAGGCGTATTCTTTCCCCTTTTTCTGCCCTTTCAAAGGAAGTTTTGCGCCGAAAACTTCCCGGAAAGTCTTGCTTTTCCCGGCGCTTCGTGCTATGATAGGCATAGTTAGTATGGTAGAGTATGTGGAGTGGACTTCGGGTCCGCTCTTTTTATTGGGCATTTTTCAATTCTTAAAATTCACTTGGAAAGGAAACTTCTTCCATGAAAAAGATCACCGACCTGGTGGCGGAGCTGGCAGCTCCCGCCGTGGCGGAGCAGGGCTGCGAGCTCTGGGACGTGGAGTACGTCAAGGAGGCCGGCACCTGGTATCTGCGCCTGTATCTGGACAAGGAAGGCGGCGTGGATATTCTGGACTGTGAGGCCGTATCCCGAAAGGTCAGCGACCTGCTGGATGAGGCAGACCCTATTGAGGGCAGCTATACCTTTGAGGTCTCCTCCGCCGGCTGTGAGCGTCCGCTGAAGCGTCCCTCCGATTTTGCCCGCTTTATGGGCAGTCCCGTCACCGTCCGGCTGTACCAGAACCGGGACGGCCGCAAAGAGTTCGCCGGTACCCTCCGGGGTTACGACGACGGCGCCGTCACCATCGAGGTGGGCGGCAAGGAGCTGCGCTTTGAGAAAAACGAGGTGGCCCTATGCCGCCTGCGTGTGGAATTTTAAGCAGCTTTTTTCTGAATTGAGGTATAATTAACGATAAGGAGAATCAGATATGAAGGCCAAAAAGCAAGCGGAGCCCGCGGGCTTCTCCCCGGTGGAGATCTTTGCAGCTCTGGATCTTCTGGAAAAGGAGCGGGGCATCCCCAAGTCCTTTATGCTGGATAAGATCGTCCAGGCACTGATCACTGCCTACAAGCGGGACCACGACCAGGTGGAAAACGTCATCGTAGACGTGGATGAGGCTCACCACTCCCTGAAAATGTACGTCCAGAAAAACGTGGTGGACGAGGAGGACTATGTGGACCCCTTCAATGAGGTACCTCTGGAGGAAGCCAAGGCCATCTCCGCCAAGTATGAGATCGGCGATGTGGTCAACTTCCCTGTGGACACTGTGGAGTTCGGCCGCATCGCTGCCGGCAACGGCAAGCAGGTCATCATTCAGGGCCTGCGGGAGGCCGAGCGGGGCATGGTCTATGACGAGTTCAACTCCAAGCAGCATGAGATCCTCACCGGTGTGGTCACCCGTATGGATCCCCGCACCGGCGCCGTCTCCCTGCGCATCGGTACCGGCAGCGAATCCACCGAGGCCCTGCTCACCGCCGGCGAGCAGGTTAAAGGCGAGGAGCTGCTGGAAGGAATGCACATCAAGGTGTATGTGGTGGAGGTCCGCCGCAGCACCCGCGGTCCCCAGATCCTTATCTCCCGGACCCATCCGGGTCTGGTGAAGCGGCTGTTCGAGCTGGAGGTGCCCGAGATCTACGACGGCACCGTGGAGGTCAAGTCCATCGCCCGGGAAGCCGGCAGCCGTACCAAGATGGCTGTGTGGTCCAACGACGAAAACGTGGATCCCATCGGCGCCTGCGTGGGTCCCAAGGGCCAGCGGGTGGCCGGCATCGTGGAAGAGCTGCGGGGCGAGAAGATCGACATCATCAAGTACAGCGAGGACCCCGCCGAGTTCATCGCCGCCGCTCTGGCTCCCGCCGAGGTGGTGGATGTCCAGGTGGCTGAGGAGGGCAAGGCCTGCCGTGTGCGGGTGCCTGACGACCAACTGTCCCTGGCCATCGGCAAGGAGGGCCAGAACGCCCGCCTGGCCGCCCGGCTCACCGGCTACAAGATCGACATCAAGCCTGAGAGCTGGAACGGCGAGGACGAGGAAGTTCCCGCTGAAGAATAAGCGCCAGGAGGTAGGCGGTCATGCAGCGAGTGAAAAAGATCCCCCGGCGCCAGTGCATCGGCTGCCGGGAAATGAAGGAAAAGAAGGCGCTGATCCGGGTAGTCCGCTCCCCCGAGGGCGAGATCTCCCTGGACACCGTGGGCCGCAAACCCGGCCGGGGCGCCTATCTGTGTCCGGACCCGGAATGTGTCCGCAAGGCCCGGAAGTCCAAGGCCCTGGAGCGGGCCTTTGAAACATCGGTGCCGCCGGAGGTATACGACGCCCTGGAGCGTCAGTTGGGAGCGCAGGATGGAACAAAATGATCTGCTGCGGCTCATCGGCCTTTGCAAAAAGGCGGGCCGCCTGGAGGTGGGCGAGGAGCCTGTGGGCAGCGCCTGCCGGGCGCGGGACTGTCGGCTGCTGCTCATCGCTGATGACGCCGCGGACAACACCGTCCGCCGGGCCGCCCACTTTGCCCAGGCTGGAAACTGTCTGACGCTGCGTCTGCCCTTCTCCCGGGACGACCTGGGCCGGGCCGTGGGCCGGACCAGCTGTGCCCTGGCGGCCATTACCGACATTGGCTTTGCCTCCGCCCTGGCCGGACGGCTGGCCAAAGCGGACCCGGAAACCTACGGCGAGACCGCCGCTTCCCTGGAAGTAAAGGCCAAGCGGGCCCAGGAGCGCCGAAAGGAACAGCTGCGCCACGAAAAGAAGCTCTCCGCCCCCAGGCCCCGGGCTGGAAAAGCGTCTTTTAACGACAAGCCCCGTTCTTCCCAGCGTCCTTTTTCCAAATCCTTTCGTCATCCGGCAAAGCCGGGCACCGCTTCCGTCCATCGCAGCGGAAAGCCTGCCTCTCCAGGCAAGCGGATGCGTCCGTCCCGAGCCGGCGAAGGGAAAAAACAGTCCTGACGGCAAACCCCCGCCCCCGAAGGGCGGAGTGAAAATAGATGCGTGCTTTCCGCCCGGCGCGGGACGGGAGGACGCCTCATACCGGACACCGCCTTTGGCGGATGTCCTCCATCTGTTTTTCGGGGAATGCACTTCCTTGGAGAACGCCCCGACTGGCGCGTCGGGGACGCGCACAGTTAGGCAAATGCGGCGGAGGCAGCCCGTCTCCGCCTCACGCGAAGCATCAACGGAGGTGGCTATATTTGAGCGAAAAATACAGAGTGCATGAGGTGGCAAAGGATTTCGGCCTTCCCACCAAGGAGATCACGGAGATCCTGGCCCGTTACGCCACGACGCCCAAGAACCACATGCAGGTTCTGAGCGATCATGAGCTTTCCCTCATTTTTGATTATCTGACCCAGCATCATCCCGTGTCCAGCATCCAGTCCATCTTTGCGGACACCTACCAGGAGCCTGCCAAGGAGCAGGCTCCCGCCCAGGAGCAGGCCAAGAGCGCCCCGGCTGCCGCAGGCAGCGGCGCCAAAAACGGCCGCGCTGACGGCAAGCCTCAGGCCCAGGGGGCCGCAGGCAGCAAGAGCGCCGCGCCTGCCCAGCAGCAGGGCCAGAAAAATGCCGGCGGCAACGCCCCGGCCAAGCCTGCAGCACCGGTGGTGCAGCAGCCCACCACCCGTATCCCTCAGAAGAAGGTGGTGGACACCCGCAAGGGCGGTGACGTGAACCTGGCCAAGTATGACCAGCGTCTGGAGGAACTGGCTCCCGAGCGTGCCGCCCGGATGCAGCAGCGGGGCGGCAAGGAGAAGTTCCGCAACAATCAGCGGGGTCGGGGCGGCTTCCAGAGCAATAAGCGCCGTCAGGATGAGCAGGAGAAGATGCGCCGTCTCCAGCTGGAGATCGCCAAGAAAGCGCCCCTGAAGGTTTCCATCCCTGATGAGATCTCCGTAGGCGAGCTGGCCTCCCGCATGAAGAAGACCGGCGCTGAGGTGGTCAAGGTGCTGATGAAGAACGGCATTATGGCCTCCCTGCCTCAGATGATCGACTACGACACCGCCGCCTTGGTGGCTATGGAACTGGGCTGCAAGGTGGAGCACGAGGTCACCGTCACCATTGAAGAGCGCCTCATCGACGACCATGAGGATAAGCCGGAGGATCTGATCCCCCGGGCGCCCGTGGTGGTTGTTATGGGCCACGTGGACCACGGCAAGACCTCTTTGCTTGACACCATCCGCAACACTTCTGTAGCCTCCGGCGAGGCCGGCGGCATCACCCAGCACATCGGCGCCTACCAGGTGCAGATCAACGGCAAGCCTATCACCTTCCTGGATACCCCGGGCCATGAGGCCTTCACGTCCATGCGTGCCCGCGGTGCCATGGTCACCGATATTGCTATCCTGGTGGTGGCGGCAGAGGACGGCATCATGCCCCAGACCGTGGAGTCCATCAACCACGCCAAGGCTGCCAATATTCCCATCATCGTGGCCATCAACAAGATCGATAAGCCCGAGGCCAACCCCGAGCGGGTCAAGCAGCAGCTGACCGAGCACGGCCTGGTGCCCGAGGACTGGGGCGGCGACGTCATCTGCTGCCCCATCTCCGCCAAGAAGAACATCGGCATCGACAATCTGCTGGAGATGGTCACCCTCACCGCCGAGATGGCCGAGCTGAAGGCCAACCCCAACCGGGCCGGCCAGGGCACTGTCATCGAGGCCCGCCTGGACAAGGGCCGCGGCCCCGTGGCCACGCTGCTGGTCCAGAACGGCACGCTGCATCAGGGCGACATCATCATCGCCGGCACCGCCGTGGGCCGTGTCCGCACCATGACCGACAGCAAGGGCAGACGTGTGGACTCTGCCGGCCCCTCCGTGCCTGTGGAGATCGCCGGTCTCAGCGAGGCCCCCTCTGCCGGCAGTACCTTCCACGCTGTGGCGGACGAGCGCATGGCCCGCGAACTGGTGGAGCAGCGCAAGGCCGAGGAGAAAGCCAAAGCCTCTGCGCCGGTGCAGAAGGTCTCCCTGGAGAATCTGTTCGACCAGATCCAGGCCGGCGAGCGCAAGGAGCTGGCCCTGATCGTCAAGGCCGACGTCCAGGGCTCCGTGGAGGCAGTGAAGGCCTCTTTGGAGAAGCTCTCCAACGACGAGGTCAACGTCCGGGTCATCCACGGCGGCGTGGGCGCCATCAACGAATCCGACGTCATGCTGGCCGCCACCTCCAACGCCATCATCGTGGGCTTCAACGTCCGTCCCGACGCTGCGGCTCGGGACAACGCCGCCCGCTCTAACGTAGATATGCGGATGTACCGCGTCATCTATGACTGCATCGACGAGATCGAGGCCGCCATGAAGGGCATGCTGGCTCCCAAGTTCCGGGAAGTGGTACTGGGCCACGCCGAGATCCGCCAGACCTACAAGGTCTCCGGCGTGGGCACCGTGGCCGGTTGCTATGTCCAGGACGGCAAAATCGTCCGGGCCTGCTCCGTGCGGGTGGTCCGGGACGGTATCGTCATCCACGAGGGCTCTCTGGCCTCCCTGCAGCGGTTCAAGGACGCTGTTAAGGAAGTGGTCAGCGGCTACGAGTGCGGCCTGACCGTGGAGAAGTTCAACGACATCAAGGAAGGCGACATTATCGAAGCCTTCACCATGGAGGAGATCCCCCAGTAAGCACTTGCCTTTTGTCGGCTGTCTGCCTCCCCGTCGCCTTCTCCGCCGCTTTGCGGCGGCGCGCCCCAGGCGCGTCCAAGGGGCAGTGCCCCTTGCCGCAGCCGGGCTTTGCCTGGCGAGGAAGTCTCATGCAGGGTTCCCGGAAAAACTATGTTTTTCCGGGACAGGCGGCATTATCGAAGCCTTCACCATGGAGGAGATCCCCCAGTAAGCATCCCAACCATTGAACAAAGTAGCAGGCGGGGCGGGCGAAATCGCCCGCCCCGCCTTTTTTCCCAAAAGGCATCTGGCCCGGCACGGCACGGGACCAGTGTGCCCTGCGGAAAACCCAGCCTTGTGGGGCCTTTGCCCCGGAAAGGAGTATCTATGGCATCCAATCGAATTGGCCGCATCAACGAAGAAATCCAGCGGGAGTTGAGCGAACAGCTGCGCCGTCTGAAGGACCCCCGGGTCTCCCAGACCGGCATGGTCTCCGTCACCCGGGTGGACACCACCGGTGACCTGCGCTACGCCCGTGTCTATATCAGTGTCTTGGACAAAAGCCAGGAAAAGGACGTGCTCAAGGGGCTCAAATCCGCCGCAGGCTTTCTGCGCCGGGAGCTGGGCCGGACGCTGCAGCTGCGCTACACCCCGGAACTGCAGTTCCTGCCTGATGACTCCATTCAACATGGTGCCCACATCCTGGAGATGCTCCGGGACATTGAACGCCGGGAGGAACAGCGCTCTGACGGAGAGGAGGAATCCCAGTGACCACGCAGGAGACCGCTGCGCTGCTGCGCACCTATGACAACGTCCTGATCCTGACCCACCGCCGTCCCGACGGCGACACCATCGGCTGCGCCTCCGCTCTGTGCATCGCCCTGCGGCAGCTGGGCCGAACGGCCTATCTTCTCTATAACCGGGAAACCACGGAGCACTTCCTGCCCTATGCCCAGGAATTCTGGGCACCGGAAGGCTTCACCCCCGACCATGTGGTCAGTGTGGACATTGCCTCACTGTCTCTGCTGCCGGAAAACGCCGAAGCTTACCGGGACCGGATCGAGCTGGCCATTGACCACCATCCCTCCTTTGAGCACTTCGCTCCCCAGAGCTGTGTCATCCCCGAGCGTGCCGCCTGCGGCGAGATCCTCTATGAGATCATTGAGGAGATGGTCTCTGTCAACCCGGAGATCGCCCTGCCGCTGTATGTTGCCGTGGCCACCGACACTGGCTGCTTCGTCTATTCCAATACCACTGCCAACACCCATCGGGTAGCGGCGGAGCTGATGGACACCGGCATCGATTACCGGGCCGTCAATAAGATCCACTTCCGCACCAAGAGCCGCAAGCGTCTGGCCATGGAGGCCCATATGGTGGACACCATGGAGACCTATGACGAGGGCCGGCTGGTGCTCATGACCATTCCCCTTTCCTTGATGGAAGAGATCCAGGCCACCGAGGGGGATGCCGAGGACCTGTCTTCCCTGGCTGGTCTGGTGGAGGGCAACGACTGCGCCGTCACCATGCGGGAGCTCAAACCCGACGAGTGGAAGATCTCCGTCCGCACCGGCGCCCGGGTCAACGCCACCCGGGTGTGCCAGCTGATGGGCGGCGGCGGACACAAGTCGGCGGCGGGCTGCACCCTGTCGGTGCCTCTGGAGGAGGCCAAGCGCCAGGTGCTGGAGGCCTACCTCACCGTTTCCAAGCAGGGCTAAAGCTTTTCTGGTTTCTCTGCCCTTTTTTCGGCGCCCAGGCGCCCATCTTTCAGCCATCAGGAGGCTTTTTATGCCCAACGGAATCCTCATCATCGACAAACCCGCTGACTGGACCAGTATGGACGTATGCGCCAAGCTGCGGGGCATCCTCAAAGAGCGACGGATCGGCCACGGCGGGACGCTGGATCCCATGGCCACCGGTGTTCTGCCCGTCTTTGTGGGACAGGCCACCCGAGCCGTGGAGTTTGCGGAAAACGGGGAGAAGGAATATGTGGCCGGACTGCGGCTGGGCCTCACCACCGATACCCAGGATGTCACCGGCCAGGTGCTGCAGTCCCGCCCTGTCTCCGTGGACCGGAGGGAGCTGGAAGCCGTTCTGTCCCGCTTCACCGGTCCTGTGCAGCACATCCCGCCCATGTACTCCGCGGTGAAGATCGGCGGTCAAAAGCTCTACGAGCTGGCCCGGAAGGGTCGGGAGGTGGAACGTAAGCCCCGGCCTATCACCATCTTCTCCCTGGAGGTGCTGGAGCAGACCTCCCCCACGGACTATATGCTGCGGGTGTGCTGCTCCAAGGGGACCTACGTCCGGACGCTTTGCCACGACATCGGTGAGGCTTTGGGCTGCGGCGGCTGCATGAGCAGCCTGCGGCGGACCATGGCCGCGGGCTTCACCCTGGACCAGGCCGTGACCTTGGAGCAGGCACAGGAGCAGGGAGAGGCGCTGCTTCTGCCCACGGACAGCCTTTTCTCCCACTGCCCCATCTTTTGGCTCAAGTCCGAGCGGGCGGAAAAGCGGGTCCGCAACGGCAATCCCCTCTCCGTCTCCTCCCTAGCCGACGGGACCTATCGGGTCTACAGCCAGCAGGGGGAATTCCTGTGCCTGAGCCGCTGTACCGCAGGCACTCTTACCTCTTTGAAAAACTTTTTCGGCGGCTGAATCCGTGCCGCCCCTTCCTGTATTTTTTCCGCCTGTGGTGCGGTCCGTCCTTTCCTGGGCCGCCCGTGCATGAGCTTTTTTGAAAGGACAGGTCTTTCCCATGAATCAAAAAGTCATCGCGCTGGGTTTTTTTGACGGTGTTCATCTGGGACACGGCGCACTGCTGCGCCGAGTAACAGAGCGGGCCCGGGAGACCAGCGCTTCTCCCGCTGTGGTCACCTTTGAGCAGGCCCCTAAGTCTCTAGTCACCGGAAAACCCGTCTCCCTGCTCAACTCTCCGGAGGACCGGCGGGATCTGATCCGCCGCTTCTACGGTATTGAGGACGTGGTCATGCTGCCCTTCGACCAGAAGATGATGACCATGCCCTGGCAGGACTTCATCAACATCATTCTGGTCAAGGACCAGCACGCCGCCCATCTGGTGGCCGGACACGATTTCCATTTTGGCTATAAGAACCAGGGAACGCCAGAGCTGCTTCAGCGCAGCTGTGCTCAGCTGGGTTTGGGCTGCGATATCATCCCTGAGGTGGCTCTGGACGGTGTTACCGTCAGTTCCACTCACATCCGCCAGCTAGTAGCTGAGGGCAATATGGAGGAGGCCGCCCGTTTTCTGGGCCATCCCCACACCCTCACCGGTACCGTCCGCCACGGACACAGCATCGGCCATGCCCGCCTCTTCCCCACCGCCAATCTGATCGTTCCCCAGAGCGTGCTGGTGCCCAGCCACGGGGTATACGTCACCCGGGCCTGCCTGGCCGACGGCCAGACCTTTGCCGCCGTCACCAATGTAGGCACCCGCCCCACCGTCAACAATGGCACGAATGTGACGGTGGAGGCCTATCTTTTGGACTTCAGCGGCGACCTGTACGGTCAGACGCTGCGGTTAGAATACCACCGCAAGCTGCGGGGTGAGGTTCGCTTCGACTCTTTGGAGGCCCTCAAGGCCCAGATCAGCCAGGACATTGAGAGTACCCGGAACTATTTCCAGGCCCAGTGAGTCCCTCTCCCCTTCCCCGCCGCACATCACAAAACTGAAGAAAAGGAGCGGTCTTATGCAGTACTTTGACAACGACTACATGGAGGGAGCCCATCCCCGCATCCTGCAGCGCCTGATGGAGACCAATCTGGAAAAGACAACCGGCTACGGCACCGACGACTACTGTGCCAGCGCCCGGAAAAAGATCCTGGACGCCTGCGGCTGTCCGGAGGGCGAGGTCTACTTCCTGGTGGGCGGAACCCAGACCAATGCCACGGTCATTGACGGGGTGCTTCGTTCCTGGCAGGGCGTGGTGGCAGCTGACACCGGCCACATCGCTGTCCACGAGGCCGGCGCCATTGAATTCGGCGGTCACAAGGTGCTGACACTGCCCCACAAGGACGGCAAGCTGACAGCTCAGGCTCTGAAGGCTTATCTGAGCACCTACTGGGGCGACGCCACTCACGAGCATATGGTGGAACCGGGCATGGTCTACATCTCCCACCCCACGGAGCTGGGCACCCTCTACACCAAGGCAGAGCTGGAGGGACTGCACCAGATCTGCCAGGAGTATCACCTGCCTCTGTTCGTGGACGGCGCCCGGCTGGGCTACGGCCTGGTGGCCCCCGGCACCGATGTAACGCTGGAGGTGCTGGCTCAGAACTGTGACGTGTTCTACATCGGCGGCACCAAGGTGGGCGCATTGTTCGGCGAGGCCGTGGTGGTCCCCCGGAAGGGCCTGGTGAGCCACTTCTTCTCCCTCATCAAACAGCACGGCGCCCTGCTGGCCAAGGGCCGGCTCCTGGGTCTCCAGTTCGACACCCTCTTTACCGACGGGCTCTACTGGGAGATCTCCCGGAACGCCATTGCCATGGCCCAAAAGCTTAAGGAGGGCTTCCGGGCCAAGGGCTATCCCTTCTATTTCGAGTCCCCCACCAATCAGCAGTTCTTCCTGATGGAGGACAGTAAGCTGGCGGAGCTGTCAAAGGTGGTCAGCTGCAGCTTCTGGGAAAAGGTGGACGCCACCCATACGGCAGTCCGCTTCTGCACCAGCTGGGCTACCAAAGAAGAAGACGTGGATGCGCTGCTGGCGCTGATCTAACTGCATGGGGAGAGGCAAATGCCTCTCCCCTCTTTTTACAGGAGGTATCCAATGAGTGCTTTTCTCTATCTGGCCTCCGACTATCCTCTGCCGGAGCGGCCCAACCCTCACTTCCGCACCTTGTCCGTCCGAGAGGCTCTTAAGCTGGGCATGGAGGTCCCGGACTTTCTCCTGGAGCCGGGCGTGGACCAGGATGCGCTCGATACGATTTTGTGGAGCGATCTGGAACTCCGGATCGATACGGCCGCTCCACTTCCGGCAGATCCGGGCCCGGATGACGACTTCGCCGTCTGGCCCCTGGAGGAAAAGCTGCTGGATACGCGGACGGAAAAGCCCTACTATGCCTGCGTGGAGTGGGGGCAGTATAGCCCCGGTCGGGGCCGGCTGCTGCTGGAATATCTCCGGGAGCAGATGCAGCACACCAGGGATCTGGAATTCTGGCATATCTGGATGGACGGTGCCCTGGGCCATCCCTTCCGGCAGGCAGTGATCCCCCTGACGGAGTTGACCGTGGAAGACATCAGTAAGCTGGCCCAGGCGGACTTCTCCCATGAGCCGCCCACGGACTACTGTTTTCGCATCATCCGCTGAGTGCGCGGTTCACTTCAGCGCACAAAAAAGCTTCGGAGCCGTTCTCCGGCGTTCCATAGGGACAATTTATGAACCTACCCATATAACTTAATATTTGTTCCTGTGGAGGGAGGCTGTGTTTCGGCACAGCCTCCCTTTTCTGCTCATGCAACCTCGTTTTGGATTGC
>CALXDZ010000092.1 GCA_944387205.1 uncultured Oscillospiraceae bacterium
CATCTGCCGGAACAGCTCTTCCGCGCTGGTGACGAGGGGGTGGTCCCCGCTCTCATCCCGATAGGGAACGGCGAAGGAGTACTCCCCCCGACGTGTCCCGTCTCCGCTGTAGAGCACCGCGTCCTCCACATCCAGCACCGCATACACCCGTCCGTCTTCGTCCCTGCGGAACTCCCGGACGCCTGCGTAGAAGTCGGGCAGGCCCGCCATCTCGACGACGGCGTAGTAGCTCTCCACATCCCCCGGCAGACCAGGGGTGATATCCAGGATATCGACCTCCCGGACGCCGCCGCTTCCGCTGCGGTACAGCCGGTGGGCGGTCACATTCTTGAACTGGATGCCGTCCCTTGCGGCAGTGAGTTCTGTGACAAAGAGCGTCTGTGCCTCATAGCGGTTTGAATTTCCGTCCAGGGCATCGCTGTCCCGGTCGTAGTCCGCCGTCACGGTCACGGTGTAGTCTTCCCGCCAGGTCAGCGCCGCTGCCCCCTCGTTTTCTCCTGGGACCAGGAGCTGTGCCAGCAGCACCGTATCTCCCTGGGCGATGGTCAGCTGTCCGCCCAGCAGGGCGCCGTCCGGGTCGCTCAGGGCGAAGCTGACCTTCAGTTCGTCCCCGTCCGTCTGCTCCCAGGCGAAGCCCTCCACCTCCGGCGCAGCCTTCAGCACCTCGATCTGAATGGCGTTGTCCCTTCCGGCGGAGAGCTCCTTTCCGTTTTCCAGGGTCAGCCTCTCGATGGTCAGGGTCTCCGCCCCAGCTATGCCGGGAGCAGTCAAAGACAATTCGTACCGTCCTCCGCCCAGGGCGGTCAAATCATACCACCGGTCGTTCACCTGGGCCCGGTCCGCCGCCAGAGTGGTGGCGGTCTCTGCCCGGAAGCGGAGCGTCACCGGGCTGCCCGGCTCGAAGTAGGCAGCCGGCGTCCCATCCTCCAAGAAGGTGCCAAGCTCGGACAGCGCCAGGCCGTAGTCCCGCACCAGGCAGACGGGCATCTCCAGGATGACGTCATCCGTGACCTTCCGGGTGCCGTCCTCCGTCTTGCTCCAGGTGGCCAGCACCTGGAACGTATACTCCTTCTGTTCCTCCACGTCCAGGGTGAACGCCTGCTCCCCCGGCCGGCCGATGGCCTCCTCCGCCACGACGCCGCCGTCCCCGGTGATAAGCCGCACTTTCCCGGAGAGGAAGGCCCGGTCCGGGTCCGCCAGCTGGAAGAGGAAGGTCACCTGCTCCTTTGCCAGATCGTCCCGGATCTCATAGTCCACAGCCGCAGGGGCGGACTTCATCACCTCCACCTCCACAGTGCGGCTCACATCGATCGTGGTCCCATTGTCAAATACCAGCTGTGACAGTGTGAAGTCATGCCTGCCCGCCGTCTCCGGAGCTATGGCTGTGACCTGCCAGGTCCCGTCCTGGCCCCGTTCAGCCGCCAGCTCCCGGTGGTCCACCACCAGATGGGTGAGCTCTGCGTCCACATTGTGGGCGATGCCATAGGTCAGCTCCACCGGGCCGCCCTGCTCCACATAAGTATCCTGGGCATCCCCTGCCTTGATCACTGCCCGGGGCGCGGCCTGGACGGTCTCCTCCGCCAGCACCACCTGCCGCTCCTGCTCCGAGCCGTCTGCCGACAGGTCCCGGTCCGCTGCGATCTGCACCGTGTAGGCGGACGTCACACCGGTGTCCGTCAAGGGCACGGCGGCGCGGAACACGCCGTCTGCCAGCTCGTCCATCCCAAAGGCCCGCTGTCCGACCGTCTGACCGGCAGCGTTCCGGATCGAGATAGCCCCGTTGGACACGGCGCCGTCCGGGTCCGTCAGGCGGAAAGAGATGTGGATCTGGCTGTTTTCCGCTTCCTCGCGGACAGAGAAGTCCGTGACCTCCGGAAGCTCTTTCCAGATCTGTACCGTGAGGGCGTTGTCCCGCGTCAGACCGAAGGCCCGCCCATTTTCCAGCACGATCTGCTCCACGCAGATCTCCGCCTGCCCGGGACGGTCAAAGCCGGGCAGCTTGACGATATATCCGCCCCCAGTTGGCTGCACGTCATAGGTCTTGCCGCTGACCACCGCCCGCTCCGGCTCAAACCGGGTGTTGTTTTCGCTGGCAAACCAAAGGACCACGGGCTGGCCCCTGTGGAACCGATCCGTCTGGGTGCCGTCCTCCGTCTGCGTCCTCAGGCCGCCGAAGGTGAACTGGTAGTCGATACTGAGCCGGATCTCTTTGACCAGAGCCAGGCTCCCTGTGTGGTCCCCAGCCGCCGCCAGGGCGCCGGAGGCCCGGTCGTAGCGGGCTGAGATGGACAGGGTGTAAATGGTCTCCTCCTCCAGATCCAGGGAAAAGACATTGTCCCCCACAGTCACATCCTTCCGGTCCACTGCCGCCAGCTCCCCATCCACATGCTCCAGCACTTCCATCTCCGCGCCGGTCAGGGCGGAGTCCTCGTCCCAGAGGGAGAAGGACACCTTCATCCGGCCGTCATCCTCCTCTGCCAGAAAGTCGGTGATGGAGGGGGCGTCCTTCAGCACCTCGATCTGCTCTGTAAGCTCAGCGGCCACCTCCTGCCCGTTGGCGAGGGTCGCCCCAGTCAGGCGGAGGGTGCGCACCCCAGGGGCGTCCCCGGCGTCGAGGCGCACCGTGTACAGCGCGCCGTCCTCCTCCCGCTCCACCTCATAGGTCCGTCCGTCCACCGTCACATGGGAGATCTGCCCGCCGTGGGAGACATGGGCAGAAAATCTCAGCTCCACCTCTTCTCCCTTCTCATAGTAAAAACGGTCCATAGCGGAGGTGAGCTCCACCTGATAGTCCAGTTTTTTCTCGATCTTCCAGATCAGAAGGGACAGGTCGGTGACTGTCAGCTGTCCGTCCAGGTCCATGTCCGCCCGGCTCTGACGGTCTGTTGCCAGGCGCTCCAGATCGATCAGATGCCCCTTGAGCATATGTACGTCTGTATAATCCACAGCGCCGTCGCCGTTCAGGTCTCCCCTGCCGCCCAGGGCATAGGCGCTCCCGGCGGCCAGGGCTGCGGCGGCAGTCAGCAGCAACGCCCCGGCCAGCAGCTTCATCCCTCCGGTGCGGTCCCTGTTTCGCCAGAACACCGCCAGCACGATCAGCGCCAGCAGGGCCGCTCCGGCGCACAGGCCAAAGACCGCCAGTCCCGGGATCCGTGTCCCTTTTCCAGGCTGCTCCTCCTCCGGCTGGTCCTGTCCGGCCGGGTTCTCCTCACGGTCCGCCTGCCCCGGCTGCTCCTGGTCCGCTCCCTGGGACGGCGCCGGGGACGTCTCCGGCTCCTCCGCGCCGTCTGCCGCACCGGAAGAGCTCCCGGTCTGAGCCTGTCCATCCGCGGCATCTCCCCCCTGTCCTGCCGGAGACTGCTGGCCGATGGCGCTGAGCGTCACCGACACATCGTCAAAGGAGAGGTCCCGCTCCCCTGCCGATGCGGCCAGGCCGCTGATCTTCACAGAAGTTGCCTGCCCGGTCAGGTCCTCCTTTGCTGTGAGGGTGAGGCGCAGCATCTGTCCGCCCTCGGGGCGGCCGGTACGGCTGATGACGGCAAACTGTCCGTTCCCCGGGTTGTAGGTCACGCTGTCCCAGCCGTCCAGCACAATCAGGTCCTCCTGCGCCGGGGGCTCAAAGACCTCCGGGTCGTACACGAGCGTCCCCTTGACCGCGTTGATCCCCGTCTTCTGCTCCCCCTGGCCCGGCAGGGAGAGGATCAGGGCCACCTCCTGCCCCGCCCGCACTCCGGTCACCTGGGCGGTCAGGGCGGGCAGTCCGGCCTCAGCCGCCTCCGCGCCGGGGATGAAAATGCCGGTCACCAGCAGTCCGCATACCATGATCCATGCGGCCAGCAAGGCTCTTATTTTCCTCATGCTCCATTCCTGTCCTTTCGCAAAACTATCGTCACACGACCTGACCATCATACTGTTTTTATCATACTGATTCAATATGAAATAGCTGGAGATCCCACCTCTGCCGCCCAGGCCCGAGATCTTTTTCCATTTCGATGCGATCTTCCCCTTGACATTTCCTGATGCTTGTGGTATAGTACGTCATTGTAAAGTTCCAGAACTTTACACCACATCTTGTGGAGGTGGGACGATGATCAAGAATCAGGCATACCGTATGGCCATGCTCTATGATTTTTACGGCGATCTGCTGACCGACCGCCAGAAGGAGTTCTACGACCTCTACTACAATGAGGACCTCTCCCTGGCTGAGATCGCGGAGAACTACGGTATCTCCCGCCAGGGCGTCCGGGATGTCATCGTCCGGGCGGAGGCCACCATGACGGAGATCGAGGACAAGACCCACCTCATCCGCCGCTTCTTCCGCATGAAGGACGAGCTGGCCGCCATCGACGCCGCGGCTGACCAGCTGCTGGACGCCGTCCGCCAGGGCAGCTTGTCCGACGACCTGGCGGAGGGATGCGCCAACACCATCAAGGAAAACACCGCCAAACTCAAACAGGAGTGACCTATGGCATTTGAAAGTCTGACTGAAAAACTCTCCGCCACCTTCAAGCGTCTGCGGGGCAAGGGCCGTCTGTCTGAGGCCGACGTCAAGCAGGCCATGAAGGAGATCCGCATGGCCCTTCTGGAGGCGGACGTCAACTTCAAGGTGGTCAAAAATTTCGTGGCCGCCGTCTCGGAGCGGGCCGTGGGCGCCGACGTGATGGAGTCTCTCACCCCCGCCCAGATGATCGTCAAGATCGTCAATGAGGAGCTCACCGCCCTCATGGGCAGCGGCGACAGCAAGCTGACCATATCCTCCACCCCGCCCACCGTGGTGATGCTGGTGGGCCTTCAGGGCGCGGGCAAGACCACCAATGGCGCCAAACTGGCCGGGCTGATGAAAAAACAGGGCAAGCGGCCCCTTCTGGCCGCCTGTGACATCTACCGCCCCGCCGCCATCCAGCAGCTGGAGGTGGTGGGTTCCCAGCTGGACATCCCTGTGTTCCAGATGGGCCGGACCGACCCGGTGGACATCGCCAAGGCCGCTATCGAGCACGCCAAAAAGCATGGCAACGACATGGTGTTCCTGGACACTGCCGGCCGGCTCCATGTGGACGAGGAGCTCATGGACGAGCTGCGCAACATCAAAGCCGCCGTCCACCCCACCGAGATCCTGCTGGTGGTGGACGCCATGATCGGCCAGGACGCGGTCAACGCCGCCAAGGCCTTTGACGATGCCCTGGACATCGACGGGGTCATGCTCACCAAGCTGGACGGCGACGCCCGGGGCGGCGCTGCCCTGTCCATCCGGGCCGTCACCGGCAAGCCCATCAAATTCGCCGGCACCGGCGAAAAGCTGGACAACATTGAGGTGTTCCACCCCGACCGGATGGCCAGCCGCATCCTGGGGATGGGCGACGTGCTCTCCCTCATCGAAAAGGCCGAGCAGAACCTGGACGCGAAGAAGGCTGCGGAGCAGCTGGAGCGGATGCGGAAGAACAAATTCACCCTCACCGACTTCTACGACCAGATGGTCCAGCTCAAGAGCATGGGCTCCATGCAGGACATCGCCTCCATGCTTCCGGGCGCGGGCGGCAAGAAGCTGGACCTCACCGTGGATGAAGCCCAGCTGGCCCGCACCGAGGCCATCATCCTGTCCATGACCCCTGCGGAGCGGGAGGACCCCTCCCTGCTCAACTCCAGCCGGAAAAAACGCATCGCTGCCGGCTCCGGCACCCAGGTGGTGGATGTCAACCGGCTGCTCAAGCAGTTCGAGACCATCCAGCAGCTCACCCG
>CALXDZ010000093.1 GCA_944387205.1 uncultured Oscillospiraceae bacterium
CATAGACTGTTCCGCTAAATGGCTCAATCATTTCTGCAATCAGCTTTACCACACAAGCGGGCGTATAGAATTCGCCATCTTCCTTGGTGCCACTGGCAGCATAAATCTGCAAAAAATACTCATAAACACGACCGATAAGATCTTCTTCGTGAAATCGAGACTCCGAGATTTTATTGACCTCATCAATCAATGTTTTGATTTTTTCCTTAGGCGCTCCCAAAGTTGCATAGAAGTTTTGCAGTAATGCGCCTTTCAGCGAAGGATTGGCTTCCTCAATATCAGCCATTGCCTGATCCAAAATCACAGCAATGTCATTTGCTCCTGCATTCTTGACAATGTAGGACCAACGCGCTGTTTCTTTCAGATAGAATACATTTACCGCGTTATAGAAAGAAGGCTTCTCTAGAAACACGGGAATGTCGCCATACTGTGCTAAAAGTTCCGCACGGCGCTTTTCAAATTTATCTCCAGCAAATTTCAAAAATGCCAGCCCAATCACGGCATCCCTGTTCTTCTCCGTGCTACCAACACCACGCAAGGCCACGCGGCAGTTCCACAGAACTGTTTCCAAAGTTACCTCTTTATCCTTTTTAGTGGCCTTAGCCATAGTCTAATACCTCATTTCAACTTATTATAATCCAACATAATTGTACCTTAGATAAGGGCAACCGTCAACAAAGAGAACCAATCACAAACATTCCTAAAACCATACCATTCCACTAGTAATACCGGCTTGAATTAAAGACCAACCGCTAGCATAGCAGTTGGCCTTTAATTAAGAAAAGTCCCTATTTAAGCATTTGAAAATGCTTTAATGCCTCTATAATCGCCGCTTCCTTTTCCGGCGGGCACTGCGGCACTTTGGTATCTTCCTTCTTTGACAGATTATAATTTTGTCCCACATCCAACCCGCACTTCCGTTTGACCTGGGAGATATACAGGCTGGAGACCTTCAAACCGTACTTTTCCAGTACATAAGCCTTAATCTGCTCATAGGTCGCACCCTGCTGAAACCCGGACATATCCATATCCTCCAGCGAGAACTCTACCCGAACCTTTTTGGAGTCGATTTCCCCCTTGGAAAGCAAAACAACCGTCTCCACATGGCGGGTGCCCGGAAACATATCCACTGCTGCGGCCCGAATCAGGCGGTAGCCCGTCTGGCCGAAGAGCTTCACGTCCCGGCCCAGGGTCCCCGGGTCGCAGGAGACGTAGACCACCCGGTCCGGCGCCATTTCCACAATGGAGGCGATGACCTCTGGCGCCAGCCCCTTGCGGGGCGGGTCCACCGTCACCACATCCGGCCGCAGTCCCTCCTCCGCCAGACGAGCGGCAATATCCCCGGCGTCGGCGCAGAAAAAGGAGACATTCTCCACGCCGTTCCGGGCGGCGTTTTCCTTGGCGTCGGCAATGGCCTCCGGCACGATCTCCGCGCCGATGGCCCGGGCGGAGGCAGCGGCCAGGCACAGCGTAATGGTGCCGATGCCGCAGTACAGGTCCAGCACCGTCTCCTGTCCCGTCAGAGCGGCAAACTCCAAAGCCTTGCCATAGAGCACTTCCGCCTGGTCGTGGTTGACCTGATAAAAGGAGGGCACCGACAGACGGAAGGTGAAACCCCGGAGGGTGTCCATCAGGAAGTCCTGCCCCCACAACGTGCGGTAGCTGTCCCCCAAGATTACATTGCCTGGACGGGTATTACGGCCCAGGACCACACCGGTCAAACCCGGCACCGCCGCCCGGAGAGCCTTCACCAGCTCCTGCTCCCGGGGCAGGGCGTCACCATTCACCAGCAGGCAGCAAAGGCTCTCTCCCGCCTGGTTCACCCGCACATAGATGTGGCGCAGCAAGCCCTTCCGGGTCTTTTCATCATACCCCGGTACCTGCCACGTTTTCATCCACTCCGCCACCGCAGCCGCCGCGGCATCCGCCGCCGGGTGCTGGATGAGGCACCGGTCCACCGGCACCACCTGATGGCTCCTGGCCCGATAGAAGCCCACGGTGCCCTCCGCCGAGACGGGGTACTGGCTCTTGTTGCGGTAGTGAAGGGGCTGGGCCGCGCCCAGGATCTCCTCCACCTCTACATCGCTGCCCCCCAGGCGGGTGAGGGCGTCCTGGACCCGCTGGCGCTTGGCCCGCAGCTCCTCGTCATAGCGCAGATGGCGGAAGTCACAGCCGCCGCACCGGCCAAACCAGGGGCAGTCCGGCTCCTGTCGGGCTGGGGATGGGGTCACCAGCTGGGCAACGCAGCCGTAGGCGCAGTTTTTCAGCACCTTCATCAGCTGCACATCGCAGATCTCCCCTGCCACGGCCCGCTGGACGAACACCACCCGGCCGTCCAGCCGCGCCACACCCATTCCCTCGCTGGAATACCCCTCCACCGTCAGGCGATGGACGCTGTTTTTCTTCCACTCCGTCATATTCGTCTCTGGTTCCTTCCCTGTTTTTTGTCTCTTAGAAATCCCACTTTTCAAGCAGCTTCTTCAACTGATCGGCAAAGGCACCCAGGCTCTTGTTGTCCCGGCCCTTGCTGCGCTTGATGAGCTCCATGAGCAGATTGCCTGTGGCCACCAGGCGCTGATAGGCCGCGGACTCCTTCACGCCGCCGGCACCTCTGACCTTGCGCTCAGGCAGATAGCCCTGCTCCACCTGCCGGTTGGAGAGCAGGTCGTAAACCTCCGTATACTGCACTGCATGGGCGGCAAAGCCCAGGTCGCCTACGCTCTTGGCAAAATAGGGCGCCACCTCCCGGTCACCGTGGACTACAAACACGTGCCGGGGCTTTTTTTCGTTAAATGCTTGGATCCAGCTCAGCAGATGGTTACGGTCTGCATGGGAACTCAGGCCCTGGAAGTTGACGATTCTAGCTTGGACGGCGATCTCCTCGCCAAACATCTTCACATGCTTGGCCCCGTCCAACAGTGTGCGGCCCAGGGTGCCCGGGGCTTGGAAGCCCACGAACACCACCGTGGACTCCGGCCGCCACAGGTTGTGCTTGAGGTGATGGCGGATGCGGCCGGCGTCACACATACCGGAGGCGGAGATGATGACCTTGGGCGTCCGGTCCTCGTTGAGGGCCCGGGACTCCTCAGTGGTCTCCGTCATGCGCAGATTGGTGAAGTTGAACATATGGGTGCCGTCGGACACCAGCGCCAGCGCCTCCTCGTCCAGATAGCCGTGGAGGTCACCGGTGAAGATGGTGGTGGCCTTCTTGGCCAGGGGGCTATCGATATAGACGGCAAAATCCGGGTTGCTGTGCACCAGGCCCTTGTCCTTGATCTCCCGGATAAAGTACAAAAGCTCCTGGGTGCGGCCCACGGCAAAGGAGGGGATGATGACATTGCCGCCCTTGGCCATGGTCTCGTCGATGATCTGAGCCAGCTCATCGGTGTAGCTCCACACCTCTGTGTGGTTGCGGTCACCGTAGGTGGACTCCATGACCACATAGTCCGGTGCCGAGTCTGCCACCGGCTGGGGATCCCGGATGATGGGCTGATCCACATTGCCGATGTCGCCGGAGAAAACAATGGTCCGGGTCTCGTCCCCCTCCACAGCGGTAACGGTAATGCAGGCGCTGCCCAGCAGATGTCCCGCATCGGTAAAGACGGCGCTGACTCCCTGACAGACCTCCACCTGTTGGCCGTACTCACAGGTACGGACATACTGGGCCACCTTCTGGGCGTCTTCAATGGTGTAGAGCGGGTCCACGTGGGGCGCGCCAGCCCGGGCGCCCTTGCGGTTTTTCCACTCCGCGTCCTGCTCCTGGATGTGGGCGGAGTCCAGCAACATAATGGACATGAGCTGGGCCGTGAGGCGGGTGGTAAGGATAGGCCCCTGGAACCCCTCTTTGATCAGCAGGGGAATCCGGCCGGTGTGGTCGATGTGGGCATGGGTCACCAGCACCGCGTCGATCTGATTAGGAGCAAAGGGCAGGGACTGGTTGTCAATCTCGTCCCGCCCCTGCTGCAGTCCGCAGTCCACCAGGATGCGTTTCCCGTTTACCTCCAGACAGTGGCAGCTGCCGGTCACACATTGGTCCGCGCCAAAAAAGCTCAATCGCATAGGATGTCCTCCTTTGAACCTGGGTCGTTTCGGATGTGGATGGACAAAGGGGTTCCCCTCTGCCGTCCCGCCGGGAATGAGGTGCGGCGGGCTTGAAGCCAGGGCCACAGCAGCAAAACAGCCAAACCCCTACGGCAAAGCCCGCCGCTTTGTGGTTATTCTATCACACATTCCAAAGCGGAGCAAGCCTCACCGCTCCCCCAAGGCCTCTTCCAGCTTCTCCAGGGCCCGCTTTTCAATGCGGGATACATCGCGCCCCAGCTATTGTAAACGATTTGTCCCGGAAATTTACGCCGTCTCAGACGGCGCAATCCCTTGCGTTGTCTGACTTTCTGCCGTTTTGTCCAGCTGGGCGAAACGGAATTTGATGATGACTTCCTTGTCCTCGGTCAGCTCCACCCGCTCGATGAGGCTCACCAGCAGTTCCCGGCTCTCCCCCGCGGTTTCGATGAACCGCTGTACCAGTTCCCTGGCCCTGTCCTCACTGCGGACAGGGCTTTTTTTGCGCAGTTCCAACTCCTGACGTTTTTCCTCCAGCTGCTCCCGCTCCAGTTTGATCCGGCCGAAGATGCGCTGAAAGTCCGCCTCCGGCAACAATCCGCTGAGCCTATCGGTGTACATCCGGTCCAGGTTGGCCGTAAGGCCGTCGATCCTGGACTGTAGAGCCTGGAGTTCCGTCTCCAGGCCGCTCTGCTTTCCGGCGCTCTCCACGGCTTCCTTGGCCACCGGCAGCAGTTCGTCGGGATTCAGGTAGGCCTCACAGACCTCCCGTACCTTGGCGACCACCGCGTCGGTCACAGTTTTCTCCTTGATGGAGTGGCAGGTGCAGACGCCCGCTTTGGTAAAACGCTGGTAGGTCCGGCAGACGAAGTACAGCACATCCTCTCCCCTGGCGTTTTTCCGGTTGAGCACCGCCAAAGGGTATCCGCACTCGTGGCAGAAGATCAGCCCTTTCAGCAGAAAGTCATAGGTTCGGCTCCGGGTGTGCTTTCGGCTGTTGACCAGCAGGCGCACTTTCCGGAAGGTCTCCATATCCACCAGGGGCTCGTGGGTGCCCTCCACCACCACCCAGTTGGCCGGGTCCTGGCGCAGACATTTCTTGGATTTGTAGCTGATCTTCACGCTGCGCCCCTGCACCATGTTGCCGATGTAGGTCTCGTTTTGCAGCATATCGGAGATCCGCTCACTGCTCCACAGGCCCGTATAAGGACCGGGCCGTGCAACTGGAAGATTTGCGTAGGTGGCCGGGGTGGGCACCCCCTCTTGGTTGAGGAGGGTGGCAATGTTCCGGCAGCTCATACCGGAGAGGGCCAGGGCGAAGATCCGCCGGACGACGGGCGCCACCTCCTCGTCAATGACAATCTTGTTTTTCTCCGCGGGGTGCATCTTGTAGCCGTACACCGGCTTGCCGCCGATGAACTGTCCCTTCCGCTGCTTATCCCGCTTGACGCTCTTGATCTTCTTGGAGATGTCTTTGGCGTACATGTCGTTCATGATCGCCCGGAAAGGGGTGATGTCGTTGGCGGTGGAGTCCACGCCGGTATCGATGCCGTCCAGCAGGGAGATGTACCGCACCCGGTGTTCCGGAAAGTACCGCTCCATGTAGTGGCCGGTCATGATGTAGTCGCGCCCCAGACGGGAGAGGTCTTTGGTAATCACCATGTTGACCTTCTTTGCCTCGATGTCGGCGATCATCCGCT
>CALXDZ010000094.1 GCA_944387205.1 uncultured Oscillospiraceae bacterium
GGAGAGAGTGGGATATCAAGGGCCGTGATGAGGAGATCGACTATGCCGAGGCTCACAACGTGCCTCTGAAGATCAGCCGTGAGACCAACTACTCCAAGGACAAGAACCTGTGGCACCTGAGCCACGAAGGCCTGGATCTGGAGGATCCCGCCAACGAGCCTCAGTATGAGAAGCCCGGCTTCCTGGAGATGGGCGTGAGCCCCATCGCCGCCCCCGACAAGGCCACCTATGTGACCATCGACTTTGAAAAGGGCATCCCCGTGGCTGTGGACGGCGTGAAGATGAAGGGCAGCGACATCATCCGCAAGCTCAACCAGCTGGGCGGCGAGAACGGCATCGGCCTGCTGGACATCGTGGAGAACCGGCTGGTGGGCATGAAGGACCGCGGTGTCTATGAGACTCCCGGCGGCACCATCCTCTACAAGGCCCATCAGTGCCTGGAGATGATCACCATTGACAAGGACACTGCCCACATGAAGAGCAAGCTGGCTGTGGACTTTGCCGATCTGGTCTATAACGGCAAGTGGTTCACTCCCCTGCGGGAGGCTCTGAGCGCCTTTGCTGACAAGACCCAGGAGCACGTCACCGGTTCTGTCAAGCTCAAGCTCTATAAGGGTAACATGATCACTGCCTCCATCACCTCTCCCTGCAGCCTGTACTCCGAGAACCTGGTGACCTTCAACGAGAGCGACTACAACCAGGCTGACGCCACCGGCTTCATCAACCTGTGGGGTCTGCCCGACACCGTGCTGGCACTGCGGGAGCAGGGCAAGCTGTAAGCGGTACCGCAGACGCCGTTTCGCCGGAAGCCGCCTGCGTCCTTCTAAAGGGCAGAAGTTTTGGCACCGGGATGCTTTTGTCACAAGAGAAGCGGCGGGAGCTTGGCCCCCGCCGCTTTCCTGTTCTGACCAGAAAATCTGGCGATATCCGGGCCGGGGAACCCTGTACGGCCCTCTAAGGAGAGAGACTATGACTGGACATACGCATTTTTTGAAGCTCCTGGACTTTACTCCCGCTGAAATTCAGGAGTTTTTGGACACCGCCGCAGACCTAAAGGCCAAGAAAAAGGCCGGCGTGCCCCACAAGCTGCTGGAGGGCAAGAATGTGGCCCTCATCTTTGAAAAGACCTCCACCCGCACTCGCTGCGCCTTTGAGGTGGCCGCCCAGGACCTGGGCATGGGGTCCACCTACCTGGGCCCTACCGGCTCCCAGATCGGCGTCAAGGAGTCCATCGCCGACACTGCCCGGGTGCTGGGCCGGATGTATGACGGCATCGAGTACCGGGGATTTGAGCAGGCCATCGTGGAGGAGCTGGCCAAGTACGCCGGGGTGCCGGTGTTCAACGGCCTGACCAATGAGTTCCACCCCACTCAGATCCTGGCGGACTTTTTGACCATCCAGGAGCACTTCGGAAAGCTCAAGGGCATCAAGCTGGTGTATATGGGCGACGCCCGGTACAACATGGGCAACTCCCTGATGGTGGGCTGCGCCAAGATGGGCATGCACTTTGTGGCCTGCGCTCCCAAGGCCTATTTCCCAGACCAGGCCCTCATCGACACCTGCCAGGCGATCGCCGCCGAGACCGGCGCAGTGCTGGAGTTCATCGAGGACCCTATGGCGGCCACCAAAGGTGCCGACGTGATCTACACCGACGTGTGGGTCTCCATGGGTGAGCCCGTGGAGGTGTGGGCAGAGCGCATCGCCGCTCTGGGTCCCTATCAGGTGACTCAGGCACTGATGGACAACGCCGGTCCCCAGTGCAAGTTCATGCACTGCCTGCCCGCCTACCACGACCACAAGACCAAGGTGGGCAAGGAAATGGGCGAGAAGTTCGGCCGTGACGCCATGGAGGTCACCGATGAGGTCTTTGAGGGCCCCGCCTCCATCGTCTTTGACGAGGCCGAAAACCGGATGCATACCATCAAGGCTGTCATGGCTCTGCTGATGCAGTAAATGCGACCCCGGGAGGGAGGACCTCCGTTTTTGATGAGGGAAGTCCCCGCCGCTTGCGCGGCGGGGACTTCCTTTTTTGCACGGCAAAAAGACTCCAAACCCTTGGGCGGCAAAGGAGGCAACCGGCAGTTGACAAAGGGAAACCCGCTGGCGATTGTCAAAGGGCGGCGGCTCTGGTATCCTGTGGGAGAAAGGAGTGAAACCCATGACGGAAAAAACCACTCTGGGCCGGCGCATCCAGGAGGGGCGCAGGGCGGCGGAGCTGTCCCAGGAGGCCATGGGGGAGCGGCTGGGCGTCTCCCGGCAGGCCGTGAGCAAATGGGAGGCCGACGCGGCCATCCCGGAACTGGAGAATCTGATCGCCATGAGCCGTATTTTCGGCATCACGGTGGGGTGCCTGTTGGGCGTAGAGGAAGCAGCGGAGCCGGACCGGGAGGACCAAACCCAGGCCCCGGAGCCGGACTGGAGCCGCATGGAGGCCCTGGCGGCGGAGTACAGCCGGGAACGGCGGGAGCGGGAGCGGAAATGGACCAAGCGACTGGCGGCGCTGGGCGGCGCGGCAGGTGTGTGCCTGCTTGCTCTGGTGCTGGTGGTGGCGTTTCACATCCACTCCGCTCAACAGCAGCTGGACAGCCTTCAGACGCAGCTGGACAGCCTGCGGGGACAGTCCACCGTGGTGGTCCAGCCCTCGGGCGAAAAGGGGGAGCTGGCCTCCAGCCAGGTGAGCATCACCGGCTTTGACCTGGAGACGGAGACCATGACGCTGGCCCTCTCCGCTGTGCCGGCGGAGAAAAGGACGGACACCACGGCGGTGTTTTCCGCCAAGCTGGCTGACGGCACCGAGCTGACCCAGGAGGCGGAGAGCGGCACTGCCTTCACTGCTCAGGACTGGACCGTCCCCATGTCGGAGTCCGTGGAGCTGTCGGTGATCCTCACCAGCGGCGATCAGGTCCGCACCGTTCCCCTGGAGAGCCTCAGCGCCGGGCGGGAGGATTTCCTGCCCCAGGTCTATGGGGATTGGCTGGGCTCCTGGAGCCTGGGGGCGCCTGTGAAGCTGGGGACACTGAATCTTCAGATCTTCACACCCCAGCTGTTCTATCAGATAACGGAGCCGCCGGCACTGGAGCGGGGAGACCTGTGTCTCTACCGGGGCGCCTCCACCCAGCCGGAGCAGACTTTGCCAGTAAAGGGTGTAGAGGAGCTGGGAACCGCAATGGATCCAGTGGAAGTGAGCGGCGACGCATATACCGCCTCGTTCTCGCTAAAGACGGGGGAGACCATGACCGCCGCCCTGCGCCTGCGGGACACCAAAGGGCGGGAGAACTGGTATATTCTGGGGGTGTGGACCTGTACGGCGGACGGTATTGATCCTGTGATCCCTAAGGAGAGCCTCTGGATCCCCGGCACCCTGCCGCCCACCATCTAAATAAAACAGACAAGTGACCTGGGAAAAAGAGCGGCACCCCGTCCGCGGCAAAAGGCGGATGGGGTACCGCTTTTCCTTTGAACGTCTGGACACTTCGCTGCCCTTGACATTCCCAATCCCCCCACATAAAATGGTAAATGACTTTCGATGCAAGGAGAGGGAAAGCGCATGAAGAGAAGCTGCGGCGTTTTGCTGCCTGTCACCGCTCTGCCGTCGCCCCACGGTGTGGGGACTCTGGGCAAGGCGGCCTTTGACTTTGTGGATTTCCTGGCGCAGGCGGGTCAGTCCTGGTGGCAGGTGCTGCCCCTGGGACCCACCGGCCATGGAGATTCTCCCTATACCACCTATTCCGCCTATGCCGGCAACCACTATCTCATCGACCTGGACCTGCTGGAGGAGGACGGGCTGCTGACAAAAGAGGAGATCGAAGCCATGGACTGGGGCCGGGACCCCACCCAGGTGGACTATGCGGCCATGTATGACCAGAGGCTTTCGCTGCTGGAAAAGGCCAAGGCCCGGGGCTGGGACCGGGACAAGGCGGCGGTGGAGGCCTTTGTGGGCGAGAACAGGCAGTGGCTGCCGGACTACGCCTTGTACATGGCCTGTAAGCGCCATTTCCATATGGTTTCCTGGCAGGAGTGGCCGGAGGACATCCGGCTGCGCCAGCCCCAGGCCCTGGAGCGGATGCGCCAGGAGCTGCGGGAGAATGTGGAGCTGTTCCTCTATGTTCAGTTTTTGTTCTTCCGCCAGTGGAACGCCCTGCGGGCCCACTGCCGGGAGAAAAACATAGGTATCATCGGTGATATGCCTTTCTATCTGGCTCTGGACTCCGCCGACGTGTGGGCCGACCCGGCCAGCTTCCAGCTGGACAGTGACGGGGTGCCCTCGGCGGTGGCTGGTGTGCCGCCGGACTACTTCTGCGCCGACGGCCAGCTGTGGGGCAACCCTCTTTACAATTGGGAGGCCATGCAGCGCGACGGCTTTGGCTGGTGGATCCGCCGGGTAGAGGGTGCCGGACGGCTCTATGACATTTTGCGCATCGATCACTTCCGGGCCTTTGCCAGCTACTGGGCCGTGCCCCGGGGGGAAACCACGGCTCGGAACGGCCGCTGGGTCCAGGGTCCCGGCATGGCTCTGGTGGGCGTGCTGACCAGTTGGTTCCCCAACATCCGCTTCATCGCCGAGGATCTGGGACAGCTGACCCCCGATGTGGTGCAGCTGCTGCAGGATTCCGGCCTGCCTGGTATGAAGATCCTGGAGTTCGCCTTTGACACCACACACCTGAGCTCCTATCTGCCCCACGGCTATCCCCGGAACTGCGTGTGCTATCCCGGCACCCACGACAACGCCCCGGTGATGGGCTGGCGGCAGGAGGCAAAACCTGAGGAGGTGGCCTTTGCCAAGCGCTACCTGGGCCTCAATGAGGAGGAGGGCTTCCACTGGGGCTTCCTCCGGGGTGGGCTGAGCTCCCTGGCGGACCTGTTTGTGGCCCAGATGCAGGACTATCTGGGCCTGGGCTCCGAGGCACGGACCAATACCCCCGGCCTGCCCCTGGGCAACTGGCGGTGGCGTCTGACGGCGGATGCCCTGACGCCGGAGCTGGCGGAGCGGATGCACGAGAGTGCCCGGATCTACGGACGGCTCTGAGAAGAGAAAATAGGAAGGCCGCCTGGAGGAGAACCTCTGGGCGGCTTTTTTACGAAAAGCGGGCTGGGCATTTGCCCGCAGGTGTGGTATCATAGCGGAAAAGCAAGGCGAAAGGGGCCAAGAAATATGAAAAAGGTACTGCTGGTGCCCGATTCCTTTAAGGGAACGCTTTCCTCCCGGGAGATCTGCGGCATCATGGCGGAGCAGGTCCATCGGGTGTGGCCGGAGGCCCAGGTCCGGGCTATTCCGGTGGCGGACGGCGGCGAGGGCAGTGTGGACACCTTCCTGTCCGCCCTGGGTGGAGAGCGCCGCACTGTGTTCTGCCAAGGCCCCTTTGGTGAGGAGATGGAGGGCTTTTACGGCCTTCTGCCCGACGGCAAAACAGCGGTGGTGGAGATGGCTGCCGCCGCGGGACTGCCCCTGGTAGGAGGAAAGGGCGACCCCGAGCGCACCACCACCTACGGCGTGGGGCAGCTGATGGCCGCGGC
>CALXDZ010000095.1 GCA_944387205.1 uncultured Oscillospiraceae bacterium
TGCTGGCAGCGCAGGAATTCAGAAAGAGAAAAAGGGAAGGAAAGCAGGAATTATGACCATGAAAAAAGACAACGAAAAGCTGACGGCGGAGCAGACGACGGAAAAGGCCCCCAAGAAGACCGCCAAAAAGGGCGGCAAAGCCGCGGAAGAGGCCACCAAGTCCAACGCCCCCCGTCTGGACGAAAAGACCATCGCCTCCCTTCCCGCCGCAGCTATCATTCAGGGCAGCGAAAAGCTCCAGGAGCTGCTGGCCAAGGGCAAGAAGAAGGGCCGCCTGGATTCCTCTGAGCTGATGGACGTGGTGGATGACATGGACCTGGACGGCGACCAGATGGATCACCTGTATGACTCTCTGGAGGCCCTGAGCATCGAGGTGGGCAGCGACGAGGACCTGGTTCCCGACCTGCCTGACGATCTTGAGCCGGCCATGGAGGAGATCGCTGACATCGAGGAAGAGGAGCTGGTGGACCCCAATACCCTAGTGGACAGCTTCGCCATCGACGATCCCGTCCGGATGTACCTCAAGGAGATCGGCAAGGTGCCTCTTCTGTCCCCCGACGAGGAGATCGAGCTGGCCCAGCGCATGGCGGAGGGCGACGAGTACGCCAAGCAGAAGCTGGCGGAAGCCAACCTCCGTCTGGTGGTGTCCATCGCCAAACGCTATGTGGGCCGCGGCATGCTGTTCCTGGATCTGATCCAGGAGGGCAATCTGGGCCTTATCAAGGCCGTGGAGAAGTTTGACTACACCAAGGGCTACAAGTTCTCCACCTACGCTACCTGGTGGATCCGCCAGGCCATCACCCGGGCCATTGCCGACCAGGCCCGCACCATCCGCATCCCCGTGCACATGGTGGAGACCATCAACAAGGTCATCCGGGTCAGTCGCCAGCTTCTCCAGGAGCTGGGCCACGACCCCTCCCCCAACGAGATCGCCGCCGAGATGAATATGCCGGTGGACAAGGTCCGGGAGATCCTCAAGATCGCCCAGGAACCCGTCTCCCTGGAGACCCCCATCGGTGAGGAGGAGGACTCCCATCTGGGCGACTTCATCCCCGACGAGGGCGCCAGTGAACCCAGCGAGGCCGCCTCCTTCACGCTGCTCAAGGAACAGCTGGTGGACGTGCTCTCCACCCTGACCCCCCGGGAAGAGAAGGTGCTCAAGCTCCGCTTCGGCATCGAGGACGGCCGCACCCGCACCCTGGAAGAGGTGGGCAAGGAGTTCAACGTCACCCGTGAGCGCATCCGCCAGATCGAGGCCAAGGCCCTGCGCAAGCTGCGCCATCCCTCCCGTTCCAAGAAACTCAAGGACTTTTTGAACTGAGCCAAATACAAATCAGGCCGGAGCCCCAATGGGGCTCCGGCCTTGCTTTTATTTATTTTTCCAGCGGAAACACCACGGTCAGAAGCATCTTGAAATCCTCCGGGGCATAGACCGCGTGGGGAATCTCCGCCGGCATCACCAGCGTCTCTCCCGCCTTGCACCGGTAAACAGTGCCACCCACGGTGAACTGTCCCGTACCCTCCAGCACCAATACCATGGCATCTCCTCGGGAGTCATGGGTAGAGATCTCCTCTCCCCGGGAAAAAGCAAACAGCGTCAGGCTCACCGCCTCATTCTGGGCCAGGGTCCGGCTGACGATCTGGCCCGGCTGGGCACTGACCTGCCCCGCCAGAGACACCACCTGCTCCGGCGGCAGATTTTTGATATAGGGCATCGTCTCTCCTCCTTTACGCTTCCTCAATGGCGCCCACGGGGCAGCTGTCCATGGCCTCCCGGGCAGACGCCTCCCAGGCAGGCTCCACGGGGCCATCCACCGCCTGAGCCGAGCCGTTTTCATTCATAAAGAAGCCCTCCGGGCAGGTGGCCACGCACAATCCGCAGCCCACACAGCTCTCTTTTACACAATAGCGCATCTTTTGCTCCTTTCTTCCGGTTCTCATCGCCGGCTGTCCGTATTTTCCAAAATCGTCCCGTCAGCGCGGATGGTCACCACCTGCCAGGGGATATGCTTGCCGCTGTTTCGCAGGGCCGTCTCCGCCGCGTGCTGGAGGCCGCCGCAGCAGGGTACCTCCATGCGCACCACGGTCACGCTGCGGATGTCGTTGCTCCGCAGGATCTCCGTGAGTTTTTCGCTGTAATCCACCCCGTCCAGCTTGGGGCACCCGATGAGGGTGATCCGCCCCCGGATGAAATCCTGGTGGAAGTTGCCGTAGGCATAGGCGGAGCAGTCTGCGGCGATCAGCAGATCCGCCCCGTCAAAGTAGGGAGCCCGGACCGGCACCAGCTTGATCTGCACCGGCCACTGCCGCAGCTGAGAGGGCACCGCGCCGCTCTCCGCCGCCGCTTCCCTTCTCTCCGGGCTGCCCTGCAGCACTCTGGCCTGACTGCCGGGGCAGCCGCAGGTCTGGGGTTTCTCCTCCCGCTTGCGGGCCAGCACCGCCGCCTCATCGTAGGCCGCGGCTTCCCGTTCCACAAAGGTGATGGCACCGGTGGGACAGGTAGGCAGGCAGTCTCCCAGGCCGTCGCAGTAATCGTCCCGCAGCAGCTTTGCCTTTCCATTCACCATGCCGATGGCACCCTCATGGCAGGCCGCAGCACAAGCGCCGCAGCCGTTGCACTTTTCCTCATCGATCTGAATGATTCTCCGAATCATGGTCCGTTCCTCCCAATGTCGACGGGGCCCTGCCCCGCTGGTATGGTCTGAGTATAGCACGCTCTGTCCGCGGCGTCTGTTGTAGAAACAACAAAACACTCCTTTTTTCTGTTTTTCTTTTGTGGACGGTATCTCCGCTTTATGCTATACTGGTCAGGTGTGTAAAGGAGGCAGACCCATGAAGAAACTGATCATTTTGCTGGGTGTGGTAGGGGTGTCCAT
>CALXDZ010000096.1 GCA_944387205.1 uncultured Oscillospiraceae bacterium
ATCATCATCAGCAGTCCGTATCCCATATCGGCCATCATGATGCCGTAGAACAGGATGAAGAAGGGCGCCATCAGCGGGTTGGGGTCCACGCCGTCGTAGGCAGGCAGAGAGTACATCTCTGTCACCATATTCAGCGCCCGGGTGATGAGATTGTTCTTCAGCTTCACCGGCACCTGGGGGATCTCCTCCTCCGTGGGATCCTGAGCCTCCCAGGCGCAGCCCTTTTCAGCAAAGAACTTCTCCAGCTCTTCCATAGACTCCGCAGGGGCCCAGCCCTCCAAAAAGAGGATGGTACCATCGGTGAGCAACTGCTCCTTGCAGCCCTCCCGAGCTACCTCCTGGGTCAGCCGGTCGGCATAGAGATGGAGCTTTTCGCTGTTTTCCTTCTCGCCGGCGATCTCCGCCAGGGCGTCCTTCTGCCGCTTCTCATTGGCCTCCAGAGCCGCTTTGATCTGCGCCAGGTTGTCCGCCGCGGTACCCGTGATGTCCTTAAAGCCCGTGAGGCTCACGCCAAAGGGCCGCAGCACCTCCATCACCGCCGCCTCATCGGCCCGGTAGATGAGCAGCAGCAGATAGTGCTGCTCCCGGTCGGTGCTGATCTCCCAGAGCTCCGCCGCCCCGTCGGATGCGGCCAGTGCGTTGCGCATCTGTCCCACATCCTCGCCGGCGGGACAGACCGCATATCGGACCAGCACCGTCTGGGTGGACTGGGTTTCCAGAGGCAGATCCAGCGTGCGCCAGGGCTCCAGGGAAGCCTGCTTGGCCTCCAGTCGGGTCTGCTCTGCCTGAAGGCGGCTGATCTCCTGGAGCAGGCCGTTGATCTTGTCACAGACCACCTTGCCCTCGTCCAGCACCTGCCGACTCAAAAGCTTTTCCTCGGTGACGAAGCCCCGCCGGGCGAACATCCCATCCGACACTCCCGCATACTTGCGCAGCGCCTCCAGAGCAGTGTTGGCCTCTGCCAGCTCTCCCTTTCGCTGGAGCAGCGAAGAGTCCCCTCTGGACAGCAGCTTTGCCCACTGCGGGTCGCTGAGACGTCCGGATGGCTCCTCAATCTCCACGCATCCCAGATGCTGAAGCCGAGCCATCAAGTCTTCCCGGTCAGATGCCAGAGCCAAAAGCCGGACCCGCTTCATTTTTACGATAGCCATCAGCCATTCACGACCTTTCCGACGATAAACTCCGCAGCCTCCTCCAGCTTGGCTTCCGCCTCGTGGCAGAGCGCCTCACCGTCCTGGGCTGCCTGCCGCAGGATCTGGTCTGAACGCTTTTTGGCCTCATCCTCTGCCTGATGCAGCAGTTCCTTGCCCTGAGCCTCCGCCTCAGCGTGGGCTTTTTGCAGCATTGCCCGGCCCGCCGCCTCCGCCTCAGCCACAGTCTTTTTTGCAGCAGCAGCTGCTTCCGCTTTCCGTTCCGCGGCTTTCTTCTCGACTTCCGTTACCTTTTCAATGGCTTCTAACGACATATCCTCTCACCTTCTCTCCGATAAACATTTTGCAATTTCTCCTACAAAAATCGGTTTTTTTGCCACTTTACCAAAAGTATAGAAGAACTTATAGAGAAAATCAACAATAACTTGCCAAATTTATTGATATATTTTTAACATCAATATCTCTATTTCTCCTAGTCTTCCCCTAGAAAAGAAAAAATGCCACGGATTGTACCTCCCTGGCATTTTTCTCTATCCGTTAAACCTTCCTGCACTATTTTTTCTGCAGAACATGTTCCAGGTCAGCCAAGTCGCCGCCCATCTTGTCAAAGGTCCGTGGCAACTGGGACAGGTTTACCTCCACCTTTCTCAGCTCACCCAATACATGGTCGGAGGCCACATTGAATGTGGTCACCAACTCCTGATACTGCCGCTTGTACTCCGCCAGCTGCTGGTTCAGGCGCTGCATCACGGAGGCCTCCAAGTCATCTGCCCGCTTTTGGGCGCTGCACTCGATCTCACCGATATGTGCTTTCACCCTAGCATAGGCCTCCGCTTCTGGCCGCAGGCGTTCTGCCTCAATGGCCAGTTCCTCCATTTGGGGACGGACTTGCTCCAATTCCCTCTGGGCAGTTTCCAAAGCTGCGGTCTTCTCCTCCAACTCTCCAGATAGGCGTCCGTTCTTCTCCTCTAAATCTGTCACCTGTTTGCGCAGGGACACCAGTTCCTGCTCTAAAGCAGCCTTGGCAGCCGCCAGTTCTTCATTTTCCTGGTGCAGCTTCTCCTGCGTCTGAGCCGCCTCTTGGGCGTTCTTTTCGATATAATCGATCACGCTCTGACGTTCAAATCCGCCGAACATCGTTGTTTTAAAGCTGCTCTCCATTACTCCACCACTTTCCAAGGATTTCTTAATCGCATTTTAGCATAGACCGGTTTGCTTTACAAGTATTTGGCGTACTTTGAAAAACCAAAAATTTTTCGAAAATTTCTTTTTCCACAAAGTATAGCAATCAATTTTTTCTCTGTCCTAGATAAGCGTTGAGATATAAAAGTTTTTGTAGTGGAGACCCACTGTTTTCCTTCCATTCAGCTTTGCAGATTTTGTGTAACGCAAAAGCATTTATTTTATCGCATTGCAGCTGCTGCATACAAAGTTCTGAGCATCAAGAGGATTTTTTATCTGGAATGCAAATTAAGCCAAGACACCGACAGAAATACTGTCAGCATCTTGGCTTAATTATTCAAAAATGATCGGCTTTACTCTTTTTTCTCATATACTGAGGCGAACAATGTTCCCAGGAATGCGGCACTATTTTACAGTCTGGATCTCCCGCAGCATGATGCTGCCGGAGGGCTGATCAAAGGTCAGTGTCACTTGGGCGATCCGTCCCAGATCCACACCGGAAAATGCCGCCATGTCCAGCCTCAGCGTACCCAATGGTGTAAAGGTACTATACTGAAGCAGATCATCCTGTCCAGCCACGGGGATAGTCTCTACCGTGCCTTCCTGCCAAGCAAGGGCCGAAGTTCCGGCTTCCACCTGCACTGAACTCTCTTTCCCTGCAGCATCCCGGAGCGTCACAATCAGGCTCTGGTCCAATCTGCGGTTGCGAGTGTCCCCGCTGTCCTGAGCCAGATCCAGCTGCAAATAGGAGGTCCCCTTCAGATCTGCCGACACCGGAATGGTCACCGAGGAGCCGGCTCTGTCCCAGCCCAGACAGGTCAGGTCGTACTGCAGGAAGCTCCCTGGGATCCGGAAGGAGCCGGCTGTATGATCCAGCGTGCTGCAGGCATTTACCGCTTTCGCTGTGACGCCGCTGGTCTGCAGACGCTGCACGGACTCCGACGTTGCCCGGTATAACACGGTTCCGCCGGCATCTACCCGCGCCATAATAGGATAGCCGTCATACTGCTCCGGCATGGATGTATCTGTCTCAAGAGGCGTTTTTCCCGTCTCCAGAACGGTTTTGATAAAGTCCTGTACATAGGCGCTGAAAAACGCCTGCTGCTTCTTCGGCTCCATGACCTGGGACAGCGTCTCCCGATCCGCAAAGGGATCCGGACGCACCAAAGCTGTGCTGAATCCGCCGTGATTGCCGTTTTCCAGATAAATGAGGTCCGTTCCGCTGCTGCGCTGAGGCGTATTCTCCAGCTGGTCAAACAGCGTGCCGCCGTCCAAGCTGGTCACATCTCCGTCGTACTGGGGAATAATGATTCCCACGGGCACATCCACTGGATCCGAAGAAAGAGGAGTTACCAGCGAGGGTGCCGCCGACACGATCCCCTTTACCTCCATGAGCTTTGTCCGGGCAGCCACCTCAAACACATCGTAACCCGCCCGGGAATGCCCCACCAGGATCACTTGATCCAAATCGCCTTTCTTCTTCAGATCGCAGGGGAAGATCTCCTCTTTCCCTTCCATGGCTTGTTTCAAAAGGGCAATTTGCTGCTCCACTACCTGAACGGTACGCTCACAGCCGCTGGGCTCCCCGTTTTCAAAGGAGTAGTTGATGCCCACGTTCATAGAGATGGCCAGGTATCCGGCATCTGCCAGCTGGTCCACTAGGTAGGAAAAGCCTAAATCATAGCGGTTCTCCGCTGCTGATTGAATGGGATGGGAACCGTGGAGGAAGATCGCCACAGGACAATTTTCCCCCTCCGGAACGCCGATGACGCCCTGCATCCGGTAAGGGATCTCCCGCTTTCCCTGGGTGAGTGTCCCCTCCCCCAGGTCATAGCAGTACACGTTGTTCCGAGGTGCGTCGGTGGTGACCACAGCCGTATTGGTAGCACCGTCCCACTCCGCTGAGACGCCTTCCACATAGTCAAATAAATCTGCAGACACATAGGTCGTTCCTTCCAGTACCACTGCCTTGGGATCTGTCCATAGCGTCTTCCCTTCCAAAATCAGCGCACCGTCCCCCATGTGCAGCAAATATGCTCCTGCGGAATTCAGGGAGAACGCTGCCCCCTGGGCCTGGGAGTCCCAATCCACAGTATAGCCCGCCTGCTCCAGAATACTGCGCAGCGGCAGCAGCACAGTTCCGGACAGATACCGGGGCATAGCCCCGCTCTCCACAGACTGACCGTTCACCAGCAACTGCGTGGGATAGGCAGATAGGTCCGGCAGCGGATCCAGAGCCGGCTCCAGAGCCTGAGCCGACGTACTCAGCATCATAGCCGCAGCAGCAGTATACATTAGAATACGATACGCTTTTTTCATAAGCCACCTCCTTAACACTGTTATTTTAGACGGGTAAATGGTTTAAAAAGTTTCCACAGATCAGCATACTGGATCCTTTTTCCCTGTAAAAGCAGAGGCTATGCTAAAGTAGCCCTCTATACGAAACCCGTGTGCATATGTTTCTCAAATTCTAGCGTTGGTATTGCCTTTGTACGCATTTTCAGATACCAGTTCCACATAATTTTCATAAGATTCAAAAAAATTTAAAAACTCGAAAAAAACTCTTGCATTTTCAAAATGCATATGCTATTATGATTAAGCTGTCTGTGAGACACAGCGGTATGCGCCGTTAGCTCAGCTGGATAGAGCGTCTGGCTACGGACCAGAAGGCCGGGGGTTCGAATCCCTCACGGCGTACCAAAAGCCCATCGATTTCTTTTGAAGTCGGTGGGTTTTTGTTTTTCTATCATATCAAAAGAAACATCTGCCTGAGCAGGTGCTCCCCCTTTATGCACTATATCAATACGCGCTATCCTTTTCAAGCGGGTCTTTCCTGATTTTTACCACTCTGCCACAATATCATCATAGTTGTGTCAGATAGAATTTTTCCAATTGCGGCCGGTTTAGGCTGCAAGCTAGGATGATCTTATGCCGACGCGTCGCAGCGCTTTGGCTCAATATACCAAAGCGAATGCCCTTTTATCTGGTGGGGGAACCAGACTCTTTCCTGATTGAAGCTGAAAAAAACGGACGCCGAAAGGCGTCCGTTTTTTTCAGCGTACCTCTTCCCGAGGGCCGGGCCGAAAGACCTCACCCAGCTTCTCCGCCGTCAGAGAGCCGGCAGACAGCTCCCGAAGCCGCTCTAGAAAGACATCCTCCCCACCGGCGGGAAAAGCCGCTGTCAGCGTGATGTCCGCGCCGTACTCGGTCTCCTCCACCAGGCCCCCAGCAGAGGCGATGTCCAGCTTTACCCGCTCAAAGAGGGGATAGGTGCAGGGCACCCGCCACCGGCTCCAAAGGCGCATCCTACTGACTCCAGCGGCGTCCAGGGCGTCTTTGGCTCCCCGGGTATAGGCCCGGGTCAGTCCGCCGACTCCCAGCAGGATGCCACCGAAATACCGGGTCACCACGCAGCAGACATTGGAAACGCCCTCCCGCTGGAACACGTTGAGCATGGGCTGGCCTGCGGTGCCCTGGGGCTCTCCGTCGTCGGAATAGCGCACCGTGCCGCTCTCCCGGATCAGATAGCACCAGCAGTTGTGCCGGGCATCGTGATACCGCTTCCGGGTCCCCTCGATACACGCCCGTGCCTCCTCCTCGGTCTCCACCCGCCAGACGTGGCCGATGAAGCGGGAGCGTTTTTCCGTAAACTCGCTTTCGGCCTCCTGAGCCGGCACCAGGTACTCCTCCATGCCTTCCCCTCTCTTTCTCTCACTCCGGCCTTCCGGCCTCCCACTGACTCTTGGTCAGGGCATAGTAGTGGCTTTTGCGCCGCTCATGCATCAGCTCCACATCCTCCCAGCGGGAGAAGCGGTAGGTAAATCCGCACTTCTCCATCACCCGGTGGGAGCGCTCGTTTCCCTCATAGTAGCCGCACCAGAGGGTTTGGAGCCCCAGCTGGGTAAAGCAGCAGGCGATCACCGCCCGGGCCGCCTCGGTGGTCAGCCCCTGGCCCCAGTAGTCCGCCCCCAGGGCATAGCCCAGCTCATTATCCGGAAGAGGTGGGTCCCCAAAGTGGCGGTCCACCAAACCGATGGAGCCGATGACCTTTCCCGTGTCCTTTTTTGTCATGGCAAAGACCCGGGGACCGGCAAATACCGTTCGGATGGCCTGACGGCTGTCCTCCACGCTCTTGTGGGCCGGCCAGCCTGCCACCGGTCCCACCCGGGGGTCCTGGGCATAGGCAAACACATCCTCCGCGTCCGACTCATAGAAGGGCCGGAGCAGCAGGCGCTCTGTCTCCAAAATCATCGTGCTCTCCCTCCTTCTGCGTCCCCTGCGGGGCGCGGCTCAGCGCTGGAGATAGGGCTCCAGCTGCCCCAGCAGACGGGGCGTACAAACAGCGGTCACCTCAATGGTGTCCTTATACTCCACAGACTCCACCTTGGCCTCCCGATACAGTGCGTCCAGCAATCCGCCCTTGTCATAGGGCAGGTGCAATACCACCCGCCGGGATCCCTTATCCAGGCGCTTGGCGATCAGCTCCAGCAGCTTGTCCACGCCCTCTCCCGTGCGGGCGGAGATGGACACGATGTTCTCTCCATGGGGCATGATCTCCCCCACGCCTACCAGGTCCGACTTGTTGAACACGTCGATCCGGGGCAGCTGATCCGCCCCCAGCTCGTGGATCAAATGCTCCACCACCTGGGCCTGCTGCTGCCAGTCGGGGTTGGACACATCGATGACGTGGAGCAGCAGATCTGCGTACTCCAGCTCCTCCAGCGTGGCCTTGAAGGCCTCCACCAGCTGGTGGGGCAGCTTGCGGATGAAGCCCACGGTGTCGGAGATCACCACATCCAGGGTGTCGCTGACCGTCAGCAGGCGGCTGGTGGTGTCCAGGGTGTCAAACAGGCGGTTGTTGGCCGGAATGGCCGCACCGGTGAGCTGGTTGAGCAGCGTGGACTTTCCCGCGTTGGTATAGCCCACGATGGCCACCACCGGGATCTCGTTTTTCCGGCGGCGCTGGCGCTGGGTCCCCCGGACCCGGCGCACCTCTTCCAGGCTCTCCTTGAGCTTGTCGATCTTCCGGTGGATATGCCGCCGGTCGGTCTCCAGCTGGGTCTCGCCGGGACCCTTGGACCCGATGGGGCCCTTGCCGCTGGTGCCTGCCTGCCGCTCCAGGTGGGTCCACATACCCACCAGCCGGGGCAGCAGATACTGATACTGGGCCAGCTCCACCTGAAGCCGGCCCTCCTTGGTCCGGGCCCGCTGGGCGAAGATGTCCAGGATCAGTCCGCACCGGTCCAGCACCTGAACTCCCAGCAGCTCTGTCAGGACCCGCATCTGGGAGGGGCTCAGGTCATTGTCAAAGATGACCATGGTGGCCTGGGTGTTCTCCACGAACAGCTGCACCTCCGCCGCCTTGCCCACACCAATGAAGGTGCGGGGATCCGGCTTGTCTCGGTTCTGCAGCACCACGCCCACGGTCTCAGCGCCGGCGGTCTCCACCAGGGCCTCCAGCTCCTCCATACTGGTCTCGTCGGAGCTCTCCGCCTTGCCCAGCACCGGGGAACTCAGGCCCACCAGGACCACCCGGTCTCTTACTTCTTCTGTCGTTTGTGTCATGAATACCTCTCAGTTATCCTTTTGATACAGCTCCCGTACCTCACCCATGTAGATCCGGTGCAGGCCATCGGTCTGATAAAAGCCCTTCAGCCGCTCGTCCAGCATCCGCGAGGGATTCAGGTCGGTAAAATACATCTTCTTGCACACCAGGGCCCACTCCGCCTGGGCAAAATAGGGGGCATCCCCCTCGCCGTAGCACACGGTCAGATTGTGGGCCTTCACCTTGTCCACATCCCGTCCGCTGCGGCGGCCGCAGTCATTGATCATGGCCTTCCAGGAGGGATCAAAGACGGAGACGGTGAAATAGTCGTGAGACTCCATAAAGGAATAGGTATAGCGCTCCGGCCGGACGAACACGGTGCAGATGGGCATATGCCACACCTCCCCCAGCTGGCACCAGCCAATGGTCATGGTGTTGAGCTCCCGCCGATCGCCCGCCGTCAGAAGGGGCGGCTGCTGGCTGAACACCCGGAACACCTCAGGGGAAAAGGAGCGCAGATCGATCTTGGTCATGGGATGGGTTACCTCCTGTCTGACGCGATGGGATTTTTCTGTATTATATGCGAAAACGCCGCCGGAGGGAATAGCCGGAAGGCAATTTCGCGAAAAAAAGAAAAACCCGTATCCTATGCGGATACGGGTCTTGTGAAGTGTCTTACTTGTCCAGGCCAAACTTCTTGTTGAACTTGGCGACGCGGCCGCCGGTGTCCACCAGCTTCTGCTTGCCGGTGAAGAAGGGGTGACACTTCGAGCAGACTTCCACCTTGATATCCTTCTTGGTAGAACCTGTCTCAATCACATTACCGCAGGCGCATTTGATAGTAGTCTGCTGATAATTGGGATGGATTCCTTCCTTCATTGCTCTCGTTCACCTCTTTCTTAGCCAGAGTCCTTTCGCAAGGCGGAGATTAGTATATCATACATTTTTTCAGATTGCAAGCCCTTTTTCGCTTTTTCTCCCCCAGTTTTCCCGGGCTTCACAGCTCCACTGTCTGCCCTGTATGGAGGAAGTAGAGCACTCGCTCCGTCACCATCTCCCCCAGCACCCGGGTCAACGCCTCGCTGTATGCCGTCAGCTGGGAGCGGTAGAGCTGGGCCCGGGCCCGCAGGGCCTCACCCTTCACCCGGTCGGTTTTGAAGTCCACCACGTGGAGCCCTGCCTCATCCCGGAAGCAGCAGTCCACCACGCCCTGGAGTAGCACCTTGTCCTCCGGCGCCGCTGCCGGCTCATACCGCCGGGCATCCACCAGAAGGGTGAAGCGGTACTCCCGCAGCACCTTTTCGGCCTGACGGATACGCTGGGCCAGGGGCGATTCCAAAAGCCGCGTCAACTGTCCGGGGTCTACGGCCCGGGCCTGCTCCTCTGTCAGCAGCCGGCGCCGGCACAGCTCCCGGATCTGGCCCGACACGTCCATGTTGTGGAAATCCAGATATTGCAGCACCAGATGGGTGGCGGTGCCCCGCTCCGCCGGGGTCAGCCCCAGGGTCCCCTGCAAAAAGAGAGGCTGACGCAAGGGTCGGATCCGGGGCGGCAGGGCCGCGTGCTCAGCGATCTCCTGGTCCGCCTCCCGGCCCTTGAGCTGGGTAGCGGTCAGCTTGGCCGGCAGCTGCACCGACGCTTTCCAGGGGTAGGTGAAGTCCAGCAGCGCGGTGTCCACCGTCTGCTCCTCCCGCTCCTCCGCCCGGGCCTCCGGCGCCGCCGGGGCAGGGCGCTGGGCATACGCCTCTCCGCTATGGACAAAGACGGACCAGGGCGCCGTATCCCCGGTGTAGAGGGCGGGCACCTCCATCTCCGCCATCTGCCGCAGCGGCGCGGCCTCCGGCCGGCACAGCAGCGGCAGCAGCACCCAGTCCCCCATGGAGCCGCAGCCGCTCACCGCCTCCGGATGGGCGGGACAGGCGGCGGAGGGCAGCAGCTTTTTCAGGTGGCCCGGGGCGTTGTACTCCGCGTCCACCAAAATCAGCTTCTCACAGGGCCGGGTCATGGCAACATACAAGATCCGCATCTCCTCGGACCGGCTCTCCCGCCGCAGCACCTGCTCCAGGGCCTTCCGGGCCACGGTGGGATACTGGATCCGGCGGTCCAGATCCACCCGCACAGGCCCCAGACCCAGATCCGGGTGCACCAGTACCGGCGTTTGGAAGTCCATAGTGCTGAACTTTTTGGAGAGGTCCGCCAAAATGACGATGGGGAACTCCAGGCCCTTGGACTTGTGGATGCTCATCAGGCGCACGCCGCCTCCGGAGCCGTGGGTGACGGTCTCCGGCTCCCGTCCCGCCTCCAGCAACCGGCGCAGCTGGGTGACAAAAGCAAATACGCCCCGGTAGCCGGAGGATTCAAAGCGTCTGGCGTGCTCAAAGAGGGCGATGAGATTCTCCCGCCGCTCCCCGCCGCCGTCCATAGCGCCGAAGACTCCCAGCACGTTGAGCCGGTTATAGAGATGCCACAGCAGCCGGTGGACGCTCATGTCCTGGGCCGCCCGGCGCAGTTCCTCCAGCTGGGCAAGGAAGGCCCCGGCATCCTCTCCCCCATCGGCCTTCAGGGCGGTGTAGAAGTCCCCCGACGGCGCGGCGGTGCGGATGGCCGCCAGCCGGTCGGCGGAAAAGCCGAAGAGGGGCGAGCGCAGCACGGAGATCAGCGGCACATCCTGCCGGGGATTGTCGATGATCTGCAGCAGGGCGTAGACCACCGCCACCTCTGTGGCAGAGAAAAAGTCGGCGGAGGCGTCGGAGCTACCGGGGATGCCCTGCTCCTCCAGGGCCTGGGCAAAGTCCAGGGCTCTGGAGGCGGGAGAGCGCATGAGCACCACGATGTCCTCTGGGCGGCAGGGCCGCAGGGTGCCGCTGTCCTGAATGGGATACCCCTCATCCAGCAGCTGGCGGATGCGCCCGGCCACCAGCCGGGCCTCCGCCAGGGCCCGGCGGACCGTCCGCTCTCCTCCCCGGCTCTGGGTCACGTTCAGCAAATGGAACTCCGTGTCGCAGTCCGTTCGAGGCAGATAGTATGCGGCGCCGAAGTACAGCTTCTCCTCTTCGCCGTAGTCCATCTCCCCCATTTGAGTTGACATAATATTTTCAAAGATGAAGTTGGCGCCGTCCAGCACCTGGGACCGGGAGCGGAAATTCCGGGAGAGCAGGATCTTCCTCGGCTCCCCCTCCCGGGCCTCTTCAGCCGGCGGGAAGCGGCGGTACTTATCCAGGAAGATGCCCGGGTCCGCCAGACGGAAGCGGTAGATGCTCTGTTTCACGTCGCCAACGGTGAAGAGGTTCTTCCCCTCCCGGGACACGGCCCGGAAGATGGCGGTTTGCACCTCGTTGGTGTCCTGATAGTCGTCCACCAGGATCTCCCGGTACCGCAGCGCCACCTGCTGCCCCAGCTCTGTGGGATTGCCCTCCTCATCCAGCAGCAGCTCCAGAGCCAGGTGCTCCTGGTCCGAAAAGTCGGTGACATTCCTCCGGAGCTTCTCCTGCTGATAGGCCCTGCCGAAACCGGCGGTGAGCTCCAGCAGCGCCAGCATGGCCGGGGCCACCGCCTGCAGGTCCTCCATGGCCTCCTCCTGGGAGAGGGACAGGAGCTTTTGCAGCTTCCCCAGCTCCTTTTTGGCGTTGTCCCACAGCTGCTTGGCCCGGAGCACGTCCGGGTCGTCCTTGCGGCCCTTGGGGGTGGTCAGCCGGGGAAAGGTGACCGCTAGGACGGCCTCCCTCGCCTCCTCCCAGCCGCCGGCGGCTTCCAGAGCCCGGAAGCCCTCCGCCGCCACGGCGAACTTCTCCCCGTAGCCTTTGGCCAGGGCCTCGTCCCCCGCCAGGTCCGCCCGGGCCAGGTCCAGGCTCCGGGCCCAGTAGGCGGCCTTGGAGCGGACGCTGCCGAGCAGCTCCCGGCCATAGGGGGTGTCATCCAGACAATTACCGGGCTGGGTCCAGCGCTCCTTCTGGCTCTCCATCCAGCGCTCGGGCCGGGCGTGGCTCTGGAGCTTGCCATAGAGGTCCAGCACCAGCTGGACCAAGCGGCTGTCATCCCGTCCTGCGCCCAGAGTGTCCGCCAGCAGGGCCCCGCCCTCGCTGAGATCGTCGTAAAACGTCTCCAGCACCCGTTCCAGCACCCGCTGGCGCAGCAGCTGTGCCTCGTCCTCGTCCAGCACCCGGAAGTCCGGCGTCAAGCACCGCTCCCCCTCCCGAGGGGAGAGCAGATGGGTGTTCTCCCGCAGCAGGGCGGTACAGAAGGCGTCCACGGTCTTGATGTCCGCCTGGTACACCCGCAGGAGCTGGCGCTGGAGATGGGCGTCCTCCGGCGTCTGGGCCAGGCGGCGGTTGAGCTCCTCGGCGATCTTGGTCCGCAGCTCCGAGGCCGCAGCCCGGGTGTAGGTGATGATGAGGAAGTCGTCCACGTTGCAGCGCTCTTCCATGATGTAGCGGAACAGCCGCTCCACCAGCACCTTGGTCTTGCCGGAGCCGGCGGCGGCGGAGACCAGCAGGCTCCCGCCCCGGTCCTCCACGGCCATCTGCTGCTGGGGCGTCAGGGTGGGCTTAGACATGGTCCTCTCCTCCTTCCCGAGTGGTATCCTCCACTTCCTGCCAGAACTCCTCCGGCTGCACCGGCCGCAGCCAGTTGAGCCGGTCGCCGTCCCGCCCCTCCTGGAAGTGGCAGGCGGAGGCATAGTCGCAGTAGCGGCAGGCGTTGTCGTCGTCGCTGTGCCAGAAGGGATCGGCATCGATGTTGCCCTGACGCATCTCCCGGGCGATCTGATGGAGCTGGCGCTCCACGTACTGCCCCAGCTGTCCCAGCCGGGCCGCCGAGGCGATGGCGCCGCGGATGTCCCCGTCCTTTCCCACCCGCAAGGGCAGATACCGGGGCTCCTCCAGGGCGCTGTGCTCCATGGCACGGAGCACCTCCGGCGCCTCCAGCACAAGGCCGCTACGGCGCAGCTCCTTGCCGATGGCCTCCCGGATCTCCTGGGGCGTGGCGCTGGGGTCCATGGAGAGCATGGCCTCCCGGGCGGGCAGGTACAGCACGCCTGCCGGCACCACCTCATGGCCGAAGTACTCCTTCCCCTCCCGCTGGAGGGTGAAGAGGTAGAGCAGCATCTGGATGCCGATACCGTAGCGGATCTCCGAGAGGTCAAAGCTCTTGCGGCCGGTCTTGTAGTCCACCACCCGCAGATAGAGCTTGCCGTCGTGGAGCCAGCCGTCCACCCGGTCCACCTTGCCCGTCACACGTAGCTCCGTGTCCCCCTCGGTGATGCTTACCGCCGGCAGATCGCCGCCGCTGCCGAAGGACAGCTCAAAGGCCAGGGGCACGAAGTCCGACTCCGAGAACTCCTCCGCCACGTCGTCCACCACCGCCAGCACCGTCCGGCGCAGCCGCCCGAAGAGGTAGCGGAACCGGGCGCTGCGGTCCTTGAAGTTGTCCAGCTCCTTCTCTACATAGGCCTTGATATGCACGCCCGCCAGGCGGTGGAGCTCCTGACGTCCCACCCGGGCAAAGCCGCCCTTTGCCATCACATCGGCGGTGACGTGCTCCAGGATGTAGTGGAGGAAGGTGCCGATCTCCGGGGCGTCAAAGGCCGCGGGCTCCCGCTTTTTGGCCCGGAGGCCATAGCGCATGAAGTAGGCAAAGTGACACTTGCGCAGGGCGTCCATCCGGGAGGCGGACATGGCGATGCGCTCGCCGTAGAGCTCCGACACCGCTGCCGGGCTCAAATGGCCCCGGCCCAGGCGGGCGCCCCGCTCCATGGCCGCCAGCTTGGGCGCATACTCCTCCCTTTGGGCAAAATAGCGCCACAAATCGCCGCCGGGGCATTGCCCCGCCGCCTCCAATGCAGGCACAATCGCTGTATAGTGATACTCCTTGTCAGGTCCTTCCCGTTCCAGGCGCACCTGGGGAAAGAGGGACTGGATGCGCCCCACCACGAAGGAGGGCCGCAGCTCCGCCCCCGTCACATCGGTGGCCGGGTAACTGATGAAAAGGCTCTCCGTGGGCTGGGCCAGGGCGGCATAGAGGTTTTGCAGCTCCACATGGAACTGGTGCATCCCGGTGGGGGCCAGACGGATGCCCCGCAGGGCCAGGGCCTCCCGGTCGTCCTCGCTGAGCAGGCCGCCGCCCGGGTCCACCGCCGGCAGCACATGGTCATTGGCCCCCAGCAAAAAGAGATGGCGCACCGTGTGGCGGTCGTTGCGGGTGATCTCGCTGACCGTCACCTGGTCCAACGCCACGGGGATAGTGCCCACGCTGTACTGGGTCAGCACCAGCCGCAGCAGCCGGGCAAACTCCTCGCCGTCCAGCTCCGTGTCGCCCAGGATCTCCACGAACTGGTCCAGCACGCCGCAGAGGATCTCCCACAGCTGGCCGTACTCCTCCGCCAGCTGCAGCTGTCCTGCCTCCTGGAGCTGTCCGATCCGCTGCCCCAGGGTCTCCGGCAGCCGGATCTCCTCCAAATATCTGTAAAGTACTTCTACTTTTTCCTTTGCGCCAGGGTGCTCTTTCAGCCCGTCATGGAGCGTTTTGAGCGGCGCCCTCACCCGGCGGCGCAGAGCGTTGATCTCCCCCAGGACTTCCGTCTGGGTCTCCCCGAAGGGGGCGCCGTAGCCGTCGGGATTGGCGGTCCAGTCCGTGTCCCGCAGCCACATACTGCCCCGGATGTCCCAGCAGAGCACATAGTTCTCCAGCAGGTCGCACTCCTCCGCCGTCACTCCCGCCAGCCCGGTCTTGAGAAAACGGAACATATCCTCGTATTCAAAGCCGGAGGTCACCGCCTCCAGCACCCCCACCAGCAGCGACAGCACCGGCTTTTCCAGAATGTCACTGCGGCGGCTGAGGAACACCGGCACGCCGTAGCGCTCAAAGACGCTCTCGATGGCCGCCTCGTACTCCTCCAGATTCCGGGCGGACACGGTGATGTCCCGGAACCGGCAGCGGCCTGAGGCCACCAGGCGCAGGATCTCCGCCGCCGCCTGTTCCATCTCGGTGAAGCTGGTGCCGGCCTGGAGCAATCGGATGTTCTCCGCCGGCCCCTCCCAGCGTTCGCTGCCGCCGAAGAAGTTCCGCTCCAGATGCCCCAGGGGGCCCGGGTTTTCCCGGGAAAACCAAATGACCTTCGCCTCCTGGCCGTTCTCCCGGGCCAGGCGCAGCAGGTCCTCCCGGGTTCGCAGGCTCTCATCGAAGATCTCGCTGCGGCGTGTCTTTTCCCCCAGCAGCGTCACTGTCACCGACCGGGCCCGGCGCAGCATGGTCCCCAGAGCCCGCAGCTCCTGGCCGTTGAAGTAGGTGAAGCCGTCGATGAAGATGTCCTTGCCGTCCACATAGCCCGACTCCTCCAGGTGCTCGTTTAGCTTGTGCATCCGGTCCCTCAGGTCCCGGCCCTCCCCGTGGAGCCGGGCCTCATAGGCCCCGTAGATGAGCCCCAGGTCCCGCAGCTTGTCCCCCATGGCGCCGGGGATGTCCTCCGCCTGGGCGGAGAGCTCCGCCGGGTCCACGGCGTAGCTCATCAGCTCGTCGGTCAGGCTCATGAGCCCCTCCAGAAAGCCGATCTTCTGGGAGGGACGGCGATAGACCTTCAGCGCCGGAGAGAGCTCCTGGAGCACCTTTTCCAGCATCAGCAGCTTGCCGCCCCGGTCCAGGGACACCTCCGCCGCGCCTCCCGTAAGGGCCAGCACCCGGGTGCCCAGCTGGCGGAAGCTGAGCACCTCCGCGTGCCGGGAGGCCCCGTCGCCGCAGGCCATGCACAGGTCCACCTCCGCCTGATGGGAGGCGTGCTCCGGCACCAGCAAAATCTGCTCCGACGCATCCCCCAGCTCCCGGATCCGCTCCAGGATCCGCTCCGACTTGCCGGTGCGGGCCCGTCCGATCCAGATCTCCAGCATACCCTCTCTCTCCTCTCCTCCGCTTCCGTGCGGTCCATGCGTATCTGACAGGTATTGTACCACAAAGGTTCGCTTCCCTCAACGGAGAAAAAATGTAAAAAGGTCTTGACATTTCGACCTCTTCGGTCTATGCTGAAAATGTCAAAAATGTTTTACATTCTTTCAGGAGGTGCCGCAATGCGAAAAATGGATGAGATGGAACTGCACATCAGCAACAACGCCATCCGCTGGGCCTGGGCCTTCAC
>CALXDZ010000097.1 GCA_944387205.1 uncultured Oscillospiraceae bacterium
CATCTCACCATGCGCCAGGAGCCCTCTGAACGGGGAGAGGACTATGTCCGGGTCCACTTCTTCGTGGAGGACACGGGGATCGGCATGTCGGAGGAGTTCCAGAAGAAGATTTTCGACTCCTTTGCCCGGGAGGACAGCACCCGCGTCCAGCGCACCGAGGGCACCGGACTGGGTATGGCCATCACCAAATATATTGTGGATGAGATGGAGGGCACCATCACCGTGTCCAGCCGGAAGGGCGAGGGCAGTTGCTTCCGCGTGACGCTGGATCTGCCGGTGGTGTCCCGGGAGGAACAAGAGATGCGCCTGCCGGCCTGGGAGATGCTGGTGGTGGATGATGACGAGCAGCTGTGCCGCACGGTGGTCAAGGCGCTGGAGGAGATGGGAGTTCAGGCCGAGTGGGCGCTCAGCGGCCGGCAGGCGCTGGAAATGGCCGAGGAGCGCCGCCGTCGGGGCGGGAATTACCACGTGGTGCTGCTGGACTGGAAGCTCCCCGGCATGGACGGCATCGAGACCGCCCGCAGGCTGCGGCAGGCGGTTGGGGCACAGACGCCCATCCTGCTCATCTCCGCCTACGACTGGAGCGACATCCAGCAGCAGGCCCGGGAGGCGGGCATCAGCGGTTTTCTGGCCAAGCCGCTGTTTAAGTCCACCCTCTACCGGGGCCTGCTGCGCTTTGCGGGGGACGGGGCCGCGAATGCTCGCGGTGAGGAGGGGCAGGAGGCGGCCCGGGACTTTGCCGGGGCGCGCCTGCTGCTGGCGGAGGACACCGAGCTCAACTGGGCGATGGCCAGCCGGCTGGTCTCCGCCCGGGGGTTCCAGCTGGACTGGGCGGAGAACGGGCAGGCATGCCTGGATCGCTTTGCCGCCTCGGCCCCCGGCACCTACGACCTGATCCTGATGGACCTGCGCATGCCGGTGATGGACGGCTATGAGGCCACCCGTGCCATCCGGGCCCTGGACCGGCCTGACGCTGCTTCCGTGCCTATCATCGCCATGACCGCTGACGCCTTTTCCGAGGACATCCACCGGTGCATGGAGTGCGGCATGAACGCCCACATCTCCAAGCCCCTGGATCTGCGGGAACTGCTGCGGCTGATCCAGAAGCAGATGGGAGAGTAAGGCGGGGAGGGGCTGGATCCCGGGACTTCTTGCTTTTCCCCGGTGAGTGTGGTACTATCTTTTACCGGGACGAAAAGACGGGAGGATCGGAGGGCCGTATCCGCTCCTGGTCCGATCCCCCGCGATTTTATTCGAGGAGATGACCTCTATGCCCACGCCCCGCGTTGCCGCCATTCACGATATGTCCGGCTTTGGCCGCTGCTCTTTGACGGTGGCCATCCCGGTGCTCTCCGCCATGGGCATCCAGTGCTGCCCGCTGCCCACCGCCTATCTTTCCACCCACACCGGCGGGTTTGAGGGCTACACCTTCCTGGACATGACCGACGAGATGCCCAAGGTGGCCAACCACTGGGCCAGCCTGGACATCCACTTCGACGCCATTTACAGCGGCTTTATGGGCTCTGAGCGGCAGATGGACATTACGGAGGACTTTATCCGTATGTTCCGCCGGCCCGGAACGCTGGTGGTGGTGGACCCGGTGATGGGTGACCACGGCCGCTGCTATGCCACCTACACCCCTGCCATGTGTGCCGCTATGGCGAATATGGCGCAGCAGGCGGACGTCATCACCCCCAACCTCACCGAGGCGGCCTTTTTGCTGGGCGTGCCCTATGAGGACCTGAGCCAGGATGAGGCGGGCTGCCGCAGCTGTGTGGAGCGGCTGAGTTTGGAAGGCAAACGGTCAGTGGTGCTCACCGGTGTGTCATTGGAACCGGGGAAGATCGGCGCAGCCTGCCTTGACGCCTCCGCAGGGAAGACGGAGTTTATTCAGACCACCTTTGAGACCCGGGAGTTCCACGGCACCGGCGATGTATTTGCCAGCGTGCTCACCGGCGCTTTGGTCAATGGCCGAACCTTGACCCAGGCTACTGCCGACGCGGCGGAGTTCGTCCGCCTCTGCGCGGCGCGCACCGCCCGGCAGAATCTTCGCGCCCGGGAGGGTGTGGATTTTGAGCCCCTGCTCTGGACACTGCATCGGAATTGAGAAAAAGAAAAAGCGCACCGGCAGCTGCCGGTGCGCTTTTTTGCAACTTTGAGAGCGGTTCAGGCGTCATATTCCCAGTGGGTAGGGTCTGTGTCGCTTGCCGAGCCGGAGGGCCAGGTCAGCGCTCCGTTTTCCAATATATAGGGGATGTCATTGTACACTGCCTCCCGGCCGTATTCATCGGTGACCACGGCGGCAAAGCACAGCTCCTGGGTGTGCTCCGCCAGGGTGACGGAGACGCCCTGGGGCAGGTGGAAGAAGGAGTGGTCCTCAATGTCGCCCTGGACCATCCGGGACGGGACCTCGCAGGGCTCCAGCCAGGTCACCAGGGCCTTGTCCAGGAAAAGGCCCACTCGGACGGTCTGGACCTGGGCCTGGTCCAGGGGCTCCTTGCTGTCCACATAGGGTATTCCGGGAGAGGCGTCCACATAGACCTCCGGCAGCTCTACTCGTCCGTTTTCTTCGGCCTTTCGGCCCAGCAGCTCCCCGGTCTCATAGCTCATCAGCTCCACCACGGGAAGTGTGGCGCTGTAGAGGCTGTAGTACTGGTCCAGCAGCTGGGTCTGGCGGGTGCCGTCAGGGAGGACAAAGACCACGCTCAGATCCATGCTGTCCGTCAAAGGACAGGTGAGGGAGGCGGTGAAAGCCCCGTCTTCGCCCAGATGGCCCGGAACGCTGACCGGCGAGCCGTCGCCGCAGTCGGCCAGGAAGGCGGCGGTCATGCCCTGGGTATAGGTCCGGGGCACCGCCCGGAGGGAAAAGGTCACCTGATTTTTCCCAAGATCGCCGGAGAGCAGCTCCGTACCGTAGTCGGCGGTGAGTTCGTTCTGGGACTTGAGGATGGACTCCACCTGAGAGGAGATGGAGCCGATCTGGCTGTTCACAGACTCCTTTACGCCGCTGACGGAGGTCTGCAAGCTGCTGTATTGCTGTTCCATCCGCTCCAGCCGGGTCCGCAGGCTCCAAAGAACGCCCACCAGACACACCGCTGCCACGGCCACCGACAGCTTCAAAAGAAGCCTGCGGCGGCGGGAGAGGGGCTTGGGCAGCGCAGCAGTATACCGCCCTACGATCTCCTCCACCAGCTTCAGCTGCTCCTCTGTCAGTGCTCCGGGATTGGCAGATTCTTCC